>JAFYLS010000095.1 GCA_017550035.1 Clostridia bacterium
AGAAAAACAGCGCCTCCTTGCAACGCTGGAAGGAGGAATTGTGATGAAAAAGAAAGTATCCTTTGCTGCTCTTGCCTGTGCACTTCTGATGATACTGCTGTGTTCCGGCGCAATAGGTCTGACGTTTCCCACTGAAGAGCCCGCGGCTTCGCCTATTGCCCGTGTAGAAAAGATCTCTTTCGTTATCCCGGCAGAGGAAGAATATCCCTCTCAGGTGTTGATTGTGGAAAAGATGCATTACGACGGCACGAACCTGCTCATCGGCTACCGAATGGAGGGGGAAGCAAACATCACCGAGGAGCCCTTTGAGGATACGGACGCTGCCGCACGGCAGAAGGAAGGCAGGTTGTATGACAATAAAGACGTACGGACCATATGGGAAAAATTCCCTTCTGTCCAAAAAGACCGCCGCAAACAGGACAGCTGCGTGCTCAACTGCTACGAATGGATACTGGACAATACCCTTGAGGAGGGTTGCGAAAAAAGCTATTTAGTAGATGGGGATGACGGGCTTACGTACCTGTGCTTTGAAAATCTGGGGGATGCGCTCCGAAATCAGGAAGCCATTCATATCCAATTGCCGCTGCTTAAAACCCATACCCGCGCTGTGTGGTACAGCTATGATGAAAACCATTATTACGGTATGACAGGGAGGGTTGGTGATACGCAGGCCATTGCCCTTTCTGTTCCTGCATGCGCTGACGCTGTGGTTTTTCCCACAAATGATAAGGTGCGTGAAAGCGCCGTGGATATGGTGGGGGAGGACGGGACCCACTTCCTGCTCCGTGCACAGGACGGATTCCCGGAATACCGCATCACTGTGGAAGAAAGTGTAATGCAGTATAATCAGATGCAGATTACCCTGAAAGAGGAAGGTCAGGTGCAGATCACCAAGGGATTGCCGGATGGCTTGATTCCTGAATGGAAATACGCTGGCACATTGGCACAGGTGCAAAATGATCGGGAAACCTATCTGCAGTATTACCCTGAATTCTGGCCTTATCTGTATACTCTGAACTACGGTGATACGCTGACAGGCTGCGAGCCATATGCCAGCGGCGAACTGGTGGATAGCCATGGGCAGCATCTGATCAGGTATGGGGAACTGGGATGGCGTCTTTATTGGAGCACAGATTCGCAGCAGAAAACCAATGTGTACATGCCCAACGGTTTTACCGATGAATTGCCCTTCTGGTACGGGCAAAAGCAGGTATCTGTGTACATGCCCATCCGTCTTACATACTCTATGCTGCATGTGGACAAGAACGGAAACGTGTATACATGCATGTATGATCTGATCGGCACACCTGTCATTCCTGTACAGGTCACGGTCTGGGAGCAGAACGGAAAACTCTGGGGCGATCCCATTTATTCCACTTTCGGGGATGTGGAGGAAACGGAAAACGGTGTATTCCTGCTGGACGGGGATGTGCGCCTTGAGATTGAGGAAGCTGTGTACGACGGCGAAAACATCGTGATCGGCTACAAACTGCAGCCCAATGACCGCTTCCGCGTCAGTCAGGAGCTGGAGACCGTCCACTGGGACCTGACTGCGCCGTGGACGGATCTGAAGGTAACATACGAAGGGGATGTGACCTATCTGCGTTACCATATCCGCGATACCATGGATGCAGGAGACGAAAGGGTGGCCCGTACGGCCAAGGAACTGAACTGGCTGGATAAGGACCAGATCGCATTGTCGCTGGTCATCGGCGAACTTGAAAATGGCACGCTGAGTACGCAGAGTACGACACGCATCCGCATGCTGCTGCAGAACAGCGAAAAATGAAACATGAGCATCAATGAAAACAGGCTCCGAAAGGAGCCTGTTTTCATTGATCTGGTTAATATCAAAGATGAATCATATCGTCCATGTTATATTCGCCGGGAGCCTGCGCTGCGATAAACTTGGCAGCACGCATGGCGCCATGGGCGAAAATGACGCGGTCCTGTGCGGAGTGGGAAAGGAGAACTGTTTCGCTGGGACCGTAAAAGCCTACTTCGTGTTCGCCGGTCACTGTGCCGCCGCGAACGGATAGTACGCCGATTTCGTTCTTCTGACGGCGCTCGGTGCGTTCATGACGGCCGTATACGGGTTCGCTGTCTGCGCTTTTGACGGCATCATAGAGCATTACAGCTGTGCCGCTGGGTGCGTCCAGCTTCTGATTGTGGTGTTTTTCCACGATCTCAATATCAAAGCCGCTGAGCAGTTCGGCGGCGCGGCGGCTCAGAAGCTTCAGCACATGCACGCCCAGACTCATATTGGCGCTACGGAATACGGGAATGACCTCTGCGGCCTTACGGATGGCAGAAAGGTCTTCTTCGGTATAGCCGGTGGCGGCCAGCACTACGGGCAGGCGATGTGCAACCGCGTAAGCCAGTACGGCGTGCAGGTTTTCTGCCCGGGAAAAATCTACCAGTGCCTGTGCCTGGTTTTCGGGGCACAGATCAAAGGAAGGATATACGGGAAAACCTGCGTATTCTTCGTTCTTTACATCCACGCCCAGTGCGATCTGCACGTCGTGGTCTTTGCAGATGCCGGCAATCACGCGTCCCATGCGGCCGCATGCACCGGACAAAAGTATATTCAGCATGATCAGATAATCTCCAGTCTCTTCAGTTCATTTTGCAGCTTCTGGGCATTTGATTCTTCCATGGGGGTGAGGGGCAGTCGCAGAA
>JAFYLS010000096.1 GCA_017550035.1 Clostridia bacterium
CTTCCTTCTTTTCTTCCTTCTTTTCTTCAGGCTTTTCGTCCTTCTTCTCTTCTTCCTTTTCCTTGGCTTCCATGGCAGCGCGGCGCTTTTTGCCCTCTTCCAGCTTTTCCTTCACGCTGTCAGCGAACTTGCGGGGAATGGGGTTCACAGGTGCAATGGCAATGGATTCAGCAAAGGTCGCCACAAAGTTGCAGGTAATCATGAAGGAATCGGGATCCAGATGATCAATGGTATCGTTGTGGTTATGGATCTGAGCGCCGCCCTGAGCAGCCAGACGGGCAAAGGTGCAGGCAGGCACACCGGCGCCGGCAAAGCTGGTGGAGTCGGAAGAATAGGTACCCAGATCAGCCTTCACAGGATAGTTATTGATCTTGGCCATGAATTCGATGGCATGCAGGGTATCTTCGCTGGCGGAAACGCAGCACACTTCCTTACCGATGGTCACGCCGGTCATATCGAAATTGATGTTGAAAATATAGTTTTCCAGTTCCTTTTCATGGGCCTTGCAGTATTCGCGGGAGCCCACCAGACCGATCTCTTCAGCACCGCACCAGATGAACTTCATGGTTCTGCGGGTACCCTTTTCCTTGAAATAATGCATGAGTTCTGCAATGGTTACAGAACCAGTGGCGTTATCCCACACACCCTTGGAATAGGGCACGGAATCGCAATGGGCGCTGAATGCGATCACTTCATCCTTCAGATCGGTACCTTCGATGGTCGCCACAATATTGTGAGCGGTGGCCTTCTTCTGTTCAGAATGCAGCACCATTTTCACCTCTGTGGGCTTCTGCAGCACCAGCTTTTCCGCTTCAGAAATATGAATCTTCAGACCGGGCAGAGGATTCTTTTTACCAAATGCATTGGAAGGACGCAGTTCGTTCTTGATGCTTTCATCTTCGTACAGGTTGCCGGCGATAGCAATGTAACCCACAGCGCCCTTCTTCGCCAGTTTTTCATAGGTATCGGGAGCAACGCGGCCCTGCAGCAGCACGATTTTGCCTTCCACGTCGGTCAGATTGGCATCCAGCGCTTCTTCAATATACTTGAATCCGCCGATCACGCCGTCTTCAGGGGTGTTGGGCGTTTTGCCGATACCGATTACGGGATAAGCATGATATTCAGGTTCCAATACTTCCAGTGTGGCCACGTCGATTTCCACGGTGTCGATTTCAAAATCTTCGATCACAGCGGGGATACCGGCCTTTTCACAATGTTCTTTAATGATGTTTGCAGCCTTCACTTCTGCTTCGGTACCGGCAACACGCACAAAGCTCAGATCGTTCAAAAGTTCCCAGGCTCTCTTTTTACACATAGACATGATTCATTTCCTCCTGCATAGTTGATATCTTTATTCCTATAATCAGATCACAAAGTCGCCGTTTTCAAAGACAGGCACTTCCCTGCCGTCCTTCGTGGTACCAATAATGCTCAGGTCCGGCGTACCCACCATAAAGTCGATATGGATCTGAGAATCGTTCAGCGTCCAGGGTTCATCCTCAGGCAGGGGACGTCCCAGCGCACGGCCCAAGGCCAGATGGCAGGATGCATTTTCATCAATCAGTGTGGTGTAGTACACAATACCGGACATGGAAATAGGAGAGTGATATTCCACCAGCGCGCATTCACCAAGATAGGCTGCGCCTTCATCAGTATTGACCAGTGCTTCCAGCATTTCCTTGCCTTCTTCGGCTATCACTTCCACAACTTTACCTTTTTCAAAGCGGAAGCCGAAGTTTTCGATCGCCTTACCGCCCAACACCAGGGGCTTGGAAGCAAACACAACGCCTTCGGTGCCATACTTTTCGGGAGAAGTGCAAATTTCTTCCGTGGGAATATTGGCCTGATGCGGCAGCATATTGGCAGGACGCTTAAAACCAAAACGGCTGTAGGGCGTCAGGGCGATGGTCAAATCCGTACCGTTGGATGCGGTATAATGCAGCTTGGTGAACTCATAGGAATCCATCTTCAGGCCGCGTTCCATCTTTTTGAGGCTCTTTTCTTCCCAGGTCTTCACCACATCGTTTTCTTCATCGATGTAGCAAAGCTTGAGCAGCAGTTTCCACAGTTCTTCCAGCGCCTGCTCCTTGGGCACATCCTTCAGAATAAATTCTGCCCACTCCTGGGTGGGAATCATGGCAATGAGCCAGTGGCAGCGTTTTTCACGGCTGGCCTTGCGCATAATATTGCGCACTGCATCCACATGGGCAAAGATGGCATTGGCCTGGGATTCGGGTACATCTTCCATCAGTTTGGGGTTCACGCCCTCCAGACGCACAAAGCAGGCGCCTTCATCCAGATACTGCTGGTTCTGCAGTTTTTCCCATTCCTCCACCTTGCGCACATCCGCATCGCTGCGGTACTTCGCAGCAATTTTCAGATTCGCTTCATCCAGATAATGAACAATAACATTACTTGCACCCAGCTTATAGCACTCTTCGGCAAAGACAGGCGTAAAATAGGCGCCTTCGAGCGCAGCCTCCACCAGCACAGGCTGACCGGGCTGTACGTTCAGACCTACACGCGCCAATGTATACGCATACTTTCGGATCATTTTCTGCAAATCCATAAGCGTTTCTCCAATCATTTCCTAATTAACGCCCATGGTACTCCTAATTCGCTGCAATGTCAATGCAATTTTTATATTTATACAATTTTAATACATAATATGCATTTTGCCGCTGCTCACTCATTGTTCACTTTCTTCCCCAGGGCGGCATTTCGTTGACATTGCAGATATGTTCATGTATAATGAAAAAGTTACATCGAAGGGCCAATACGTAGCGTGTTGCGCCGGATAAGACGTCAGAACGGTCCTGAAATCTTGTCCGCTTTTTCTGTATATGCATCTTCCAACCCCAATACGTTTTCTACTGAATCAAGAAAGGATCCTTTTTATGCAAAGGCAAAACACTACTGTAAACAAAGCTGCGCTGATCTGGCGTTTTCTCAAGGGCAGCAAGGGCATGTTCGTGCTGGGCATTTTACTGGCAGCGCTGACCGCTCTGAGCGATATGATTACCCCACAGATTGTCCGCGCCGCTGTGGATAATGCCATCGGCGGCAACCCTTCCACCTTCGGACCTGCCGTTATGAAGCTGGTTAACCGTCTGGGCGGCTTTGAATATCTGGGCGATCATCTATGGATCATGGCGCTGGGCGTACTGGTTGTAGCCATTGTTAAGGCACTTTCGCAGTACGGGTTTTTGCTTTCCAACACCCGCGCATCCGAAACGCTGACCAAAACCATGCGCGATATGCTGTACACCCACATCGAGCACCTGCCCTTCAGCTGGCACATGAAGAACCATACCGGCGATATCATTCAGCGCTGCACCAGCGATATTGATACCACCCGCAACTTTGTGGCCGGTCAGATGACGGGGCTGTTCCGCATCTCCATTCTGGTCATCATGTCCATGGTATTCATGTTCTCCATGAATATGTACCTTGCCATCATTGCGCTGATTCCCATGCCTTTCATTGTGCTTTACTCCCTGCGCTTCCACAGCAAAATCGGCAGCGGCTTCAAGGATTGCGACGAAAGCGAAGGCCGCCTGTCTGCCATGGTACAGGAAAACCTGACCGGCGTGCGTGTGGTGCGTGCCTTTGGCCGCGAACGCTATGAACGCGACCGCTTTGTGAAGCATAACGAAGAATACACCGGCTTGTGGGTGCGTCTGGGCCGCGTGATGAGCCGCTTCTGGAGCGTTTCCGATATGCTCAGCGGCACACAGATCATGCTGGTTATTATTTTCGGCGTGCTCTTCTGTCTGGACGGCAGAATCACTTCCGGTGAATTCATCGCGTTCATCTCCTATAACTCCCAGCTCATCTGGCCCATCCGCCAGCTGGGCCGCATGATTTCCGAAATGAGCAAGGCCGGTGTTGCAGTGGACCGCATCGGCTACATCATCCACTCCGAAACAGAAAAAGACAAGGAAAACGCCCTGACCCCCGACCTGACCGGCGACATTGCCTTTGAGCACGTAAATTTCGCCTATGACGGTTGTCCGCAGATGCTGCACGACATCAACTTTACCATGAAAGCCGGCACCACGCTGGGCATTCTGGGCGGCACAGGCAGCGGAAAATCCACGCTGATGCTGCTTCTGGACCGGCTTTATGATCTGCCTGAAGGCAATGGCAAAATTACCATCGGCGGCGTTGATATTGCCGACATGAAGCGCGATCACCTGCGCAAGAACATCGGCATTGTGCTGCAGGAACCCTTCCTTTTCTCCCGCACGCTGCAGGAAAACCTGTCCATTACTGATGAAAACATTACCCTTTCCGATATCCGCGAAGCTGCCCGCACAGCCTGCCTGGACGAAACCATCGAAGGCTTTACCAAGGGGTATGATACGTTCGTCGGCGAACGCGGCGTCACTTTGTCCGGCGGCCAGAAGCAGCGTGCAGCCATTGCCCGCATGCTGACGCAGAAAACGCCCATCATGATTTTTGATGATTCCCTTTCCGCCGTAGACGCAGAAACGGACGCCAAGATCCGCAAGGCTCTGGAAAAGCGCTTTGGCAGCGCCAGCATCATCCTGATTTCCCACCGCATCACCACGCTGTCCAAGGCAGACCAGATCATTGTGCTGGACCGCGGCCGCATCGTTGAAAAAGGCACGCCTGAAGAACTGCAGAAAGCAGGCGGCCTGTACCAGCGAATCTACGAAATTCAGTCCCTTTCCAAAGAGGAGGTGGAAGCATGAGCCACTATGAAAAGCAGGAAGAAAAGCGCTCTCTCCCCTTCTTCGGTATCGGCAAAATTCTGCCCTACATGAAGAAATACAGCTTCATGCTCATCATCATGGTTTTCTTCGGTCTTTTGTCCACCGGCATTGACCTGATCGTTCCCCAGTTTCAGCGTTATGCGCTGAACCACTTCATCAGCCTGAAAACGCTGGATACGCTGCCCTGGTTCATTCTGGGCTATCTGGTCATCATCGGTCTGATGGGCTTTCTCAACTACTTTTCCTGCGCCTATGCCATGCAGACCGAAGTGAGCATGAACCGCGATTTGCGCGATGCCGCCTTCAACCATCTGCAGACGCTGTCTTTCTCCTACTTCAACCAGAACAGTGTAGGTTACATCCACGCCCGTGTGATCAGCGATACTTCCCGCATCGGCAGTCTGGCTTCCTGGACGCTGATGGATGCCACGTGGCATATGTCCTACCTGGTTGGTTCTGTAGTGGTCATGCTGATGGTGAACACCAAACTGGCTCTTCTGGTCATTACCATTCTGCCGCTGGTTGTGCTGCTCTTTTCCCTCTTTCAGGGAAAGCTCATCCGCATCAACCGCGAAGTGCGCGAGCTGAACTCCAAGATCACCAGCAACTTCAACGAAGGCATTACCGGCGCAAAGACCATCAAAACGCTGGTCATTGAAGACAAGATGGTCAACGATTTTGTCAACGATACCAACGCCATGCGTAAAAAGAGCATGCGCGTTGCCCATCTGCGCGGTATGTTCTCCACCACACTGAACATTGCATCTTCTCTGGCATTGGCCATCGTGCTCTGGCGCGGCGGCTACATTGCAGAAAGCGAAGTCGGCACCTTCTCCATGTTCATGTCGTATGCGCAGGGCATGATGGAGCCCGTGCGCTGGCTGATTGATGCCATTTCCGAACTGATTACCACGCAGGTAAACATCGAACGTTTCTCCCGTTTGATGGAAACCAAGTCCGACGTAATGGATTCTCCCGAAGTTATCGAAAAATACGGCGATACCTTTGATCCCAAGCGCGAAAACTGGGAACCCATCAAGGGCGATATCGAATTTTGCGATGTAGACTTTAAATACCCCGACGGCGATGAATATGTATTGGAAAACTTCAATCTGAAAATCCCCTTTGGTTCCAATATTGCCATTGTGGGTGAAACGGGCGCCGGCAAATCCACGCTGGTCAACCTGGTGTGCCGCTTCTTTGAACCCACCCGCGGTCAGGTGCTCATCGACGGCCGCGATGCCCGTGAACGCAGCCAGCTGTGGCTCCATTCCGCCATCGGCTACGTGCTGCAGACGCCCCATCTGTTCTCCGGCACCATCCGCGAAAACCTTCTCTACGGCAACCCCAATGCCACCGAAGAGCAGATCAACGAAGCACTGAAGCTGGTTTCTGCCGAAGAAGTGGTAGCCCGTATGGAAAAGGGCTTGGACAGCGATGTTGGCGAAGGCGGCGATATGCTCTCCACCGGTGAAAAGCAGTTGATTTCCTTTGCCCGCGCCATTCTGGCCGATCCCCGCATTCTGGTGCTGGATGAAGCCACGGCATCCGTAGATACCATCACCGAGCAGAAAATTCAGAACGCAATTGAAACCATCATCAATGGCCGTACCTCCCTGGTCATTGCCCACCGCCTGAGCACCATCAAGAATGCCGACCTGATTCTGGTGGTCAAGGACGGCAAAATCATCGAACGCGGCCGTCATGAGGAACTGCTCAAGGCGCGCGGACACTATTACAGCCTGTATACCCGTCAGTATGAGGATGAAGCCACTTCCAGCCTCTTTACGGCGCAGTAAAACCATCGCAGCACCCTGCATTGCACGGTGCTGTTTTCTATTGAGTTTCTGCTTCCCGGTCTCTTTCGTTTTTTCGCCCCGCACACTGGAAATTTGTCGAATTCTGTATTATAATAAATTATTCAGATACATCCAATCAAAGGAGTACGCATATGCTGAATGCTGAAATCAAGCGGAGTTTTCTGGACATTCTGAAAGAAGAACTGATTCCGGCCATGGGCTGCACAGAACCCATCGCACTGGCTTTGGCATCTGCACGCGCTGCAGATGAACTGGGCTGCACCCCTGAGCGCATTTGGGCGCAGTGCAGCGGCAATATCATCAAAAATGTGCGTTGTGTACGTATTCCCAATTCCGGCGGAATGACCGGCATTGAAGCTGCCTGTGTACTGGGTGCGCTGTGCGGTGATTCTGCACGCCATATGGAAGTGCTGGAAAACGTGAATGACCAGGGACGCGCAGACACCGCCCGATTCATTGCCGAAAAGCGCTGCAAAGTAGAGTTTCTGGATTCGCCCATTCCCCTGCACTTCATCATTACCCTGTATGCCGGGGATGACCGGGTGGAAGTAGAAGTGCGCCACAGCCATACCAACATTGTGCGCATCAGCAAAAACGATAAAGACTTGTACCTGTTTGATGATAAAGTGGTGCCTGAAGAAAAGACAGACCGCAGCCATCTTTCTGTCGAAAATATTATGACTTTTGCCGAAGAAGTGGAGCTCAGCGAAATCCGTCCCTTTACCGAAAAACAGATTGCCTGCAATATGGCCATTGCGCAGGAAGGCATGAAAGGCGCTTTTGGTCTGGGCATCGGACAAGCCATTTTGAAAACCTATCCGGACAGCGTGATTGCCAAGGTGCGCGCCTATGCCGCCGCTGCTTCCGAAGCCCGCATGGATGGCTGTGATATGCCTGTCATCATCACCTCGGGCAGCGGCAATCAGGGCATTACCTCCTCCGTTCCCATCATTGTATATGCCCGTGAAAAACACATGAGCGAAGCCCGCATGATGCGCGCACTGGCTTTTTCCAGCCTGCTGACGGTGTACCAGAAAGAGTACATCGGCAAGCTTTCCGCCTTCTGCGGCGCCGTATCTGCCGCCTGCGCTGCCGGCGCTGCCATTACCTACATGGTCGGCGGAACACTGCAGCAAATCAAAGATACCATTGACAACACCATGGCAGATATTCCCGGCATCATCTGCGACGGCGCCAAGGCATCCTGCGCGGCAAAGATTTCTTCCGCACTGGACGCTGCCATGTTCTCCCATTCCCTTGCCATGGAAGGCAAGGCTTATCAGGCAAACACCGGCATTCTGCAGGGCGATGCAGGCGATACCATCTCCACGGTAGGTCACATCGGCCGTATCGGCATGAAGCAAACCGACTCCGAAATCGTCAAAATGATGATTCACGAAGAACAGAAATAACGAAGCATTCTCTCAGCACCCGCATTCAAAGGCGGGTGTTTTTCTTTGGTACATTTGTTTTTGAAAGGTTGTATTTTGTACAAAGCCTGCTATAATGAATGCATCATAATGTTGCAAAAGGAGTTCGTATGTGTTTTTCTGAATTTCTCAATTCCCGCAGAAGCGCCATGAAAGAACTGGTTTCGCTTCTCAAACAGCACTATGAATACGTCAGTATTCTGGGCGTGGATATCAAAGCCAAGTCCATCATGGCGGACCGGAAATCCTCCGGCATCAATGCCGGACGGGATACCGAATGCGGCTTCGTCATCAAACTGAGCGACGGAAAAGTCTTTTTTGAGTATTCTCTGGACGATATTTCCGGCGATATCGGCGCACTCAGCAGCACCATTGCCGGCGCATTTCAATTGAACGCTTCCCTGCAAGAAGCCACCATCGGCAGCATTCAGCTGGCAGATGAACCCTTGGTTCAGCACTTTGACCGCCCCACCGATCTGGCCGATTACACCGATGATCAGCTGCTGCAAGCGTGCAAGGACATTTGCAATTCCCTGCTGCAAAAGAGCGATAAGCTGCTCAATGCCATGGTTGCCCTGGGATCCATTGAAGTAAACAAGCTTTTCATCTCCGCCAACCGCGAACTGAGCCAGCACTATGCGTGGATCAACGGCAATATGATGGCGGTATACCGTGACAACGGTAAAGTGGTTCATTCCCGCGAAGGGGCTTACGACCACACCATGGGCAAAGTGCTTTTGGACCTGCCTGCTTTACAGGATAAGCTGCTGAAAAAGGCCGATGCCCTGACGAAAGCCAAGCCCATCACCCCTGGCATATACGATGTGATCACCGATTCTTCCATTACCGGCCTGATCGCCCACGAAGCCTTTGGACACGGCGTGGAAATGGACCAGTTTGTGAAGGACCGCGCCCTTGCCAAGGAATATGTGGGCAAATATGTTGCCTCCCCCATCTGCAACATGCGGGACGGCGCTGCCGGCGTGCTCAGCGCGGCTTCCTATTTCTTTGATGATGACGGCGTGCTGGCCGGCGATACCCAGATCATCAAAGACGGCATTTTGGTAACCGGCATTTCGGACCTGGCTTCCGCCACACAATTGGGCCTGCCGCCCACAGGCAACGGGCGCCGCGAATCCACCCGCCGCAAGGCATACTCCCGCATGACCAACACCTACTTTGAAAAAGGCCAGGACAAGCTGGAAGATATGATCGCTTCCATTCAGCACGGCTATATGCTCTTTGAAACCAGCAACGGCATGGAGGACCCCAAGAACTGGGCCATTCAGTGCGTGGCGGAATACGGCATTGAGATCGTGAACGGCAAGCTGACTGACAACTATGTATCTCCCGTGGTTATGAGCGGTTATGTGCCGGATCTTCTCAAATCCATCTCCATGGTTTCTGACGATTTCAAGGTCATTGGCTCCGGCAGCTGCGGAAAAGGCTACAAGGAATGGGTGCGCGTCTCCGATGGCGGCCCCGCATTGAAAGTGAAGGTGAAACTGGGATGATGAACGCAATTCATATGCTGAACAACCATCCTCAGGTCAGCGATTATAAGATCAATACCCATCATAAGGAAAGCGCCGAATTGTTCTTTGTCAAGAGCAAACTGGAAACGGTGCGCCGCACCGATACGACCGATCGTCAGATAACGGTATATGTCAATCACGGAGAATACAAAGGCGATGCTCAGTTCTTCGTTTACCCCTCCACCACCGACGAGCAATTGAAAACGCTCATTGATGAAGCGGTCAGCAAAGCGCTGCTCATCAATAACAAAGCCTACGGCCTTCCCGCCGATGAACAGGGCGAGTTTGAAGTAGAAAGCAACTTCAACTCCTACGATATGAACGATCTGGCTGCGCAGGTTTCCAAGGCTGTATTTGCTGCCAATACCATCGAAAACGCCTCGCTCAACGCCGTGGAAGTGTTTATCAACAAGCATACCGAAACCATCGTAAACAGCCGGAATCTGCATAAAACGCAGGTGCGTTATGATGCTATGGTAGAAGCCATTCCCACCTACAACGGCGAACAGCAGAGCGTGGAACTGTACGAGCAGTACAATTTCAGCAATTTTGATGCCGACGAAACCACCTGTGAAATTGCCGGCAAACTGAAAGAAGTAAAGGCCCGCTACGAAGCGGTAAAGCCTGACTTTGCAATCGATTGCCCCGTAGTGTTCGGTCATAAGGAAGTATCCCGCATCTTCTTCAGCATTCTGCGTGACTTGAACTATTCTTCCGTATACAGCAACGCCAATCTGTTCAAGAAAGGCGATATGATTCAGAAGCAGCCGGAAAACGACCTGATCACTCTATCCATGGCAGGCGAAACCAAAGGCAGCACCCGCAGCGCCAAGTTTGACGGAGATGGCCTTTCCCTCGCACCCATTTGCCTGGTAGAGAACGGCAAGGCCATCAATTACTACGGCTCCAACCGTTTCGGACAGTATCTGGGCGAAAAACCCACCGGTGAACTTGGCTGCATGATGGTCGCTCCCGGCAGTGCAGAAAAGTCCGTATTTGAAAAGGGACCTTCTCTGGAAATCGCCTCCATGTCCGGTCTGCAGGTGGATTTCTACAACGATTATATTGGCGGCGAAATCCGTTTGGCCTATTACAATGATGGGGAAAAGATCATCCCCGTTACCGGCATTTCCATTTCCGGCAAAGTATCCGAAATTCTCAACCGCATTCGCTTTGCCAAAGATATCGTCCATGCCAATGGTTATGAAGGCCCCGAAAAGGCACTTCTCACCGGCATGAAGATTTTCTGATCCATCCTCCCGCCTATACAAAAAGGTCCCGGGCGCAATGGCGGGGCTTCGTAAAACAGTTATTTTGAAAAATGCTTGAAAACGACTGTTTTCAAGGGACGGCGTGACTTCGGTCACGCCGTTTCCTTTTTCGCAAGTTCTTCCAAAGGGATAAAGCCGATGCCGTCATACTGGA
>JAFYLS010000097.1 GCA_017550035.1 Clostridia bacterium
GCCACCACGGGATGGCGGGACTTGGCGCTGTATACCAGTGCGCTCTGGCCGCCCATGCTGCCGCCCGTTGAAATGACGGGCAGAATTTCACCGTGCAGACGCACCAGTCCGTCCAGAATGCAGTCGGTGGTGCGCACGGCCTGATCGTTCATCCAGTTCCAGGGGTTCAGGTAGGGCAGCACATAGTAAAAGCCCATTTCACCAAAGCGCTTGCCCCGGGCGGTATCCTCGGTGTACATGCCGTTGCCGCCCAGGCCGATGAATTCCACCACCACACCACGGACGGGCTCCTTCACGGCGTCAAAGTTGATATAGGCATAATAGGAAAGCTTTTCGGGGGTAATGGTGCGGTGCATGTTCGGAACCTCCCTTTCGGACGGGCGTTTTTTGTATGCTTCGGATAAAATGATCATATCACAGTTTTGCGTTGGATGCAAAACAAAAAACCGCCATTTTGGCGGCTTTTTGTTATTTTGCTCTTTTGTTTTATTGCTGTGTCAGTTATACATGTTGTTTTCGTTCATGTACTGCCAGATTTTTTCGCCGTGCTGCTGCTCCTGCTTCTGAATCCAGTTCAGGGCGTCCCGCATGCCGGTTTCGGAAAACTCGAAAATACCCGTGTCGTAAGCGGAGGACACGTACTTTTCCATGCTCAGCGCATCCTGACAGAGGAACTTGTCCGTTTCAAAATCCTGCTGGGAACAGGTGTTTTCGTGAGCGCAGCGGGAAGCATTTGCCTGATTGCCCTGCTGATTGCTCTGCTGGTTTTGCGTGGTCTGGGGAATTTGGCCTTTGCCCATTTCTTCCAGCATCTGCAGGTGGTGGGTTTCATGCTGTTCCAGTTCCTGAAACAGGCACTTGAGCCGGTTGTCGCAGGCACGGGAAGCGTACTGACGGTATTTTTCGATACACAGCTTTTCCTGCTTTTTCAGATCGTTGACCAGGTTCATTTCCTTGGGGGTCATGTTGACCATATTTCATCACCTCGGTACACAGTGTGCACCGTAGATGGAAGAATTATGCACAGGAAATGGGTTCAGTCTTCCAGCAGCTTCAAAAGATCGCGCTTGAGGGCGTTGTAATCTTCCCAGATGAGGGAGAAGGGGCGTTCGGGCTGCAGATCATATTCGAAATTGTAGAATTCCTGCAGTTTTCCCTGGGGAATGATCTTTTCCAGCATGGCAAGCACCTGTTCGCGGCCGATTTTCTTTTCTGCCATGTGCAGAATTTCAAAATCCGTGTTGCCGCGCTGCAGGTTCTTATAGCGCAGGGACAGCATGGGTTCGCCGTTTCTGGCGGGATAGACAAAGAAGGGGTCGCCGGCTTCAAATTCGCTGTAGCGCACGTCCTGACGGGGGTCTTTGGGCCAGCAGGTGAAGGCCCAGCGGCCAAAGCCGTCAAAGCCCATATAGTAGGTGAAGGGGCCGGTGACACGGCTTTCGATGGGATGGGTGCGGATAAAGTGGTTGGGGAAGCCGCTGCCGCAGCACATGTACCACGTAAGGCCCACATCGGGATGGTTTTTCTTGTATTCGATGAGGAAATCGTACTGCTCCAGACAACAGGCAAGATGGGGCGCAAAGCCGCAGAGCCTGTCGCTGAATTCCTGAATGAATTCGGTGTGGTTGATGGATACGTGCAGCTTGAAGCGGGGGCACAATTCCTTGAGCATGTTCATGGAGGTGCGGAACAATGCGATATCGCCGGGTTCGTCGGCGCTCAAAATCACCTGATCTACCTGCTCCGTTTCTACAAAGTAGTTGTACACGGCGCGGACATATTCACGCAACTGGTCGGCAGCGCGCATGTACTTCATGCAGCCGTCCTGTTCATCCAGATACCTTACGCGGATGGCTTCGGGAAAATCCTTGCACAGGGGCTGGGGGGTGAGCACGGGCTTATCCCATACGTTGATCAGGCCGAACAGTTCCACCGTGGGGCCCAGACCCGCTTCCCGGCACAGGTCAATGTAGCGCTGCATGGGAGAAAAATCGTACTTGAAAGCGCCGCTATGATCCCGGGTCACGCGGACCATGGAGTATTCGTACAGGTCGCCGCCGTAGAGCTTGTCCATAAAGCAGCTCTGGCCGCGCCAGGGAATTTCGCTGACCATGCAGGAGATGAAGCTCTTGCCCAATCCTGCCAGACACTTTGCATAGCGGTCAAGCAGCACAAAATGTTCTTCGCTCCACAGGGGCACGTCGTGCTGGCGGGCGATGTTGGAGGGGTGCTGCCACAGGGAAAAGTCCATCACCCGGTCCTTGGGCAGGGGCATTTTGACGTTCAGTACCTCTACCTGCACCGTTTCCTCTTTGACCAAACGTTCATCCCCGTTGTGACCGGAATGGTACACTTTGATGTCCACGGGATACAGGCCGGGGCAGGTGTTTTCGTCGGAGGTCATTTCCACCCACACGGCAAGGGGCAGATGGGGAGAGGAGTCCTTGTGGGGCAGATGAGAAAGGGCGTCTGCGCGCTTCAAAAGATCGTCGTCTGTGTGCATATCCTCAATGAAAGCGGAAACGGGAAGATCGCTTGTGATCTCCATGCGCAGCCGGTCCTGAAGACCTGCCTGCCAGTTGAACACCGAAATATATTCCTGCCTGTTCAATTGCAGGCTGTAGTAATGGTCGCAC
>JAFYLS010000098.1 GCA_017550035.1 Clostridia bacterium
ACCAGATGATTGTCTTCATAAGCGATCAAAGGCTTGTTTTCCATTTCTTTTGCTCCTTATCCGCACAGGCGGTATCGTTGATTACTTGTCAGAGGTCCAGCGACCGGTTGCGCCGCAGGGCAGCACACCGCCGGAAGCAACAGGCAAACACACTTCCTGGGCATCCACACGGCCGCCCTTCTTGGCAGCCACCGTTTTGCGCAGGATATTGCTGAGCACCGCAGGCTGCAGACCCGTGGTGTAGCTGTTGATAAAGAAGAAGAGCGGATTTTCGCTGAGCACTTCGGTGCAGGCAGAAACCAGACCATAAAGCTCGTTTTCCAGCTTCCACACTTCGCCCGTAGGACCGCGGCCATAGCTGGGAGGATCCATCAGAATGCCGTCGTAGGTATTTCCGCGGCGGGCTTCACGCTTGACGAATGCCAGCGCATCTTCCACGATAAAGCGGAAGCTGGTTTCGGGAAGGCCGCTCAGTTCGCGATTTTCCTTGGCCCAGGAAACCATGCCCTTGGCAGCATCCACATGGGTCACATGGGCGCCGGCGGCAGCACAGGCCAGCGTAGCGCCGCCGGTATAGGCAAAGAGGTTCAGCACCTTCACCGTTCCCTTGGGGCGCTTCTGAATCAGCGCGCGCATAGCGTCCCAGTTGGCAGCCTGCTCGGGGAAAAGACCGGTGTGCTTAAAGCCGGTGGGATGCACATAGAACTTCAGGTCCTTATACTGAATCACCCAGCGTTCGGGCAGTTTGTCATAAAACTCCCAGGCACCGCCGCCCTTTTCGCTGCGGGTGTAGTGGGCCTGCGCTTCCTGCCAGGCACGGGGCGTGCCCTTGGGCCAGATCACCTGAGGATCGGGACGGGACAAAATCACCTGACCCCAACGCTCCAGTTTCTGACCGTCGCCGGTATCCAGTACTTCAAAGTCTCTCCAGCCATCCGCTAAATACATGCTTAACCTCTCCAGATCATCAAAAGTTCAAAATCAACCAAACCGAATTATTATACCATGCATCGCGTTCGCTTACAAGCACATAAATGCATAATTTGGAGCCAAATCGTCAATTTTCTCCGTTCATTTCGTCCACAAAGGTCTGCGGTTTGGAGGTCAATTCCACCCAGGCAGGGCGGAAGCCGGAAGAAATGGCATTGCGCACAGAACGCACATTGCTCCAGGCCGCACAATAAAAGGGCACCTTGCCCCGCTGCATCACTTCATATGCAATGCGGGTGGTCAATGCCGACGCAATTCCCTGCCTGCGGTAAGAGGGCAAAACATCAATACCAATCTGCCACATGCTGTCGCAGTCCGCCGATACACCGGCAAGACCGATCAGGATATCCCCGTCATAAGCGCCCACCGCCAGCATGTCCAGATGGCTGCGGTCGGCACAAAGGGCATTGTGCCACGTATCCGTATACAGATCCTTAAAATCTTCCCGTTCCAGTACGCGGATGGGATAAGGGCAATCCTTTACCCTGAACACGCGCATATCCGGCAGAAAGTATTCCGCCATAAAGCAGATGCGCTGCCCGTACTGCTTCAATGTTTTTTCCAGTACATGCATGGCAGGCGTTTCGAAGGCGCGATACCCCTCCGCACGGTCTGCATAGGCTTTCAGCTGGGGCAAAACCTCTTTTTCACCGGAAATGACCACATTGCCGCCATAGGAACACAATTCGCAGAAGAAAGGCAGCTTCAGGTATTTTCTGGCATCCGGATGGCAGACGGACTCTACGGCCACATTTTCATCCCGAAGAAAATCTTCCGGACTGCATCCAAGATCCACAGCCGACTGCGCCATGGCAATCTTCAGCATCTGTTCGTTGGTCACTTGACGCCATCCCTTTCAAAAAGCAGCACATTTTCCACATGAGCGGTATGGCAGAACATATCCACGCTCTGACAGCGGGTGGCACGGTAGCCGCCCTCGCAGAGGATCTTCGCATCCCGGGCCTGAGTCGCCACATCGCAGGAAACATATACAACACGCTTGGGCGATGCTGTGAGAATGGCACGCAGCACGCTTTCTTCGCAGCCCTTGCGGGGAGGATCCAGCACCACCACGTCGGGGCGAAGACCCTTTTCCACCATCTGAGGCAGCAAGTCTTCCGCAGCAGCGGCATGGAACTCCACATTGCTGACGCCGTTTCTGCGGGCGTTTTCCTCCGCATCCCGGATAGCCGGTTCCACAATCTCCACGCCGATCACTTTTTTGGCGCGTTTGGAAAGCAGCAGCGAAATGGTGCCCGCGCCGCAGTACAGATCGGTCACCAGTTCATCGCCCTTCAAATCGGCAAACTCCAGCGCCGTGTAATACAGTTTTTCAGTCTGTTCCGGATTGATCTGGAAGAAAGACAGGGGCGACAAAGCATAGTCAAACCCGCAGAGCGTATCATGCAGGCGGCTTTCGCCATACAGGACATGGTAGTTGTCCCCCAGAATCACATTATCGCCGCGTTTATTGACGCTGACGCACACCGAAACAAGCCCTTCCACACCGGAGCGCAGCATGGCTACCAGTTCCCGTTCGTGCGGCAGCTGGCGCTGCGTTGCCACGATGACAGCCATGACTTTCTTTTCCCGGCTCACACGGCTCATTACATGGCGCACAAGTCCCTGACGGGTCAGTTCCTGATAGGGCTGAATGCCGAATTTGGTCATCCACTGACGAACGACACGCACAACGCTGTCGCTCTCTTCCATGGCGATCAAACAGTGATCAATATCCACAATGCGGTGGCTCCGGGGTGCGTAATAACCCAGCAGCGGCGCTCCCGCTTCCCCGCCCACAGGCAGCGAGGTTTTGTTGCGGTAATGCCAGGGGTTTTCCATTCCTAAAACGGGCGGCACCAAAACATCCACATGGCCGATACGCATCAGCGCATCCTTCACCCGGTCCTGCTTCATGGTCAGGGACATTTCATAGGTCATATGCTGACACACACATCCGCCGCACTTTTCATAATACGGGCATACAGGTTCCCGGCGTTCGGGAGACGCAGAAAGAATCTCCACCGTTTTTGCAAAAGCACAGTTCTTCTGCACCTTTTCAATGCGCGCCATCACTCGTTCGCCGGGCAGTGCATTGCGCACAAACACCGTCATCCCCTCATGGCGGGCAATGCCCTGTTCGCCGCCCAGACGTTCAATTAAAAGCTGCACCACATCGTTCTTTTTCATGGTTCCTCACAAAAGATGGTAATACACCATCATCATACATGAGGAACAGGACTTTCGCAAGGGGAAATTGTACCCATTTGCGATATCTGCCCCTGATATATTCTTTTATTTCAAAACAGAAAAATGGAAGCCGCCGGATTACCCGGCGGCTTCCATGCTGTACTGTATTTGTATAACCGATCAGGATCAACCTTTCTCCAATCAATCCTTCCAGACGAAATGATAATTGATGGCTTCGCCGCCGTCCACCAGAATATTCTGACCGGTACAGAAACGGTTAACCACTGTCAGAAAATAAGCCCACTGGGCAATTTCTTCCGTCGTTGCCCAGCGGCGCAAAGGTGTTTCATCCATAATCTGCGCCCATAGTACGGGATCGTTCATGACACATTCATTGAGCGGCGTCAGCACACCGCCGGGGTCCAGACTGTTGCAGGTTGCGCCAAAGGGCGCAATGCGCATCGCCACATTCTTGGTGTAAGCAAGCACACCACCTTTGCTGGCGCAGTATTCCGGAAACTCCGCACCGGTATGACCGCTGGCAGAACCAATATTGAGGACAGACTTGATCTGCGGCTGGATGCCGTACTTTTCGGTGATATGGATCAGCGCTTTCAGGTTGATGTCGATGTCCGCGTCGTTCTGCGTACCGGCATTGTTGATCAGGATCTGCACGTCGGTGACAGCGGGCAGATTTTCCGTATCGCGCACATCGCACACATAATGCGTGTACGCAGAATGCTCGATGCTTTTTTCCTTTCGGTCAATGCCGAATACCTCATGCCCGTGCTGCAAAAACATTTCAGCAATGGCCTTGCCAATTCCCTGCGTGGTACCGGTAATCAGTACTTTCATAAATTTGTTCCTTTCTTCATGGCATCCAGATATTCTTTACCAACAGATTCCGCCTGCCACCTTTGAGTGATTTTGTAGCCAATGGGAGAAAATGCGATCTCCATCACCAGTTCAGCAAACGCTCCGGTCAGGGCGCACATCAGGCACTGCAACACCGTCCAGTGAAAACCATCCCAGAATATCGGGGCGAAACATACAAACACAATCACCGAAAAGATGAAATTATCCAGAAACTGGCCTGCAAACGTAGAAATATACGTTCTTGCGGCAAAGGCCAGTTTTCCATTGGGATTTTTGCTGAAACACTGCCCAATCAGCCAGTTCAAACCATTGTTGATCATCCCGGATACCAAGAATGCCACCGTACTTCCCAGCAGGATAAACCACGTTCCGCCGAAGATGCCGTCAAATGCGCTGAAGTCCCCGGCATTGGACGGAATGGCACTGGCTGCAAAAAAAATCAGACAGGTCAAAAGATTGATCACAGCAGCAAGAACGGTAATTCGGTTGGAGGCTTTGGGCCCAAAGTGTTTGGTGATGATGTCCATGCACATGAAGGACAGCCACGAAATCAGAATACCCCCGTCAAGCGCAATCCAATGAAGCTGCAAAAGGGTCTTGTTCGCCAGCAGGTTCATACAGATCACGCTGACAACAAAAAGCGTCACAACAGTTGCAGGTATGGACCGCAGCAAAAGTTTGAACGTCGCAGCTTCCCGCTGCAGCACAGTACATGCCTTTATTTTTTGTTTCATTATCTTCTCCTTTGAATTTCCCACAATTGCTTGAATAAAGAAATAAAAAAACCTTGCAAAACGCAAGGCTGCATAAAATCATTTCAATAGCAGTCCTGGTTTTGTTTAACGACAGGATGGCACAAATGAACTGTCGGTATCAGCATTATAAGCCATCCTGCCCGGAAAAACAAGTGGCACGCTCAAAAACCACCTTTTTCCATGTATTCTCCCACGCATATTGCACATACTGTGATTGACGCAAGCAGCATGCTGCTGCATTGCTTTGCGGCAGTACCGTCATGCTATGCGGCTTTACGCGCGGAAAGCCGCACCGCGTCCACAACCGAAAGGAGAGCTTTTCCATGAATCAGGAAAACCATAACCAGTGCATTCATTGTGATGTTACATCCTGCAAGCACCTGAACGAAAACCAGCACGTCTGCTCCCTGGACGCCATCACCGTGGCTCCCACGCCCATGGCTTATTCCGGCAACCCTGCGGATGAAAGCATGTGCAAGAGCTATTCCTGCAAATGATTCCCCTGGATCCTAAAAAGCATGCCGCCAATCCGGAGGAATATCCCATGTACGAGGAGGAAGACGTGGCTTCCTTTACCGAATGTACCGGCGTAATGCCCATGGGACTGCAGGACGGCTGGCAGCAAAACAATACATCTGCGCTCTACGCCATTCACGGCCGTCCCCGGGATGAGGATAATCCGCTGGATGACGAAGACTGGCCTCAATAACAAAAGCAAAAGTTTCATTGCCGCCTTCGGGCGGCATTTTTGATGAAATGCAGGAAAAAGCAGCCGGGAAAGGGAATTATATATCCTGACTTTTATTCATGCTACAAAGGAAGTGCTGTATGGATTTCATTGCCATTTTATCCAAAGAATTTCAGCTTCGTCCCGAGCAGGTGAAAGCCGTTATCGAACTGATTGATAACGGCAACACCATTCCCTTTATTGCCCGATACCGCAAGGAAATGACCGGTTCGCTGGACGATCAGATCCTGCGCGAGCTTTCCGAACGGCTGACCTATCTGCGCGGCTTGGAAAAGCGCCGGGAAGACATTGCCCGTTCCATTACGGAGCAGGGCGTTATGACAGACGAAATTGCCCTTCAGCTGAATCAGGCCGTCACGCTGGCAGAACTGGAGGATATTTACCGTCCTTTCAAACCCAAGCGCCGCACCCGCGCCATGATTGCCCGGGAAAAGGGTTTAGAACCCCTTGCCATCCTGTTGCAGATGCAGCAGCCTTCCGCGGTGCCGCTTTATCAGCTGGCTGCCGAATACCTGAACGAGCAGGTTCCTGATGTGGAAAGCGTTCTCAGCGGCGCCCGGGATATTCTGGCGGAAGGCATCAGTGATGATGCTGCGCTGCGCAAATCCATTCGTGAACTGTGCCGCAGAGAAGGCATTGTGCGTACCATGGCCGCCAAAGAAGAAGACAGCGTGTACCGCATGTATTACGATTATCAGGAAAGCGTGCTGCGCATGCCGCCCCACCGGGTTCTTGCCATCAACCGCGGCGAAAAGGAAGAATTCCTCAAGGTATCCGTGCAAGTGAACGATGAAAACGTGCTGCGCCTGATTCACAATCAGTATGTACGGGAAAAGAATGAATGTGCACAGCAGGTGCAAATGGCCTGCGATGACGCCTGGGACCGTCTTATTTTCCCCTCCATCGAACGTGAGCTGCGCAGCGAACTGACGGACAAAGCCAATGAAGGCGCCATCCGCGTGTTTTCTCAGAACCTGCATCAATTGCTGATGCAGCCGCCCATCAAAGGTAAGGTGACGCTGGGTGTGGACCCCGGTTTCCGTACCGGCTGCAAACTGGCCGTGGTGGACGAAAACGGCAAAGTGCTGGAAACGGGCGTAGGTCACTTTACCCTGCCCGGACAAACCTATGAAAAAGAAAAGAGCCGCGTGCTCATCAAGCGTATGGTGGAAAAGCACCACGTCAGCGCCATTGCCATCGGCAACGGCACCGCATCCCGGGAAAGCGAGAAGTTCATTGTATCGCTGCTGCCCGAACTCCCTCAGGGCACGGCGTATATGATCGTCAGCGAAGCAGGTGCATCCGTCTATTCCGCATCCAAACTGGCTGCGGAAGAATTCCCCGAATTCGACGTTTCTCTCCGCAGCGCCGTATCCATTGCAAGGCGCATGCAGGACCCTCTTGCCGAACTGGTGAAAATTGACCCCAAGGCCATCGGTGTAGGTCAGTACCAGCACGACTTGAAAGAAAATGAACTGACCGGCGCGCTGGACGGCGTGGTGGAAAACTGCGTAAACAGCGTGGGCGTAGAGATCTCCACCGCTTCTCCGCAGCTGCTTTCCCATGTGGCAGGCATCGGTCCGGCACTGGCGAGAAACATTGTCAAATACAGAGAAGAAAACGGAATTGCTTCCCGCGCCGAACTGAAAAAGGTACCCAAGCTGGGCCCCCGTGCCTTTGAACAGTGCGCCGGCTTCCTGCGGGTCTCTCAGAGCAAAAATGCCCTGGACCACACCGGCGTGCACCCGGAAAGCTATGCCGCTGCCAAAATGCTGCTGGAAAAACTGGGCTATCAGCTGAAGGACATGAAAAACGGCGGTATCGATACCATCGGCAAAGCGGCCGAACAGTATGGTATGGATAAGCTGGCTGCCGAGATCGGCATTGGTCTTCCCACGTTGAAGGATATCCTCAACGAACTGATGAAGCCGGGCCGCGACCCCCGTGATGACCTGCCCAAGCCCGTACTGCGTACGGACGTACTGGATATGAAAGATCTGACCCCCGGCATGGAATTGACCGGCACCGTCCGCAACGTCATTGACTTTGGCGCTTTTGTGGACATCGGCGTTCATCAGGACGGTCTGGTGCATATTTCCCGCATGGCAGACAAGTTTATCCGCCATCCCTCCGAAGTGGTAAAGGTGGGCGATATCGTGAAGGTCTGGGTGGTGGAAGTTGATGTACAAAAGAAGCGCATTGCGCTGACCATGGTGCCAAACCGCAAGTAAAAGAGGTACCCGAGATGCCCATTGAAAACAGTTTCCGCAAAGGTGAAGCACTGCTTTCCCCCTGCAGCATCGCGTCGCCCATTCCCGGTTTCCCGGAAACGGTCATCATCACCTTTTCCGACCGCATGGAAATTTTCCTGCAGGAAAGCCATAAAACCAGCGTAATTGCCGCCCTGCATGCCGGAGACACCCGCCCCATTTACTGCTTCACCCATCAGCGAAAGCGCCTGGGGCTTTACCGCACAGGTCTTGGCGGCAGCGCATCTGCAGCGCTCATGGAAGAAGTACTGGTGATGGGCGCAAAACGCATACTGGTATTCGGCAGCTGCGGCACACTGGAAAAAGGCATTGCCGAAGGGCGCCTCATCCTTCCCACCCACGCCTACCGGGACGAAGGCACCAGTTATCATTACCTGCCTGCCGATGATTTCATCGATGTACCTACGCACAATAAGCTCTCCGATGTGTTCACCGACTTGAACATTCCCTTCATTTCCGGCAAAACATGGACCACGGACGCCTTTTACAGGGAAACGGCCGAATTGGCAAAAGTGCGCAGGGAACAGGGCTGCATTGCCGTGGAAATGGAGTGTGCCTCCCTGATGGCGGTGGGAAAGTTCCGCAATAAAGAAATCTACCAGTTTCTCTATGCTGCAGACAGTCTCAGCGGAGATAAGTGGGAAGCGCGCATTTTAGGCAAAACCCCGGATGATTTAAGGCGCGCTATGCTCCGAATTGCACTGGACACAGCCGCGGCGCTCACGCCGGAAGAAACAGAATAAAGCCGTTCAAAGCCCAATCAAAAAGCCGGACTGACAAACAGTCCGGCTTTGCTTATTTCTTGACCCTGTATTTTTTCTCAATGCGCAGGTAACGTGCAACCAGCAATGCACCGCCTGCCGTGCTGCCGATCACCAATATGATTACAGCTGCATACGCATTCACAAAATATCCCAGTCCCGCTACCCAGAACCAGAGAGAATACAATTTCCACATACGGGCATTTTCCCGATTGTAGGACGGAATGTCTAAGATCTCTTCCGGCTTCACTTCGGAGCCGGACCAGAAATGCATCGGCTTTTCACTGCGCCCCGCATACACGCCAATGCCGTAAAGCAGCGCAGCAGAGCCAAACACGCTTACGCACCAGATGATCGCACCCGCCAAACAATCCACCCCCTCCGGAATCAGACAACGGTCAAATCGGTTCCTTCTTTTCTTTCCTCAGTTTCTGGCAGTACTGGGTGCACAGTTTATCCGTGCATTCCGAGCACTTGAGCGCCACATTGGTCATTTCCCAGAACCGTTCGGGATAGAGCATCACGCACACTTCCCACACCAGAAAAGCCGCAATGGCCACAAGCAACAACGAGGAGCAGTAGAATCCGCCCGCAAAAACCAGCGGCGAAAACATCATCAGATGGTCCCAATTGAAGATGCGGCAGGTGGTGCAGCACTTGTTCTTCATGATCAGGCGGAAAGGGCACCAGATCAGCACACAGATCAGATCACACACATAAAACAGCACGGATACCATAAACAGCGCAGGCTTATCCAGCACCTTGAGATAATACAGCACGCCCAGCGCTGCGATCAACAAACACCAAATAATGAATACCTTGTACGCAGCTTTGGTGGTATTGACCACATAATCCCTCAGCGCCTTGTAGTTGATCTTCTCCACGATGGGACGGAAGCGATTGCGAAACAGCTTCTGCGAACCAAGCGGTACCTTATTATGTATCGGAATGATCTGCAGAAACATATCGATCATCCACAAGACCCACAGAAAGTGGAAGGGCGAAAATGCTTCAAAAAAGGCAAAGCCTTCCAGAATGGCAAAGCTCTCCTTTTTGCAGCACCACATATATGCGCATAAAAGCAGAATGCCGATTCTGCCAATCAGGCGTCCAAAATAGTCTCTTCTTGTTTGTGACATACCGACCTCTTTGTGTCATTTCCTTTGATTACAGCACATACCGCCAGACAGCGCAGGCCACGCCATGGTCCTGACAATGCGCCGTCACATAGCGGGCAGCCGCCTTCAACTGCGGCACGGCATTGCCCATGGCAATCCCCCAGCCGGCAGAAGCGATCATTTCGTAATCATTCATTTCATCGCCCATGGTCATCACATCGTTCATGGAAATGTTATAGCAGTCCGCCAGCGCCTTGACGCCTTTGGCCTTGTCAGCACCGACAGGCATGATCTCAATATTATCCCGTCCCGACCGGCTGAGATAGATACCGGGAATATCGCTGAGTGCGCGGCGCACTTCCTCAATGTCCCGGCAGTTATAGGCAAACATTTTGTTTACCCTTCCTTTGGCGCAGGCCGCTGCTTCCTCCTGTCCAAACAGGCATTTTTGCCCATAGGCAGTCAGCTTCTTATACTCCTGCACTTCCAGTTTATAAGAATTTTCAATGCGGCTCATGCACAAAGCATCGGTGGTCACCACATTGTATTCCGTATCCAGCTGAGAAAGACGGTACTGAGCTTCCTGCGCCGCCTGCGTATCCATGGTGTACTCGTACAAAAGGCGGTTGTTTTCATCCACAATATGGGTGCCGTTGCTGCCCACAATGGGACAGTACAAGCCCATTTCACGGCTGCGCATCAGCATATTAGCGGGCGTGCGGCCAGTGGCAATGGCCACAACAACGCCCGCTTCCTGCGCCGCATGAAGCGCAGACAGGTTTTCTTCACTGATACCGTTGGGACGGTCATACAGCGTGCCGTCCACATCCAGAGCAATCAAACGAATTCGAGACATGTTTATCTCCTGTATCACATCGGTCAGAAAGGCGCTTTTACTTCCAAAACACGCCCGTTCAGATAGTCAAGCGGCGCAGTCAGCCCCGCCAGCGTCAGCCGTACCGCGCAAAGTTTCAATCCTGATGCCTTCAGGCGTTTGTTCAGATTCCGATCCCCGTACACGTCGTCGCCCAGAATAGGGTGGGCAAGATAGGCCATATGCGCACGGATCTGATGGGTGCGCCCGGTAAGCAGATCCACCCTGAGGCGGCTCAGTTCTCCTTCCCTGCCAATCAGCTCATAGGCAGTGGCAATGGGCTTACTGCCCGGTGTTTCGTGGGATACGATGCGCACTTTGGCCTGCAAGGCATTCTTCACAAGATAAGCATGGCAGGTGTTCTGCGCAGGACGCATTTCCCCCCGCACCAGACATTCGTATTCCTTTTTCAGCGTCCGTTCCTTGAAAGCAGTCAGCAGCACCTGCTCGCTTTCATCCGTTTTGGCAAGCAGCAAAAGGCCGCTGGTCTGAGTATCCAGCCGGTGGCACAAACGGGGGCGATACAGGCCCTTTGCCCGTTTCTCCATCAGGCTGATCACGGACATGCCGCAATGCTCATCCTCCACGCAAAGCCCCGCAGGCTTATGGATGATTAACACCTGATCATCTTCAAACACTACGGGAATTTCGCATTGAAAAGGCGTAAACACGCGAATCTCCGTACCCGGCAGCACACGGTCATCCGCCTTGGCACGGACGCCGTCCACCTTCACATCCTTCTTCTGGAAGGCTTCCCGGATATATCTTGCCGGGATCAAAGGCAGCGATTTTTCTACATAAGCGGCTAAACGCGCGTCCTTTTCGCTGTCACGGACGCGCCACGCATATACTTCCATCAGTTCACCACCGCAGGAGGCATGCCCAGCCACCGCACCGTCTGCATATGCACCTGATAGAGTGCAGACAGCATAGCAGGCGTGGGCATCACGCACAGACAGCTTTCCAGCACTTCCCGCATCTCCTCAAGCGATGCGCCCTGCTTGGCCATCATGCGCAGATCGTCCAGTACATCCTCTTCATCCAGTTCAGGCCGCACCGCACCGTGCAGGGCAAAACGCAGGCTTTCGGAACTGGCTCTTTCTTCCGGGAGCATGCCGTTCATGCCGCCCAGCATCATGGCGTGGGTCAATTGCATTTCCGGCACACCCATACCCTTCAACCGTTCAATCAGGTTTTCCGGGTCATACAATCCGGGATGCACCAGCAGCATTTCTTCGCGCTCATGATGCCAGTAGTCAAAGGCCGATTTCAGATACCGACCAATCAGCCGCTTATCCGCAGGCAATTTTTCGCGATGCAATTGTTCCATAAAATGACGGGCAGGCACCGTGGCATGCAGAAACCCGGACAGGTACAAAAGTGCATTCAGCGTGGCTTCAAAACGGAAAACAGCTTGGCGTATCCGGGGATAGTGCGGTTCGGACATACCGCGCATTACTTCATCCATCACCTTTTGCTGCATGCTTAAAACTGCCATATCCTTTTCAAAATCGATATGGATGGTGCACCACATGCGCTTGACCAGGGATTCGGCTGCCGAAATATCCTCCCAATCGTCCAGATACACGCTGCCTTCTCCGATGATCATCCGCTTGACCAGATTATCTTCCCGCTCGGAGAGGAAACAGGCTTCTTCCACAGCCGCATCCAGCACAGTTTTCCGGACGTCTCCAAGATCGGGGCTATCCGTTCTCATTTCCCATGCCAAATAGGAGCCGGAGAAAATCTCCCGCAGCTCCAGATCCGTAATATCATCAAACAATCCCTTCTGGGGACAGCGGCTCAGCCGTTCCTGACAGGCTTCCAGCTGCTGTTCCCGGAGCACGCTCATCACTTTATCGCTCCAGTGCTCCACGGGAAACGTAGCAAATCTCTGCAATGTGTTTTCCTCCAGCCGCGTCGAACATTTAAGGGGGCGCGGGCAGTTCCATTATAGCCTCAAAGCAAGCACTGTCAAGGCTTTTTCACAGGAATGGCAGCGATGGAGAAATGGGGCAAAACCTCAGTTTTCTTCCACTTCCTCATCAAACATGCCGGGATTCTTTTCCAGCAAAGCGCGTACCACTTCGTAGCACTTTTTCGCTGAAATGACCATCACTTTGGCTTCGCCCAGCATGCCGTCCTTCAGTGCGCCGGCATCTCTGAGCGCCTGCTCTGCCTTCCAGTACTGTTCGGAAGGAGAACCCTTGTGGGGACGGGATACGGCTTCAAAGCGGTTTCCGTCTTCATCCACCAGCGTATACTGTACAGGAGCATCCAGACGGTCCGGAATATCCAGCCAGGCTTCAATGCCGTGTATAAAAGTGCAGGAGGTCAGCGTGCAGCCAACCATCAGAATGTATCCATCTTTTTCTACCAACTTATGCCAGGCAGAATGGATGCCGCAGGGCACATCATCCAAATGGTCTTCCGCAGCAGCCCACTTGGCATCCCTGCCTAACGCCGACACGGAATGAGTAGGATGCAGCGAACGAACCACACCTTCCCGCTGACGGAAAAGCTGCGGCAGAATGCCCACCAGCGTGGGAATATTCTTCACGTCAAACACCGGATTCTCCTGCCATGCCAGGTCCCAGGTAAGCGCAGGCAGCATCAAAAGTCCGTCTGCAAAAAACTCGCACAGCGCATCCAGCACGGTATCTGCCCTGCCTTCCACATCGCCAATGGCCTTCATGGAAGAATGGACCATCACCGCTTCAGAGCCCGTCAGACCCATGCGGAACAGATCGTTCATCAGACTTTCTTTGGTATGCATGCCGCCGCCTTCTTTCCCTCATCATTTCATATAAAAACCCAATGATATTATAACATGGAAATACTCTTCGCAACAAGGCAGTTTCATGTATTTTTGATGCTTTTCAAAGACTGAATCTGTTATTTATTCGCATTTCAGGCATTTCTTTTCCCACCCCATCCGCAGCAAAGGTTTTGCATCTATACAACCATTCAGCCCCATGCTATAATACTAACAGAACCGCCCTGGAAGAAAAAAATATATTCATACTGTAAGAATTTTCCCAGTCAGGGACCAGCCTGCATGATTTTTTTCTTTTCTTTCGTTTCAATAGCAAAACTTTCCAAAGGAGAATGTACCATGTTCAAGCGCATCCTGACCATCCTGCTGGCTGTTTGTCTGCTTCCTCTTTCCGTTTTTGCAGAAGAAGGCTTGGAGCAGGCCGTTGTGCTCGAAGTGCTAAACCGCTATCCCGGCTACGAAGTTGCCAGTCACCTCAACTGCAATCATGTGCATGGTTTTGTTTCCCTGCACCGGGAAGAAGACGGCAAAAACCTGCTGTTACACGTTAAAAACGGAAAAATTCGCTTTGCCACAGAAAACGCCGTCCCTCAGGGTGATCCCGTAATCCTGTGGAATGGCCCCTCCGAGGACTATGACCGCAATCCTGCTTTCGGCCTTGAACAGGTAAACACCGCCGGTGATGCATGGAAGCATGTATGCATGTACCAGATGGATAACAGCGGCGTCTGGCGGCTGCGCTCCTACCATACGGAAGTACCCGAACAGATGATCATCGAAGTGTATTCCGACCGTCTGATCTACGACAACGACAAAATGGACGCCACGCGTGTCTACGGCATTGTAGAAACAGATCTGCGCTACGTCAGTCTGTCCGCCTTACCCAAAACCGTCAAAGAAGCCCGGGAAAAGCTTTCCTTCCCGCCCGATATGCCCCGCGGCGATCTGCAAGCCACCAGTATCAAGTTTACCGGCGGGCAAAAATTTGACGTATTCTCCTGTCCGGACGAGCACTCCTTCCGCGGTGCCAACGGCAAAGCCCGTGTCAGCACCAACGACTGGATTCAGGTGTTCGGCATCGTAGATGACTACATTCTGATCCAGTACGATATTTCCAGCGGCAAGTACCGCATCGGCTACATCCCAAAGGATGCACTTCCCAAAAACGCCAAGGTGGAAGAAATCTCCTTTGCCCGGGGAATGGCAGCTATTTGTCATACCCCCACGCAGATGACCGACGATCCCATGGGCGAAAAAGGCAGCATTCTCTCTGTGAACGAAGGCACCCGGATGACTTACCTGGCTGCCCTTGGCGAATACGCCTATGTAGAAAGTGCATTGGAAAACGGAACGCCCATCCGCGGCTTTGTGCCCATGGAGGCCCTTTCCGTTTCCTTGCAGTTGAATAACCCTGAAGCCGCATCCGACCTGCTTGTGGGTACCTGGGTATGGGATGGCGGCAGCGAGATTTTCTATAACAACCTGACCTTCCGTGCAGACGGCACCTATGAATATCCCTGTCAAAACGGAATGGGCGACACGATTCCCGGAGATGCATGGCAGGGTACGTATACCATCCGCCGTTATGATCCTCTTGAAAAGGACTACTATAACACCGTATCCGATATAGAAATTGAACTGACTACCCCTTCAGAAACGACCGTTTCCTTTGCCATTCATTTCCATAGCGACGGACAGTTCTCCCTCCATGGCCTTAACCACAAAGAAGGCGTGGAAGGCGGCAATCTCGGATACGTCCGAAAATAACATCAAGCTGTTTTTGCCCGCAGTCTGCGGGCATTTTTTGCTTCTATGCAAATAACCGGGAACATGCTATAATCACTTCAACAAAACATGCAAACCAATCAATCGGAGGACAGGCCATGGATTACTGTACATTCCGCAAAAACGCCGCGCAGGTTCGTCCCAGCACCCGCCAGCGCGCCTTTATGGAAAATCCCTTTTACGCCTTCGTTCACTTTTCACCCAACACCTACACAGGTCTCGAGTGGGGTGACGGCACCGAAGACCCTGCCATCTTCAATCCCACCGATCTGAACTGCGACGAATGGGTAGAAGCCATCAAATCTGCCGGCATGACGGGCATGGTGCTCACCGCCAAGCATCACGACGGCTTCTGCCTGTGGCCCACCAAATACACCGAACACTGCGTGCGCAACAGCCCCTGGAAAAATGGCAAGGGCGATGTGGTACGTGAAGCCGCCGAAGCCTGCAGGCGCGGTGGCATCCGCTTTGGCTTCTATCTTTCTCCCTGGGACAGGAATTCACCCCTGTACGGCACGGACGCCTATAACGACTACTACAAAGCGCAACTCACCGAACTGCTCACCCAGTACGGCGATATCTTCTACGTCTGGTTTGACGGCGCCTGCGGCGAAGGCCCCAACGGCAAAAAGCAGGAATATGACTTTGACGGCTATATTGAGCTGATCCGCAAATACCAGCCCAATGCCTGCATTTTCAATGATGCCGGTCCCGACATCCGCTGGTGCGGCAACGAAAGCGGCACAGCGCGCTATGCCGAGTGGATGGTAGTGCCTCACGAACTGTGCTTCCGTGCAGAAAAGCAAACCGAAGGTTCCCTGACAGAAGGCAGCTTGAACGGCATCGACAACATGTGGCAGGATCTGGGCTCCATGAAAGTGATCCAATACAGCAAGGGGCTTGCCTTCTGCCCTGCCGAAGTGGATATGTCCATCCGTCCGGGCTGGTTCTATCACTCCGAGGAAGAACCCCATTCTCTGGAACGTCTGATGAACACCTACATGACCTCTGCCGGCGGCAGCGCCACTTTCCACCTGAATATTCCGCCCATGCCTTCGGGGCGTTTTGATCCCCGGGACATTCAGCGCCTGAAGGAATTCGGACAGGCACTCAAGGATGCCTTCGGCACCGAAAAAGGCATTGGCAAAACAGTCACCAAAGAAAAAATCAGCGATACGCAATGTGTATTTCACGTTACACTGCCTGAAGCCGAAACCATCACCTATGCCGAACTGAGAGAGCCCCTCTGCAACGGTCAGCGCATTGAGCGCTTCCGCATCAACTTTACCGACCCTAACGGCGAAACCTGGAACCTCTTTGACGGCACCACCGTGGGCAGCAAACGCATCTGTAAGCTGTGGGGCCCCACCAAACTGACGGCCTTTGATATCCACATTGTTTCCGCCAGAGACGATGTGGAAAACCTTCAGATTCTGCTGTATTGATTTTTTCCGCTTTCCAAGAGATCATTTTTCCGCTATAATACAAACAGATCATTCAATGATAAAGGAGATGTACACATGCCGAAAATCACATTCATGGGCGCCGGTTCCACCGTGTTTGCCAAGAACGTACTGGGTGACAGCATGGTGACCCCCGCACTGGAAAACAGCGTTATCGCCCTGTATGATATTGACGCACAGCGTCTGGAAGAAAGCTACCTGATGCTGACCGCTATCAGCAATAACCTAGGCAACAAAGCCACCATCGAAAAATACTGCGGCGTAGAAAACCGCAAGGATGCCCTCCGCGGTGCCAATTACGTCGTTAACGCTATTCAGGTAGGTCTGTACGATCCCTGCACCATCATTGACTTTGAAGTACCCAAGAAGTACGGCCTGCGCCAGACCATCGGCGATACGCTGGGTATCGGCGGCATCTTCCGCGCCCTGCGCACCATTCCTGTCATGCTGGACTTTGCCAAGGACATGGAAGAAGTGTGCCCCAACGCCTGGTTCCTGAACTACACCAACCCCATGTGCATGCTCACCGGCGCCATGCTGCGCTACACCCCCATCAAGACGGTAGGTCTGTGCCACAGCGTGCAGGTATGCGCTCACACGCTGCTGGATAACGTCGGCATGACCTGGGACGATTCCATCCAGACCAAGATCGCCGGCATCAACCATCAGGCATGGCTGCTGGAAATCACCAAGGACGGCAAAGACATGTATCCCGAAATCAAGCGTCTGGCATTGGAAAATCCTGACAAGTACCCCAACGATAAGGTGCGCATGGAAGTGATGAAGCGCTTTGGCTACTACATCACCGAATCCAGCGAACACAATGCCGAGTACATGCCCTTCTTCATCAAGGACAAGTATCCCGAACTGATCGAAAAGTTCAATATCCCGTTGGATGAGTATCCCCGCCGCTGTATCAACCAGATTGCCAACTGGGAAAAGCAGCGCGACGAACTGACCAAGGATCCTCATCTGACCCATACCCGCACCCATGAATATGCCAGCTACATCATGGAAGCCATGGAAACCAATAAACCCTATAAGATCGGCGGCAACGTGCTGAACAACGGCCTCATCACCAATTTGCCCCGCAATGCTGTGGTTGAAGTGCCCTGCATGGTAGACAAGAGCGGTGTGAATCCCACCTACATCGGCGACCTGCCCGAGCAGTGCGCCGCCATGAACCGCACCAACATCAACGTGCAGCTGCTGACCATCGAAGCCGCCATCACCAAGAAGAAGGACTACATCTATCAGGCCGCTTTCATGGATCCCCATCTCCAGAGCGAGCTGAGCATCGACCACATCGTCTCCCTGTGCGACGACCTGATCGTGGCTCACGAAGGCTGGCTGCCTGAATATCATTAATTCATCTTTCGGCAGACTGCCGAATCTATCACTGCATAATCAAAGGAGCGCCCGGTCATTTCACCATGACAGGGTGCTTTCTTTATTCCATGAACTCAGAAAATCTCAAACGATCAATGAAAGCTATTGCATTCTTTCACGCAAAACGGCCTCACGCTTGTTTTCAGCAAGTGTGAGGCCGCATGCATTTGGGTAGTTTGTTTTTGTTTTTGGGAGAAGACTCCGCTTCCGGTTTACCGAACCGCTTTCCTCCGCAGTTTCAGCAGCACCAGACCGCT
>JAFYLS010000099.1 GCA_017550035.1 Clostridia bacterium
CGCCCATGTGGAACAGTATGTGATGGAGGATGAAGCAACTGTTTGCGCCCGCCTGCACGATCTGCTGATCGATGGCGTGAAGAAGCGCCTGGATGCGGATGCACCGCTGGGTTTCCTGCTCTCCGGCGGTCTTGATTCCTCTCTGGTATGCGCAATTGCACAGCGCGAACTGAAAAAGCCCATCCGCACCTTTGCTGTGGGCATGGATGTGGATGCCATTGACCTCAAGTATGCCCGTCAGGCAGCAGACTACATTGGCAGCAACCACACCGAAGTCATCATCACAAAGCAGCAGGTGCTGGATGCATTGCCGGATGTGGTTCAGCTGCTGGGAACCTACGATATCACCACGATTCGTGCCAGTATGGGCATGTATCTGGTGTGCAAATACATCCACGAACATACGGACATCCGCGTTCTGCTGACCGGCGAGATCAGTGATGAACTGTTCGGCTACAAGTACACCGACTTTGCACCGGATGCTGCCGCATTTCAGCATGAGGCTGAAAAACGTATCCGTGAGCTGCACATGTATGATGTGCTGCGCGCTGACCGCTGTATCTCAGTCAATTCTTTGGAAGCACGCGTACCCTTTGGGGATCTGACATTTGTCCATTACGCCATGAGCATTGATCCGTCCCTCAAAATGAACCGGCATGATATGGGAAAATACCTGATCCGCAAGGCTTTTGCTGAAGATAAGCTCCTGCCCGAAAGCATACTCTGGCGGCAAAAGGCAGCTTTTTCCGATGCGGTGGGCCATTCCATGGTGGATGATCTGAAGGAATATGCCGAACAGAAGTATTCGCTCGGTGAGTTTGCCATAAAGTGCGCGCAATACGACCATGCACGCCCGTTTACCAAGGAAAGCCTGCTGTACCGTGAACTGTTTGAACAGTTCTATCCCGGTCAGAGTCACATGGTGATTGACTTCTGGATGCCCAACAAAAGCTGGCCGGGCTGCGATGTAAGTGATCCTTCTGCACGCGTATTGAAAAACTACGGTGCAAGCGGAATATAATCCATACTTAGTCACGCAAACAAATTTATGGTTTTGTGAAAACTCTTTCTTGAAACTTGACTTTTTCCGACTTCGTGAATATAATAATTTTTGTCTTGGCAAGGGTGTCATAGATTCAGTTCTATGACACCCTTGCCCTTTTTTGGTTTTCAGACTTGCATGAAAAGAGATGATTCCATGACATACGGACTGCATGAGGAATGCGGCGTCTTCGGCGTTTTTGCCGAAGAGTCTGCACCCGTGGCTGAAATGGTCTATCTGGGACTCTACGCACTCCAGCACCGCGGCCAGGAAAGCTGCGGCATCGCCGTGTCCGATGACGGCCTTTTCCGGCAGCACCGCGGCGATGGCCTCGTAACAGAAGTTTTTTCTGAAGATGAGCTGTCTCGCCTGGGCAGCGGCAGCATCGCTGTCGGCCATGTGCGCTATTCCACCACCGGCGGAAAAAACGCCAATAATATCCAGCCTGTCGTCGTCTGCCATGTCAAGGGAAACATGGCTCTTTGCCACAACGGAAATCTTGTAAATGCCAATGAATTGCGCCGCGCCCATGAGCTCAACGGCGCTATTTTTCATGGTACGACCGATACCGAATCCATGATTTATACCATCGTCAGCGAGCGGCTCCACACTGCATCAACCGAAGAAGCTGTGGCATGTGCCATGCCGAAGATGAAGGGCGCCTATTCCTGTGTACTCATGACCGCCACCAAGCTTATCGCCTTCCGCGATCCCACGGGATTTCGCCCCCTTTGCTATGGTCAGACCTCTTACGGTGAATATATTGTTGCCTCCGAATCCTGTGCACTGGATGCTGTGAATGCACGGTTCATCCGCGATATTCAGCCCGGTGAAATTGTCGTTTTCAGCAAGGACGGCATACAGTCGGACTGCCGCCATTGTGGAAAAAAGCCGTCCCTCTGCGTATTTGAATACATCTATTTTGCGCGCCCGGATTCCGTCATTCAGGGTGCGTCTGTCCATTCGGCGCGGCTTTCTGCGGGGAAATTCCTCGCGCAGGAGAGCCCGGCAGATGCAGATGTTGTCATCGGCGTGCCGGATTCCGGCATTGACGCCGCAGTAGGTTTTTCGCAGGAAAGCGGCATTCCATACGGCATTGGCTTTTTGAAAAACAAGTATGTTGGACGCAGCTTCATTGCGCCCAGTCAGCAGATGCGCGAAAAAGCAGTGCGCATCAAGCTGAACGTGATTCGGGAAACGGTTGCCGGCAAGCGCGTGGTTCTGATTGATGATTCCATTGTTCGTGGTACCACCTGCGCAAGAATTGTAAAACTGCTTCGCGAGGCAGGTGCAAAGGAAGTTCACATGCGTGTTTCTGCACCGCCGTTCAGACATCCCTGCTTCTTCGGCACGGATGTGGATTCCGAGGAGAATCTGATTGCCTGCAAACTGCATTCGACGGAAGAAATTGCACGGGCCATCGGCGTAGATTCGCTGGCGTACCTGTCCATTGATGCCGCGCACAAACTGGCAGGAAATAATGGCTGCAACTATTGCGACGGATGCTTTACCGGCGTATATCCAATTGATATTCCGGAAGGACAGGGAAAGAATAAATTTGAACAACACATTCATGGAAAGGATGAACAACGATGCAGCAGCGGGGAATCGTAATTCTGGATTTTGGCGGTCAGTATACGCAGTTGATTGCGCGGCGTATACGCGAGTGCAGCGTTTACTCCTGCATACTGCCGTACAATGCGGCGATTGAGGATATCATGGAAGAACAGCCGCTGGGTATCATCCTGTCGGGAGGACCTGCAAGCGTACTGGACGCAGATGCGCCGACCATTGATCCGGCCATCTTTGATTCCGGTGTGCCGGTACTGGGCATCTGCTATGGCATGCAGCTGATGGCGCATTTGCTGGGCGGAAGAATTGAACGCGCCGCCCAGCGGGAATACGGACGGACTGTCGTTTTCATGGATCAGAATGAGCAGGGTCTTTTGAAGGGCATGAAGCAGAAGAGCACTTGCTGGATGAGCCATACATGGCAGGTTATTGAACCGCCGAAAGGATTCAAGGTGATTGCACACACCAGTAATTGCCCCACTGCTGCCATGGCAAATGAAGAAAAGAAACTGTATGGCGTTCAGTTTCATCCCGAAGTAACGCATTCGGAAGAAGGTCAGCTGATGCTGAAAAACTTCCTGTTCGAAATCTGCAAAGCAACGGCAGACTGGTCGATGGATGCCTATGCTGACAATACCATCCGGCAGATTCGCAGGCAGGTCGGCGACGGCACAGTGCTGTTGGGACTTTCCGGCGGCGTGGACAGTGCGGTGGCGGCAGCCCTGTTGTACAAGGCGATTGGAAGCCGGCTCACCTGTGTCTATGTGGATCATGGCTTCATGCGTGCGGGAGAAAGCGATCAGGTGACGGAGGTTTTCACCAGGACATTCCCAGTGGAGCTGAAGGCCGTAGATGCTTCTGATCGTTTTTATTCCGCCCTTAAAGGCGTGACCGAGCCGGAACAGAAGCGCAAGATCATCGGTCGGGAATTTGTGGAGGTGTTTAAGGAGATTTCTCTGCAGCTGGGCAAGCGCGATCATTTTGCCCAGGGAACGATCTATCCTGACGTAATCGAG
>JAFYLS010000013.1 GCA_017550035.1 Clostridia bacterium
ATATGGAGGAATAAACTATATCTTGTGTCCGGGTGATGAAAAACCGCATTTCATTGCTGTATTTTGAGAAAAAAAGGTTGACAAAGCCTTTTCTTCAGCGTATAATATCATTCGGTCACGATTGGAGAGATGTCATGTTACTGGATGTTTCAAAAGCGCTTCGCGCGCCGGGTGAGGAGATTGCCTTTACCCATCGTGATGAGATCCCGCCTCAGGAAATCTTCGGTGATACCGTCACCTTTGATTCTGTGGTCATGACCGGTTATTATTCCATGATGGATCATAACCTGCGTCTGCGCGGCCGTCTGCAAACGGTGGCGCACGGCGAATGTGCGGGCTGTTTTGCCCCGGTCGACTACGAAGTGGACGTGCCCTTTGACGAAACTTTCCTGCACATCAGCAGAGAAAAGACGTACGCGGGCATGGAAGACGAACTTGAGACGGATGATGATGAACGCCTTGCCTTTGAGGGTTCCAAAGTGGAACTTCATCAACTGGCGTTGACCCTGACGCTGCTGGATCTGCCCATCCGGTTCGTATGCGAACCTGAATGCAAGATCATGAAGAAAGCGCGGCAGGATAATGAATCGCATGCTTGCCAGAAGGAATTGCCCGACCAGCATCCTTTTTCGGCATTGCAGCAATTGCTGACGAAGGATCAGGAGGTGTAACTCATGGCTCTGCCTAAAGAGAAAGTATCCAAAGCACGTGGCCGTTCCCGTCGTGCCAACTGGAAGCTGACCGCTCCCACCCTGGTGGAATGCACTCAGTGCCATCAGATGAAGCTGGCCCACCGTGTTTGCAAGCATTGTGGCTACTATGCCGGCAAGCAGGTCGTTACCGTTGACGAAAAGGCCAACGCCTAATTAAAGACCTTAATATCCCTGTGAAGGGAAGGAGTACGTTTTTTGCACCATAAGAGAGGGCAGCTCACCGGCTGTAAGGCTGCCTTGGACCGCATAAGACGGAAAGTCGTCCCGGAGGGTGGCAGGTGAAACAAAAGTAGTCTGTCCGTTTTGCGCACGATACAGCGCTTCAAAGGCAATGGGCAACCATTGCGAAGTCAGGTGGTACCACGGACCGCTCCGTCCTTTCGGATGGGGCGGTTTTGTCTGTTTACGGATATTATTTTCTTCATTTTTTTCGGGAGGTTCCTGTTATGAGCGAATTCAACATGGAAAAAACCTATAACCCGCAGGCGATCGAAAAAACCACGTATGAAAAGTGGGAAAATTCCGGCGCCTTTACGGCTCACCGCGTGGAAGGCAAAAAGCCTTTCACCATCGTGATGCCTCCGCCCAATGTAACCGGGCAGCTCCATATGGGCCACGCCATGGACGGCGTTTTGCAGGACAGTCTGATCCGCTACCACCGCATGAAGGGTGATCCCACCCTCTGGCTGCCCGGTACGGACCATGCCTCCATTGCCACTGAAGTCAAAGTGGTGGAAAAGCTCCGCAAGGAAGGCCTGACCAAGGAAATGCTGGGCCGCGAAGGCTTCCTTGAGCATGCCTGGGCCTGGAAAAACGAATACGGCGGACGCATTACCCGCCAATTGCGCCGCATGGGCGCTTCCTGCGACTGGAGCCGCGAACGCTTCACCATGGATGAAGGCTGCTCCAAGGCCGTGCGCGAAGTGTTTGTGCGCCTGTACGAAAAGGGCCTCATCTATCAGGGAAACCGTCTGATCAACTGGTGCCCCTGCTGCAATACCTCCATTTCCGACGCTGAAGTGGAATACGAGGAAAAGGACGGCAACTTCTGGCACATCCTGTATCCCGTGAAGGAAACGGGCGAAATGCTGGAACTGGCTACCACCCGTCCCGAAACCATGCTGGGCGATACCGCTGTTGCCATCAACCCCGAAGATCCCCGCTATAAGCACCTGCATGGCTGCCATGTGGTGCTGCCCCTGATCAACAAGGAAATTCCCATCGTGTGTGACGAGCATGCCGATATGGAAAAGGGCACCGGTGTTGTAAAGATTACCCCTGCCCATGACCCCAACGACTATGAAGTGGGTCAGCGCCATAACCTGCCCATCGTGCGCGTGTTCACCTATGACGGCGTGATGACCGGCGCTGCCGATAAGGCTGCTGCGGACGAACTGTTTGCTTCCGGTAAGGCCACCGTCAACGAACCCCATGTGCTGGATTGCGGCAAGTATGCCGGCATGACCACCAAGGATGCCCGCAAGGCCATTGTGGAAGATCTGGAAGCACTGGGTCTTTTGAAGGAAATCGAGCCCCTCAAGCACGAAGTGGGCACCTGCTACCGCTGCCACAGCGTCATCGAGCCCATGGTGAGCAAGCAGTGGTTTGTGAAGATGGAGCCTCTGGCCAAGCCCGCTATTGACTGTGTGCGCGAAGGCCGCACCCGCTTTGTGCCCGAACGCTTCAGCAAGCAGTATTTCAACTGGATGGAAAACACCCGCGACTGGTGCATTTCCCGTCAGTTGTGGTGGGGTCACCGGATTCCCGTGTGGTACTGCGATTGCGGCGAGATCATCTGCACCCGCGAAGATCCCACCGTGTGTCCCAAGTGCGGCAGCACCCATCTTGTGCAGGATGAAGACGTGCTGGATACCTGGTTCTCTTCCGCACTGTGGCCCTTCTCCACGCTGGGCTGGTCGGAAAACACTGAGGATCTGAAGTACTTCTATCCCACCAGCACGCTGGTGACCGGTTACGATATCATCACCTTCTGGGTGAGCCGCATGATCTTCTCCGGTCTGGAGAACATGGACGGTCAGGCGCCCTTTGACACCGTGGTCATCCACGGTCTGGTGCGCGACCATCTGGGCCGCAAGATGAGTAAATCTCTGGGCAACGGCGTGGATCCTCTGGAGGTTATTGACCAGTATGGCGCAGACGCCCTGCGCTTCTCTCTGGTCACGGGCATCAGCCCCGGCAACGATACCCGCTTCTCTACCGAAAAGGTGGAAATGGCCCGTAACTTTGCCAACAAGGTGTGGAACGCCAGCCGCTTCGTACTGATGAACCTGGACGGCATCGAAAGTCTGGACGGCAAGGAACTTCTGCCTCCCGACCAGTGGATTCTGACCCGCTACATGGATGCCGTGGAACAGATTTCCGACAACTTCGAAAATGCCGAATACGGCCTGGCTGCGCAGAAGATCTACGACTTTATCTGGAGCGAATTCTGCGACTGGTATATCGAACTGGCCAAGTCCGGTTTGATGGGCGACGATATGGCCCGCAAGGCGACCGTGCGCGCCGTGCTGCAGTATGTGCTGTCCGGGCTGCTCAAGCTTCTGCATCCCTTCATGCCCTTCCTGACCGAAGAAGTGTTCAAGTTCCTGCCCGGCAACGAAGAAGCCTCCTGCATGCTGTCTGAGTGGCCCGAGGTGGACGATGCGCTCCGTTTCCCCGAAGCCTCCATGCAGATGGAAGGCATCATGGAGATCATCCGCTCCATCCGTAACCTGCGCGCCAACATGAACGTGCAGCCCTCCATGCGCGCCCGTCTTATGATCCGCGCTCAGGAAGGCTGGCATGACGTGCTGTCCGGCGCTGAAGGCTACTTCAAGCGCATGGCCGGCGCCAGCGAACTGGAAATGCTGGAAAAGGACGCTCAGATCACCGAAAAGACGGTGAGCGCGGTGTGCTCCTGCGGCGAATTCTTTATTCCGCTGGGCGAACTGGTGGACCTGGAAAAGGAAAAGAAACGCCTGCAGAAGGAAATGGATAACCTGAAGAACGAAATCGCCCGCGGTCAGGGCAAACTGAACAACCCCGGCTTCCTCAGCAAGGCGCCTGCCCAGCTGGTGGAAGCTGAAAAGGAAAAACTGGAAAAGAACGCCCAGATGATCGCTGCGCTGGAAGCGCGCATTGCCGAACTGGGTTAATCAAAGAAAAACGGACAGGCGGATGTCTCTGTACAGGCGTCCGCCTGTCTTGAAACAAACAGTGAAATGACGGAGGAACTATGGCTTTTCATCACGAACCGGTGCTGCTCCATGAAGTGTTGGAATATCTGGCGCCCGAAGAAGGCGGTGTGTTTGCCGACGGCACACTGGGCGGCGGCGGTCACAGCGAAAAGATTCTGGAAGCACTCAGGGGTGCGGGCATGCATTACGGCATTGATCGGGACGAAGCGGCCATTGCGGCAGCAAGCGCCCGTTTGCAGCCCTTTGCCAATTTCCGGGCGCTGCATGGCAACTTTCATGACGTGAAGGAACTGCTGCCCGAAGGAACGCTGCTGGACGGCGGTCTGTTGGATCTGGGCGTCAGCTCGTATCAAATCGATACGCCGGAGCGCGGCTTTTCCTACCATGAAAACGCCCCTCTGGACATGCGCATGGATATCTCCTGCGGCATGACGGCGGCAGAATACGTAAACACCGTCAGCGAGAAGGAATTTACCCGCATCCTTTATGAGTACGCCGATGAAAAGTGGGCGGCACGCATCGCCAAAATACTGGTGGAAAAGCGCAGGGAAAAACCGCTTGAAACCACCTTTGATCTGGTGAAGGTGGTGGATGCCGCGATCCCGAAAGCGGTACGCCGCAAGGATGACGGCCATCCGGCGCGCCGCACGTTCCAGGCTGTTCGCATCGCCGTCAATGATGAACTGGCCCCCCTTGAAAAAGCGCTGAATGACTGGGTGGATTGCTTAAAGCCCGGCGGACGGCTGTGCGTGATCACCTTCCACTCCATCGAGGACCGTCTGGTGAAGCGTGCTTTCCGTACCATGCAGAATCCCTGCATCTGCCCGCCCAAGGCGCCTATCTGCACCTGCGGAAAGAAGCCGCTGGGCAGAGCCGTCGGCGGCGCTATCAAGGCAACGAAGGAAGAACTGGCTTTCAATTCCCGTTCCCACAGCGCTACGCTGCGGGTGTTTGTGAAGGGGGAGGGTGAAGCATGAGCACGCTGTACGTTGTTGCAACGCCCATCGGCAATCTTTCGGATATGAGCCCCCGCGCGGTGGAAACGCTGAAAAGCGTACACCTGATCGCAGCGGAAGATACCCGCGTCACTATGAAACTGACGGCGCATTTTGATATTCATACGCCGCTTGTCAGCTGCCATCAGCACAATGAAAAGGATAAGAGCCAGAGTATTGTGGAGCGTATGCTCAGGGAAGATCTGGATGTGGCGCTGGTGACGGATGCCGGCACGCCCGCCATTTCCGATCCCGGCACGTATCTGGTGCGCCGCGCAGCTGAAAACGGAATTCCCGTGATGGCTGTTGCGGGTCCCAGCGCCATGGCAGCCGCCATGTCCGTCAGTGGGTTTGACCTGACGGAGTTTGCCTTCTGCGGCTTTCTGCCCCGGGAAAAGAAGGATCTGGAAGAAAAACTGCGCGATCTGGGGCAGCGCTACCCCGGCGCCATTGTGCATGAATCGCCCTACCGCATCAAGGAACTGGTGGGCGCGGTGTGCCGCGTGCTGCCGGATGCGCTTTTGTCCCTGTCCTGCGATCTGACGAAATTGCATGAACTGACCATCCGCGGAACGCCGGAGAGCATTCTTGCCGAACTGGAGGCCAATGCCAAGGCCGAAAAAGGCGAATACTGCATGGTGATGGACCTGCGGAACGTGCCCAGGGAAGAAGCGAAAGAAGTGTCCTCTGCTTCTCCTGAAGCACAGATTTTAGAATGTATGCTTGGCGGCATGGAACTGCGTCAGGCCCGGGAAAAACTCATGGAAAACGGCGTGAAAAAGAATATCGCCTACGCAGCCGCCATCAAGGTGAAGAACTGGCTGGAAGGCGAAGAAGAGTAAGCAGCGGTAAGAAGAAAAGAGAAAGGAGCGGTGCTGCATGCTGTTTGAAGAAAAGTTCATTGACATCAAAGGAGGCAAAGCAACGCTTCGCGCTCCCAAAGTGTCCGATGCCCAGGAATTGATCGAATACCTGATTGCAACGGCAGGGGAGACGGATTATCTCATCCGTACCCCGCAGGATATCTGCCTGACGGTGGAGCAGGAAGAACGGTTTCTTCAGAATACGCTGAATTCGCCGTACGATTTGATGATCGTGTGCGAAGTGGACGGGAAGATTGCAGGCAACTGCTCTCTCATGTTCATGAATAAAGAGAAGATGCGTCACCGTGCCAGCGTGGGCATTGCTTTGCTTCAGGAATTCTGGAACCGAGGCATCGGCACGCAGATGTTTGTGGAAATGGAAAAAGCGGCCCGGGAAAAAGGCGTAAGGCAGATGGAACTGGAAGTGCTGGAAGGCAATGAGCGGGCCATGCATCTGTATGAAAAAATGGGGTTCCGTTTTGTGGGGCACCGTCCGGATGCGTTTATGATGAAGGACGGAACGCTGCTGAAAGAATACTTTATGCAGAAATTGCTGTAAACTGAAAAAAGCAAAGGAAAAAGCAAAAGAAAAACACCGTGCCGATCAGGTACGGTGTTTTTTCTGATATACAGGTTATTCCAGGGGCAGACCCTTTTCAATCAGTTCGAACATGTCGATACGGCGCTGATGACGTCCGCCTTCAAAGGGGGTATCGATAAAATATTCCACCAGCAGTTCGGCACTTTCGGGGGCGATCACGCGGCCGCCCATGGCCAGCATGTTACAGTCGTTATGAGCGCGGCTCATCTTGATGGAGTAGGCATCGGAGCAGCAGCAGCAGCGAATGCCGTTCACTTTGTTGGCGGCCATGGATACACCAACGCCCGTGCCGCACAAAATAATACCGCGGTCGCACTTGCCTTCTGCCACGGCCTTGGCGGCGCGGTAGGCGAAGATGGGATAATCGCGGGTGGTATCATTTTCGAACATGCCGAATTCTTCGTAGGCGATGCCCTTTTCTTCCAGAACTTTCTTCACGGCGGGCATCAGCACAATGCCGGCGGGGTCACATGAAAGCGCAATCTTCATGGGTCGGAGCCTCCTTGCAAAAATCCTACCCAGTATACACCTGTTTCACAATTATGGCAAGTGCTTACGAAAAGAAAGAAAAAGACTAAAATAAATTTGAAACCATGCAGGAAATAGGGGATTTATGTAGTATATAGAACATGGGTAAAGATGGAATTTCTGTTTTTGGACACATCATTCGGCTGTAGAACGGTATGTTTTCGAAGGCGGAAAATCTACTGAAATAATATCAGAATGGGGGATACCGGGTAATGGACAACGTACAGGAAATGATCACCCAGGCAAAGGAATTCCTCAAGGCGGGCGACGAAAAGCGTACCGCTGCGCAGCATGCTGCCGGTAAAAACACGGCACGTGAACGCGTGGCTCAGCTCTTTGACGCCGGCAGCTTCATGGAAATTGAAACTTTGCGCAAGGATGCAAATGTGGTGGCAGGCTTTGGCACCGTGCATGGCCGTGCCGTGTACTGCTTCGCTCAGGATTACACCTCCTGCGGCGGCGCGATGACTCGCGCTCAGGCCGAAAAGGTTAAGAAATTGCTGAACATGGCGCAGATGACCGGCGCGCCCGTGGTGGCAATGGTGGATTCTGCCGGTGTGAAGGTGACTGAAGGCGCTGCTGCGCTGCCCGCTTATGCGGAAATCTTCAGCGCCATGACCCGTCTGTCCGGCGTGTGCCCCATGGTCTGCTGCGTGATGGGCCCCTGCACCGGCATTGCTACCCTGATGACGCAGGTGTGCGATGTGACAGTGCAGGTGGAAAAGATCGGCACTGTGCAGCTGCATGCCGCTTCCGTCATGAACAGCGATATCGCCAATATCAAGACCGAAGAAGCGCTCTTTGGCGCTGCTGCCATGGCTAAGCAGGGCGCTGTGGCTTTGACCTGCCAGAATGAAACCGAAGCCGTTCAGGCGGTGCAGAGCGTGCTGGATGCGCTGCCCGGCTGCAACCAGGAAGATGCTCCCCTGATGGAAAGCGATGATCTCAACCGTGTGATGACCGCTTCCGACGCTGCGGATGCCGCTTCCGTGATCACTGATTTTGCCGATGGCGGCAAGACTGTTGAACTGTACAAGGAATTTGGCAAGGCTGCGCACACTGTGCTGTGCCACGTGGGCGGCCATAGCGTGGGTTTGGTTGTGACCGACTACGCCGTGGATTCCGGCCGTCTGGATGCCGATGCCTGCCAGAAGATCGCCCGCTTTGTGCGTATGTGCGACTGTTATCAGCTGCCCGTGGTCACTCTGGTGAACACTGACGGCATCGCCGTGCCCTGCGCCTGCGCTCAGGCCAAGACCATCCGCGCTGCCGCTCAGATGCTGTATGCTTATGCCGAAGCCACCGCTCCCAAGGTTGCGGTCGTGACCGGCAACGCCGTGGGCGCTGCTTACGTGAGCATGGGCGGCAAGGCTATTGCCGACGTGTGCTACGCCTGGCCCACTGCCATGGTGTCTCCTGTCACCAAGCAGGTGGCTGTGGCTGCCTTTGAAAACGAAAAGCTGAACGCCGGTGAAAGCCGCGAAAAGCTGGAAGAAGAATACACCGTGAAGACCGGCGCTCTCCATGCTGCCGAAAACGCACTGGTGGACGAAGTGATCGATCCTCAGGATACCCGCAAGGTGGTCATCAACGCCCTGGAATTCCTCTATTCCAAGCGTGATGTGAACCTGCCCAAGAAGCACGGCAACATGCCGCTGTAAGGGGGATAAACAATGCAGGCTTTATCTTTGGGACTTTCCACTGCCGCAACCGGCATGCTGGTGGTTTTCTTTGGTCTTGCCGTGCTGATCGGCTGCATCTATGTAATGACGCTGATGACCGGCAACAAGAAGCCCGCCGCGCCCAAGGCTGCTCCTGCTCCTGTGCAGGAAGAGCCCGTGCAGGTGGAAACCTATGTTCAGAATGATGACGCGCTGATCGCCGTCATTTCCGCCGCCATCGCATGCATGCTGCAGGGCGAAAACGGCGAAAACGCTCCCCAGTCCGGTTTTGTGGTTCGCCGCGTGAAGCGCATCCACACCGCTCCTGCCTGGCAGCAGGGTGCTCGCGAAGAGCAGATGTACGGCCGCATGTAAGGCCCATTTGAAAGGAGATCACATAAAATGCGTAAGTTCAATATCACCGTCAATGGCGTTGCTTATGAAGTAGAAGTTGAAGAAGTGGCTGCCGGCGCTGCCGCTGCTGCTCCCGTTGCCGCTCCCGCTCCTGTGGCTGCTGCTCCCGCTCCCGCTGCTGCCCCCAAGGCTGCCGCTCCCGCTGCTGCTCCCAAGGCTGCTCCCGTGGCCGGCGGCACCAAGATCAATGCGCCCATGCCCGGCGTGATCCTGGATGTGAAGGTTGCTCAGGGTGCTTCCGTCAAGAAGGGCGACATCCTGCTGGTGCTGGAAGCCATGAAGATGGAAAACGAAATCGTGTCCCCCGCGGACGGCACTGTGGCTCAGGTTCTGGCCACCAAGGGTGCTTCCGTCAACTCCGGCGATGTGCTGGTTGTGCTGAACTAAGACAAGTTGCAATTTCCTGATTCTATACGTTAAGTAAGGAGAAGATACCATGCAGAGTGTAAATATCATGGAAACTTTGCGGGATCTGGCCGGTGAATCGGGCATCAGCTTGTTTATGCAGAATCCTCTGGCGCTGGTCATGGTGGGTATTGCCTGTCTGCTGATCTACCTGGCCATCGTCAAGAAGTTCGAGCCTCTTCTGCTGCTGCCTATCGCCTTTGGTATGCTGCTCACCAACCTGCTTGGTTCTGAAGTGTATCATGAAGAACTGTTTGCCGGCGGTCACGCCAACTGGAGCCTCTTTGGCGGCGCCATTCTGGTGGAAAGTAAAGACCTGCTCAATCTTGCGGAACTGACCGTGAACAACGCGGGCGCCATTCTCAACAGCGCCGGCACTGTGATCGGCCAGATTACCGAATCTTTCGTTGTGGGTGCCAAGCTGGACGAATTCGGCGCACTGATTGCTGAAGACGGTACAGTACTGGCCGAATCCGTGGCCGTGATCATCAATGGCGCAGGCGCCTTTATCAGCGACGGTGCGGTGTTCAATTCCGCCGGCATTCAGCTGGCCAACGCCGGCAAGACCATTTCTCCCGGTCTGCTGGATTACCTGTACCTGGGCGTGAAGCTGGGCATTTATCCCTGCCTGATCTTCATGGGCGTTGGCGCGGGCACCGACTTTGGTCCCCTCATTTCCAACCCCAAGACCCTGATCATCGGCGCGGCTGCTCAGCTGGGTATTTTCCTCACCTTCCTGGGTGCTTCCCTCCTGGGCTTCACTCCTGCTGAAGCCGGTGCTATCGGCATCATCGGCGGTGCAGACGGCCCCACGGCTATCTGGCTGACCGGTAAGCTGGCGCCCCATCTGCTTGGCCCCATCGCCGTGGCTGCTTACAGCTACATGGCGCTGGTTCCCGTGATCCAGCCCCCCATCATGCGCGCTCTGACCACCAAGAAGGAACGCGAAATCGTGATGGAACAGCTGCGTCCCGTGTCCAAGAAGGAAAAGATCCTGTTCCCCGTTGTGGTTACCATTCTGGTGTCTCTGCTGCTGCCCTCTGCTACTCCCCTGGTTGGCTGCCTGATGCTGGGTAACCTGGCCAAGGAATGCGGTGTGACCGAGCGTCTGAACAAGACCATGCAGAACGAACTGATGAACATCGTTACCATCTTCCTGGGCATCACCGTTGGCGCCACCGCTACTGCCGGCACCTTCCTGCAGTGGGGCACCATCAAGATCATCGTGCTGGGTGTTGTGGCCTTTGGTTTCGGTACCGCAGGCGGCATTCTGCTGGCCAAGCTGATGAACTGGATGACCGGCGGCAAGATCAACCCCCTCATCGGTTCTGCGGGCGTTTCCGCCGTGCCTATGGCGGCCCGTGTTTCTCAGGTGGAAGGCCAGAAGGCCAACCCCGGCAACTTCCTGCTCATGCATGCCATGGGTCCCAACGTGGCGGGCGTTATCGGCTCTGCCATTGCTGCCGGCGTGCTGCTGAGCATGTTCGGTTAATTCTGGATCGTGGAGGAAATAAAAGATGGCTAAGGTTCAATTTACTGAAACCATCCTGCGTGACGCGCATCAGAGCCAGGGCGCTACCCGTATGCGTCTGGACGAAATGCTTCCCATGTGCGAAATGCTGGATAAAGTTGGTTATTTCTCTCTGGAATGCTGGGGCGGCGCTACCTTTGACAGCTGCCTGCGCTTCCTGAATGAAGATCCCTGGGAGCGTCTGCGCCAGCTGCGCAAGGCTCTGCCCAACACCAAGCTGCAGATGCTGCTGCGCGGCCAGAACATCCTGGGCTACAAGCACTACGCTGATGACGTGGTGGACTACTTCGTCAAGAAGGCTGTCGACAACGGTATGGACATCATCCGTACCTTCGACGCTCTGAACGACCTGCGCAACATGGAAACCGCTGTGAAGGCTACCAAGCAGTACAACGGTATTGCCGAAGTGGCTATGAGCTACACCGTGTCTCCCGTGCACACCGAAGAATACTTCGTCAAGATGGCCAAGGACGTTGAGTCCATGGGCGCTGACATCATCTGCATCAAGGACATGGCAGGTCTGCTGCTGCCCTTTGACGCTTATTCTCTGGTCAAGAAGATCAAGGAAAACACCAAGCTGACTGTGGCACTGCACACCCACAACACTGCCGGTACCGCCGCCATGACCCTGCTCAAGGCCGTGGAAGCCGGTGTGGACGTCATCGACACCGCTCTGTCTCCTCTGGGCGATGGTACCTCTCAGCCTGCCACCGAATCCATGCTGGCTGTGCTGCAGGGCACCGAATATGATCCCGGCTACGACCAGGAACTGCTGGCCAAGATCGCCGAACACTTCCGCGGCGTGGCCGACCGTCTGACCAAGGACGGCTGGCGCGATCCCGGCAAGGTGCTGGCTGTTGACGCCAAGGCCCTGCAGTATCAGGTTCCCGGCGGCATGCTGTCCAACCTGATCGGCCAGCTGAAGCAGGCCAACGCCATGGATAAGTACTACGCCTGCCTGGAAGAAGTTCCGCGCGTGCGTGAAGACTTTGGTTATCCTCCCCTCGTTACCCCCACCTCTCAGATCGTGGGCACCCAGGCGGTTATGAACGTGCTGGGCGGCGAACGCTACAAGATGGTGACCAAGGAAAGCAAGGGCATGCTGCGCGGCGAATACGGCCGTCTGCCCGCTCCCGTGAACGAGGAAGTGCGCAAGAAGTGCATCGGCGATGAAAAGGTCATCGACCATCGTCCCGCCGATGATATCGCGCCCGAACTTGAAAAGTATCGCAAGGAAGCTGCTAAGTGGATCCAGCAGGATGAAGACGTGCTCAGCTACGCCCTGTTCCCCCAGGTTGCTACCAAGTACTTTGAATACCGTCAGGCTCAGCAGATGAAGGCTGATCCCACCAAGTTCAACACCGAAGACGGCACCATGCCTGTGTAAGGCATAGGCCTTTGGGGGACCGCTTGCAAAAGCGGTCCCTCTTGCATATTCTAAACGAATTTTGAAAGGAGAATAGCCATGGCTGATTTTCCCGGGTATGCACAGGAACTGGTGGACAAGGCGCTGGAAATGGGCGCCGTCAGCGCCGTGCCCTTTGAACTGAAGGATATCTGCTTTGATACCCGCACACTGCTCAAGTGCATGTATGGCTGCAAGGACTGGGGCAAGGGGCTGACCTGCCCTTCCCGTCCCAACAACCCTTCTCTGGCTGAATACAGAGAAATGCTGGAGCGCTACAAGTGGGGCGTCATTGTGGGCGGTCATAACAAGCACATCACCCAGAAGGTATCCTTTGAACTGGAGCGCAAGGCTTTTGTGGAAGGGTATTACTTTGCCTTTTCTCTCAGCGATTGCGGCTTGTGCAAGGAATGCGCCGGTTTCACAAACGGCGAATGCCGCAATGTGGTGAAGGCGCGTCCTGCGTTCCATAGCGTGGGTATTGATGTATTCAAGACCGTGCGTCAGCTGGGCTTGCCCATCAATACACTGTTTGATCCTGCCGCAGAAGAACAGAACTGGTACGCCGCTGTGTTTGTGGAATAAACGCAAGGGTGCCGTGAAAGACGCTGAAAAGCGTCTTTTTTGTTGAAACAATATGGAAATAGGAGAAATAAAGGATTTGTACGGCCTGACGGAGAACTCTACCTTCACGAAAGGATGGATGACCCGATGAATGTGCAATGGGCTATGAGCCGCACTTGGATGGAAGTGGATCTGGATGCGCTGAAACATAATTATCTGCTGGCTGCATCGCTGTGCAAGGAAAATGTGGACTGTGTCTGCGTACTGAAGGCCAATGCCTACGGACTGGGCCTGAAAACTGCAGGTCGCTGCCTGTGGGATGCAGGCTGTACCTCTTTTGCCGTAGCATCAGCGGATGAAGCATTAGCGTTGTATGAAGCGCTGCCGGATGCCGATATCCTGATTCTGGGCATGACGGGTGAAGCGCAGATGGAAAAGGTCATCCGTAAAGGCATCATGATGACCTGCGGCACGGTGGAGGATGCAAAGCTGATTTCTGCCGCTGCCCAAAAGAGCGGAATCCCCGCCCGGGTGCAGATCAAGATTGATACCGGGCTGCATCGTCTGGGCTTTACGGATATGGAAAAGGCAGCGCAGGCCTTGACTCTTCCTGGAATGGAAGCGGAAGGGCTGTACAGTCATCTGGCGCTGAGGAGCCACGAGCAGAGTGTGGAACAGTATGAGACCTTCCTGCACATGGAAGAAGAACTGAAGCAACAAGGCTTTACCTTCAAACGACGGCATTTACTGGATTCCATTGGTCTGGTGCGTTACCTCGATTGGCAGATGACGGGTGTGCGCGTGGGTGCGTTCCTGTACGGAAATTGTACGCCCAGTTGGGAACGTTTTTCCGAAACGAAGGAAACGGTGCGCTTTTGCACCCGGGTAACCCGCGTGGATCGGGTGAAAGCGGGGGAGGGCATCGGATACGATGAGGAGCCGATTCCTGAAGAGATCACGGTGGCCACACTGGCGGCAGGCTATATTGACGGCTATTCCCGCCTGCTTTCCGGCAAGGGTGAAGTGATCATCCGGGGAAAGCGCTGTAAAGTACTGGGACTTGTATGCATGGACCAGATGATGGTGGATGTAAGTCATGTGGAAGGCGTGCAGCAGGGCGATGTGGCCTATCTGCTGGGCGGCGGCGTCACGCTGCGTGAATATGCGGCATGGGGTGAATTGAACCGTAACGAGTGTCTTGCGGTAATCGGCTCCCGCGTGCCCAGGGTCTATATGGAAAAGGGATGCGTTGTTGGCGTATCGGATGTATTTCAGGGGTGATTTGTCCGCGGATTGTGGCCAAAATCGGGCTAAACGGGCAGGGATCTGTCTTTTTGGCGGCGCTCCTGCTATAATGAGATACGGATGAAGGCATATTTTTGTGTATTGCTACCGATGCATCATCCGTGATATAATACCATTGGGTGGGTATGGCTTTGCCTGCTCATAATTTCCGTTTCCCAGAGAAACGGATCGCTCGGAGGCTATGGATTCATGCGTTATCGGGGCACCTATGTGCTGGTCGATTTGGAAGCAATAAAGAACAACATGCGGAAAATCCGCAGCTTTTTGCCTGAAAAGGTTCAGCTGCTGGCAGTGGTAAAAGCCAATGGCTACGGTCATGGCGCCGTGCCGGTGGCAAAAGCCTGTATGGAAGCCGGTGCAGATATGCTGGGTGTGGCGATCCCTGAAGAGGGAGAGGAACTGCGCCGTCACGGGGTGGATGCGCCTGTATTGGTACTGGGCCCTGTGAATGAACAGAATGCGCTGGCAGATGTAAAGTATCACCTGACCCAAACTGTTTACGATGCGGAAGGCGTGCAGATGATGGAAGCTGCCTGCTGCCTGCTGAATGAAAATGCGCACGTGCATCTGAAAATAGATACCGGCATGGGGCGCATCGGCGTCAGGACGGAAGAAGAAATGCAGGATGTGCTTGCTGCCCTGGAAAAGGCGCCGCATGTACATCTGACCGGTGTGTTTACGCATTTTGCCAATGCAGACGGCGAGAGCGACGATTATTCCCATATGCAGATGGAGAGGTTTGAACGGCTGTGCGCTATGCTGCCCGGAGGTATCGTGCGCCATGCCAGCGCCAGTGCGGCGCTGCTGAAATACGAAGATGCCCGGTTTGATATGGTGCGCGCCGGTCTGGTTATTTATGGCTGTCCGCCTTGCAAAGAAATGCCATTTCAGGTGGAACCGGCACTGAGCTGGCTGACCGAAGTCAGTTTTGTCAAATGGATCGAAAGCGGCGAGTGCGTCAGCTACGGCTGCACCTTCCGTGCAGAGAGAAAAACTCAGGTGGCAACGCTGGCAGTAGGCTACGGCGACGGTTACCACCGTGCGCTTTCGGGTAAGGGCGAAGTATTGATCCGCGGGGTCAGGTGTCCCATTATCGGCAGAGTCTGCATGGATCAGATGATGGTGGATGCCACCGAAGTGCCCGATGTGCAGATCGGCGATCAGGCAGTGCTGATCGGCAAACAGGGAAATGAAGAAATTACGGCAGACGAGCTGGGCGAAAAGTGCGGCACCATCAGTTATGAGATGCTGCTGGCCCATGCGGGGCGTGTGCCGGTGGAATATGCGAAAGAAGGCTGAACCATGGAAAAAAATCAGGCAAAACAGCAGGGTAAGAAGAAACGCCGGGGCGTAAAATCGGTGCAGAAGCCTTATTTGAAGGGAACGGTGTATAATGCCGGCGCCCTCAAGAGAAGCGGCAAAATTCTGCTCTATTACATTATTTATATGTTCTTTTTCCTGATGGTAGGTGCGGCGCTGAACTTCAAAAGCATGCTGCTCAATGTGCTGCTAAATGCGGGCGCTGTGGTGGCGACCATCGGCATGACCTACATGGAAGGGTTGAAAAACGGCGACAGTGATGTGTCTGTGGGCGAAATTGCCCACGTTCGCCGGGAAAGCGGCCGCGAAGTGGAAAAAGCAGATATGGACCGTTCCTATCACCCCCTGAAGGGCGCACTGATCGCCCTGATTGGTGCTGCGCCGCTGCTGTTGCTGGGCCTTGTGCATGCCGTTTGCGCTGAACCGCAGACCTATACGCTGGGCACGCTGCCCGGATGGCTTGACAGCATTTCTGCCGAAGAAGTGCAGCTGCCGCTTGCGTACTATAACCGGGATACGTCCATGGGTATGATTCAAGTGGTGCGGATTCTGGTGCGCCTGAGCCTTTTGCCCTATATCAATATTATTTCCACGGAAAATATTCAGGTGCTTTTGCTGCTGGACCGGATCAGCCCTCTGCTGATGCTGCTGCCCGCGCTGGGTTATGCGGCAGGGTATCTCCGCGGTCCTGTTTCCCGCTCCTATACCCACGGAAAAATTGCGGCCAATACCCGCCGCCACAAGCGGAAGCAGCAGAAGGAACAAAAGGCCCGTCAGAGCCAGAACAAGCAGATTATCTGAGTTATGCGAATCATTGCAGGTACAGCCCGGTCCAGGGCCATCAAAGCGCCCAAGGGCATGGATACCCGTCCCACGTTGGACCGTGTGCGGGAAACGATTTTCAATATTTTGCAGTTTGACGTGCAAGGCGCGCAGGTGCTGGATTTGTATGCAGGCAGCGGCGCATTGGCGCTGGAGGCGCTGAGCCGCGGCGCCGAGCATGCGTATCTGGTGGATATGGCCAAATCTGCCGCTCAGGTGATTCGGGAAAACATTGCTTCATTGCACTTTGAAGACCGGTGCACTTTCCTGAACATGGCGGATGTGCAGGCTTTGGAGCAGCTTCGGGGAAAACGGTTTGACCTGATTTTTCTGGATCCGCCTTACAAAATGGATACCACAGATGTGATTCTCAAGATGCATTTGAACGGCCAAATGGACGAAGATACCGTTCTGGTCGTGGAGTATGATAAGAATGCCCCCCAGCTGCCGGAATGCTTTGTTTGCTTCAAGCAGCGGGACTTTGGCGATATTCACGTTAGTTTTTACTGCCTCAATCAGGAAGGGTGAGCGTAATGGCCTGTTTGTTTCCCGGCAGTTTTGATCCTGTGACCAACGGGCATATGGATTTGATTTGCCGTGCAGCCCGACTGTTTGACAAGGTTTATGTAGGGGTTTTGCATAATCCGGACAAAAAAGGCTGCTTTACGGTGGAAGAACGGGTGGATATTCTCAGGCAGTGCTGCAAAAATCTGTCCAATGTGCAAGTGATTGCCTTTTCCGGATTGACGGTGGATTTGTGCAGAGAACTGCAGGTGCATGTGCTGCTGCGCGGCGTACGCAGTGCGCAGGATTTGGAAATGGAAATGACGCTGCACCGGGTGAACCGCATGCTGGATGAGCAGATCGAAACGGTGTTCCTGCCTGCCAATCAGGGCATGGAAGACGTCAGTTCTTCCGTGGTGCGGCAGCTGGCATCTTTCAGAGGAGAAGCGGATTTGTTTTTGCCCGTACCCGCAGCAGAAGCGGTGCGGAAAAAGTTTTGCATACATTCGTGAGGGGGATCAAGGATCATGGAAGAAAAAATGACCATCTATCAGGTGCTGGACCGTCTGAACCTGCTGCTTGGCAGTGCAAAGCCCCTGCCTCTTGGCAATAAAGTGCTTATCAGCAAGGAAGAAGTAACCCGCCTGCTGTATCAGCTGGAAGAAAGCATTGCGCCCGAAATCAAGGAAGCCCGCAAGCTGCTGGAAAAAGAGGCCGCCATTCTGAATGAAAGCCGCACTCAGGCGGATCAGATGCTGCGTGCTGCCGAGGAAGAATCTGCCCGCAAAAAGCAGGAAGCCGAAAAATACGACCGTGAACTGCGTGCTGCTGCCGAGCAGGAGCTTTCCAATGCCCAGCGCGAAGCCAAGGAAACGGTAAGCCGCGCCTCTCAGCAGGCGCAGCAGATTGAAACGGATGCCCAGAACCAGCATCACGCCATTCTGAACGATGCCAATAACCGTGCCAATGCCATTGTTGCGGATGCACAGCGAAATGCGGATATTCTGGTCAGTGATCACGAGATCACCCGCCGCGCTCAGTATGAGGCGGAAAAGCTGTATGAACAGACGCAGCAGGAATGCCAGAACTACACCGAACAGGTGCATATGTCTGTGGGTGTGATGGTTTCTCAGGTTGATCAGGCTATGGAAGAGCAGATCAGCCAGCTGCGTTCTCTCCGTCAGCAGTTGAACGTCTGAAATGGGGAAAAATGCCCTGTAAAGGGTGGAAAAATCACAAAAAGTGCTTGACAGTTTCACGGGAGATGGATATACTATAATGGCTGTCTTGTGGTACTTTGATCACACTGCGCAACATCAGACCCAACGGGTCTTTGAAACTAAAGGAGTTGTTTGCTATGAAGCGTACTTACCAGCCCAAGAAACGTCAGCGCAATAAGGTGCATGGTTTCCGCGCCCGTATGTCCACCAAGAATGGCCGTCGTGTGCTCGCCCGTCGTCGTCGTCGTGGCCGCAAGGAACTGACCGTCTGATTTTCGTCGGTTTGCGCTGATTGCGCAGATGATCTTTGCATGGCTTAGCCCGCCCCGTTGCTTGCCACCGTGCATCAGGTTCGGGGCGGGTTTGCTATATCCTGGAAACATTAATGCGTCTTGGGACGCAGTTTAGGTGAACGCATGCAGAAGGAATACCGTCTCCGCAGGAACGGGCAGTTTCGCTATGTCTACCGCAAGGGCAAAAGCTCCGGCAGCCGCGAAATTGTGCTCAATTTTGTCCGCGCCCCCAAAATGCTGGTGGGCTTTGCGGTCAGCAAAAAAGTCGGCAATGCGGTGACTCGGAATCTGGTCAAGCGCCGTCTGCGGGAAGCTTTCAAAGCAGAAATGCCGCTGCTGCGTACGGGAATGTATGTGTTTACCGCCCGGGAGAATGCCTCTCTTGCCGATTTTCAGACATTGCACAAATCCATGCGGTATATTCTGCGCAAGCAGAATCTGTACCGCAGCGCGGATGAAAAATGAAAACTTTACTGCTGCGGTTGATCCGCTTCTACCGGCGAAAGATCAGCCCCAACAAGAGGGCATGCTGCCGCTTTGTACCGACCTGCTCGGAATATGCCATGATTGCCATTGAACGCTTTGGCACATGGAAGGGCGGGTGGTTGGCTTTGCGACGGCTTTTGCGCTGCAATCCCTTTTGTCGCGGCGGTTACGACCCTGTACCTACGATCTTTGATGCTGTCATTAGGAGGGACTAAAACAAGTGACCAACTTGCTTCGTTCTGTTCTGGACGGGATTAACAGCATTGTGATGAACCATGGCTGGTCCATCGTTATCTTCACCGTGCTGATCCGTCTTGTTCTCATGCCTCTGGACATCAAGAGCCGCAAGAGTATGCGCAAGATGTCTCTGATCAATCCCGAAATGCAGAAACTGCAGAAGAAATATGCCAATGATAAGCAGAAGCTGAACATGAAGATGGCTGAGCTTTACAAGCGTGAAAAGATCAGCCCTATGAGCGGCTGCATTCCTATGCTGATTCAGTGGCCTATTTTGATCTGGATGTTCGGTGCCATGCGCGCCATTGCCAATGAAAACATGGTAGCTCAGGTGTTCCGTTTCCTGGCAGAAGATGCTGCTCCCATTCTGGCCAACGAAAGCTGGCTGTGGGTCAAGAACGTGTGGACTCCCGACTCCATCTTTATGTCCTGTGTGCCCGATCTGCGCAGCCTGAACATGGTTGGCACCGAAGTGTGGCAGTCCGTTTACAACACCTTCAGCGCTGAACAGCTCAGCGTGATTGCAGGCAACGTGCAGGGTGTGATTGATTTCTCTACCTCTGAAGCCACTTCTGCTTCCATTTCTGCCATTATTGCATCTTTGCAAAACATGCCTGCCTATCAACAGATGGCCAGCGGTATCCCCGGCTGGAGCAATATCCGCGTACTGATGTTCAACATTTCTCTGTATCAGAACTACAACGGCTGGACACTGCTGCCCATTATGGCCGGTCTTTCTCAGGTCATTCAGAGCAAGCTGATGCCCCAGCAGAATCAGCAGCCTGCCCAGAACAATAACAACAACCAGAATTCTCAGAGCACGGCCAAGTTCATGCAGGTGTTTTTCCCCATCCTGAGCGTGTACTTCTGCTTGACTTCCAACGCCGGCTTTGCCATCTACTGGGTCACTTCCAACATCGTGATGGGTGTTTCCAGTGCGATGATCAATAAAATCCTTGAAAAGCAGGATAAGAAGAGTGCTGCTTCCGTAACTGGAGAGGGGTCTGTCAAATAATGAGCAAGAAAAGTTTTGAATTTTCCGCCAAGACCATCGAAGAAGCTATCTCCATGGGTCTTGAAGAGCTGGGCGTTGCCATCAGCGATGTGACGGTTGATATCCTCCAGGAAGGCAGCAAGGGCCTGTTTGGTCTCTTCGGCAGCCGTCTGGCCAAGGTCAAGCTGACGCTGAACAACGATGAAGAAGATGTCGAGCTGGCAAAGGAACTGGTCAGCCAGATGATGCGCGATGACCAGGAAGAAGATAAGCCTGTCGAAAAGAAGTCTGTGGAAAAGAAGGCTGAGAAGAAGCCCGCCGAAAAGAAGCCTGTGGAAAAGAAGGCTGAAAAGAAGCCCGCCGAAAAGAAGGCTGAAGAAAAGAAAACTGCCGAAAAGAAAACTGCCGAAAAGAAAACTCCCGAAAAGAAGGCTGAAAAGAAGCCTGCCGAACCCAAGGTGATCGTGCCCGCCGAACAGGCTGACCGTACCACTGCAGCCGGTAAGGCGCAGGAATTCCTGCAGGAGTTGACCAAGTTGATGGGCGTGAATGTGTCCGTCGCCGTTACCACTGATGAAGAAGGCAATGTGAAGGTTAACATGGAAGGCGATACCCTGGGCATCCTCATCGGCCGCCGCGGCGAAACCCTGGATGCGCTGCAGTATCTGACCAGCCTGCAGGTGAACAAGGGTCAGAATGATTACACCCGCGTGACCCTGGACACCGAAAACTACCGTGCAAAGCGCGAAGAAGCGCTGGTTCGCCTGGCCAACCGCATGGCCAACCGCGCCCAGAAGACCGGCCGTAAGGTGGCTATGGAGCCCATGAATCCCTACGAACGCCGCATTCTGCACAGCGCACTGCAGAATAACCCCAACGTGAGCACCCATTCCGAAGGCGAAGAGCCCAACCGTCATGTGGTCATCACGCTGAAGTGATTTGCTCGTGAAAGCACCCCAAACCGGGGTGCTTTTTTGTTTTATCAGGCTGTATGGGGTTGAGCGTTGTATGATCAGGAGAATAAAAGGGGAGAGGAAGGGTTATTCATCCTCTGTCTGTGTAAGAAGTGTATACGAATTGATTGACGTACTTTCATTTGAACGATGTAGGGTATTTTGCCTACAGTGCGGGGAACGAAAACAACTGCATATGGTAAAAGTCGAAAGAAGATGGATCAATCGCTGCAGGTTCTGAGAACGGGGCAGTTTGGCGGTGAGTTAAGGATGCATGCTGATGCATTCTTGCAAAGAAAAGAAAAAGAATATGTTTTGAAAACTTTTTAAAAAACCTGTTGACAACTGAATAAAACTGTGCTATCATATCTCTTGCGCTGGTAAGCGTGAACGACGCGGGGTAGAGCAGTTTGGTAGCTCGTCGGGCTCATAACCCGGAGGTCGAGGGTTCAAGTCCCTCCCCCGCAACCATTTGGCTCCGTAGCTCAGTTGGCTAG
>JAFYLS010000100.1 GCA_017550035.1 Clostridia bacterium
AGGGGGTCACCGTGCTGGTGGGTCAAAACGGCGCGGGCAAGACCAATCTGCTGGAGGCGGTTCATTTGTGCTGCCTTGGCAAGAGCCACCGTACCTCTTGTGATAAGGATATGATTCGTTCAGGCTGCGAAACGGCTGCCGTGCAGGTGAATGTGCAGCGCCGGGACGGCGAACATCAGGTGGGCGTGCGGCTATACGAAAACCAGCGCCGCAGGAAGCTTTTGTACCTCAATGGCAAAACGGCGTCCCGCATGGGCGAGCTGATGGGCCATGCCACCTGCGTGATCTTTTCCCCGGAAGATTTGACGCTGGTGCGCGGCGGGCCCAGTGACCGCAGGCGGTTTCTGGATATGCTTTTGTGCCAGCGGCAGCGGGCCTATTTCTATGCGCTGCAGAGCTATCAGACGGCGCTGAAGCAGCGGAATGCACTGCTGAAAAGTGGCGATCTCCGTCAGCTTGCCGCCTGGGATGAGGAACTGAGCAAGGCGGCTGTGCCTGTGGTACGTTTGCGCCGGGATATTGCGGAAAGCATGGAAGGTCGTGCCCGGGGACATTACGCCTACATCGGCGGGCGAGAGCACGAGGTGTTTTCCCTCCACTATGAAGGACATCTGAAGGAAAGTCAGGACATTGCGGAGGATATGCTGCGCGGGCTGCATACCGCCCGGGAAGAGGATGTCCGCCGTCAGACCACATCCTTCGGGCCGCACCGCGATGAACTGCTGCTGACGCTGTCCGGTGCGGAAATGAAGAGTTTTGCGTCTCAGGGGCAGGTGCGCACCGCTGCGCTGGCCATGAAGCTTTCCGCCTTTGATCTCTTGGAAGAAAGCCAGCAGGAGCCGCCGCTTTTGCTGCTGGACGATGTGCTCAGCGAACTGGACCCCGAACGCCGCCGCAGGCTGCTTTCCCGCATCGCCCATGTGCAGACGCTGCTTACCTGCACGGATCTGAGCGATTTGACCGGCGCTGCGCCCGAATGTGTGCTGCGTGTGGAAAACGGTGAACTGAACGAGGCGTAGCTTGGGACTGTCCGTCCCAAACACTGACCAGGCCAAGGGACTTTGTCCCCTGGACCCCTACCAGGAGGCCAGCCTCCTGGACCTCTTCTTTCGACAAACTTGAATCAAAAAATACTCCGTCTCCCGACATGTAACAGATTGGGGGACGGAGTATTTATTTGCCTCCCTTGTTAAAGGGAGGGGGACCGCTTGCGGTGGAGGGATTGAATAAGCATACCAGAAACATGTTGTGAGACGGGGTATTTCTTTATGCTAATATGGTCGAAAAGAAGTGGCGAAGCCACCGAGCTATGCATGTCGTGGCACGAAGATATGATACCATCCAACAGGGTCGAAACTGGGTCTGGGCACTGCCCGGCGCCCGATCCGCCCGGCGCAGCCAGCGCTTTGCGCAGCTGCGCTTTCTTCATCAAAAAAGCCGCCGAGAGAATTTATTCTCTCGTGGGCTTTATTTGATGAAGGTTTACGTTTTTCTCCGGGAGACGGAGAAAAACTGCGGATCGTGCTTACTTGCCGCGTCCTTACAGCAGAATTGGGAAACAACTTTGACCGGAAGGGAAACCCCTGTGACCAATACGATGGGGTCAAGGGGACTTAGTCCCCTTGCAGGGGGGACAGCGTCCCCAAAGAGAAACGCCCGCAAGTGCAGGCGTTGTTTTTTGTATGCGTTTTGTTATTTGTGGTACTTTTCCCCGGACAGGATCTTGCAGGCGCGGTAGGTCTGCTCCAGCAGCATGACCCGGGCCAATTGATGGGGGAAGGTCATGGGCGACATGGACATCTTTTCATCAGCACGGCTGATGACCGCGGGACTCAGCCCCAATGAACCGCCGATGACGAACACCACGCGTTTGCCGGACAGCGCAAGGCTGTCCATTTTTTCTGCCAATTGCTCGCTGGACAGTTCCTTGGAGCGGATGCACAGCGCGATCACATGGTCCCGGGGTGTAATATGCTTGAGCAGGCTTTCGCCCTCTTTTTCCATGATCTTCTGCCGGTCGGCATCAGATGCATTCTTGGGTTCGGGCAGATCATCCACCTGAATCACTTCAAATTTCCCGTATCTGGACAGCCGTTTTTCATACTCCCCGCAGGCGTCCAGCCAGTACTTTTCCTTGAGCCGACCCACGCACAAAAGTGCGGCGTTCATGTTCATGCTTCAAGCAGCGGGATTACGTGCGTGAGGGAGGGCAGCACGTGATCCACAAAAGGCTTCAGTTCGTCATGATATGGCAGCACATCCGGCACCATGCACACGGTGCACCCGGCGGCACGGCCGGCTTTTACGCCGTTGTAGCTGTCTTCCAATACCAGACAGTATTCAGGGCTGACGCCCAGTTTGTCTGCCGCGGCAAGGAAGATATCCGGCGCAGGCTTGCTGCGGGGCATGTCCACGCCGCTGACCAGCACGGAAAAATAGGGCAGAATGCCGGCCTTGTCCAGATAAACGCGGATGGTATCTTCCCCGCTGGAAGAGGCCACTGCCATGGGCAGCTGCAGGCGCTTCATTTCTTCCAGCAGTTCGTGCACGCCTTCCTTCAGGGGCATTTGCCCCGTGGCGGCCAAATGGTGCATGCGGGTGGTGAAGGAAATGCGCAGCGCGTCATAATCCAGTTCCGGCGCCCATGCCATATAGACCTGCTTGGCGGCTTCAATGGTCATGCCGATGGTGCCGCGCACGGGTTCTTCTGCCAAAGCAATACCCTGTTCCTTCGCCGCGGCGATCATTTCAATAATGCCGATGCGTTCGCTGTCAAAGAGCAGCCCGTCCATATCAAACAATGCGGCCTGAAATGCTGCCATCTTGTGTACTCCTTATTCCATGACCACAAAGCTGCCGAAGAGGAAATCGTCCAGCGCCTTGCGGTTTTCGATGTAATCGATCTGCTGGGTAGCCATGCCGGCCACGGGCATCAATTCATAGGTGCCGTCAATGGGCATGCGGATGGATTCGATGGGCGTGCCCTTCAGATCCAATGCAATGGTGAGCGCCTTGGTCATGTCCGCAGCGGTCATGTTGGTGAGCACGGTATTTTCCAGCACGGCCTGCATGATGTTGACGGCCTGCTCGTAGGTCACATCCTTCAAACTGTCGCCGATGGTGGTGAGCACGGTGCGTGCGCGCTCGGTACGGCCCACATCCTGGGTTGCACCGGAGATGGTCTGCACCTTGCGGATGCGCATGTAGATCACCGCGGCATGGCCGGAGAAATGGTAGGTGCCGCCCTTGTTGATGGCAGGTTCGGTGGAGGAAGCAGAAATGCGGTAGTTCTTCAGATAATTGGCTTCCTTGTCGGTGATGGTGATATCCACACCGCCCACGGCGTCCACAATGCGTTCCACCTGACCGAAGTCCACCACGATGTATTTGTCGATCCGCAGCCCGAAATGGCTGTTGATCACGCCTACCAGCGTTTCAATGCCGTTTTTGCCCGAGCCGTACTTGCCGCAGATGTTGTTGATGCGGCCGAAATCGCCGTCGGGACGCAAGACCAGCATATCGCGGATGAAGGAAGTCAGCATCACGCGGCGGGCATAGGTATCCACCGTCACCAGAATCAGGCCGTCGGTATGGCCCAGGTTTTCCAATTTGGCGTCCCACCGGTCGCAGCAGATGAGCATATAATGCTCAATGCCTTCGGGGGTGGGCGGAATCTCATTTTCGCTGAGCACGGGGATGGGATCGGGGTCCCGGGTGCTTTCGTACATGGAGGAAGAGGCCAGACTTGCCGGCATCATCAGCACGATGCACAGCAGCAGACACAGAAAACGAAAGAAAGTGCGCATAAGCAAAACCTCTTTATTCTTCTTCACGGACGTATTTTTCCAGCAGCACGCCCGTTTCGCGGAAAATCTCCAGCGAGAAATCGTCAGGATAGCCCTGTTCATATACCACCCGGCGGATGCCGCTGTTGCAGATGATGCGGGCGCAGGTGGAGCAGGGCTGGTGGGTGCAGTAAAGGGTAGCGCCGTCCAGTGAAATGCCCAGTTTGGCGGCCTGGATGATGGCGTTCTGTTCTGCATGGGCGGCATAGCACATTTCAGCCCGCTGCCCGCTGGGAATACCCAGTTTGATGCGCAGACATTCGCCCTTTTCCTTGCAGGTTTTCATGCCGGCAGGGGCGCCGTTGTAGCCGGTGGTCATGATGCGCTTGTCTTTTACAATCACGCAGCCGATGCTGCGGCGGATGCAGCTGGACCATGTGGCTACCAGGTAGGACATTTCCATAAACCGTTTATCCCACTTGTTCATGTGCATCATCCTTTACAGGTGGTTGTAGAAAGCGCGCAGCAGCTTCTGGGAAGAAAGGGCGGCTTCCTTCACGTTTTCGCTGTATTCCTTTTCATTGCCCGTCAGGGTATCGGAAATGGCACGGTAAGCGCCGTAGGGCACGTTCATTTCATGGCATACCTGAGCAATGGCGCCGCCTTCCATATCGCAGGCTGCGCAGTTGAAGTGCTGACGCAGGAAGTTCTTTTTGTCCAGCGCGGCAATGAACTGATCACCGGTGGCAATGCCGGCGCACATGCCCATCAGGTTCTCTTCTGCACAGGCTTCGGTCATGGCGCGGGTGATTTTTTCATTGCAGGGAATTTCTACAATATTGATGCCCGGCACGCAGCCCAGCGGATCGCCGAAGGCGCAGGTATCAATGTCGTGCTGCACGGCAAAGTTGCCGATCACGATATCGCCGATATCCAGCATATCGTCCAAAGCGCCTGCCACGCCGATGTTGATGATTTGATCGGGGGCATAGCGCAGAATCATGCACTGCGCGCACATGGCAGCGTGAATTTTGCCGATGCCGCACTGGGAAAGGACGGTATCTTTTCCGTACAGCTTGCCCACATAGAAGGTGGCAAGCCCTACTTTTTCGGTAACGGGATTTTCCATCTGATCCCGAAGATAGGTCACTTCGCTTTCCATGGCGCCGATGATGCCGATTTTCATAGGGGATTCTCCTTTGTATCTTCTTGTCAGATGCGGTCGTAGTATTTCAGCAGGTTTTCGCCGGCAATGCCCCGGGTGATCTTTTCGCCGAAGCGGCGGTTGCACACGTCCATCAGCAGGGGCAGTCCGGAGGGATCATCCAGATGAATGGGCTTCAAACTGCAGCCGTCAAAGTCGCTGCCGAAGCCGATTTTGCCTTCGCCGCCCATTTCCAGCATGTGTTCCAGATGGTCCGCAACCAGTTCCAGGGTAATATCGCCCTTGGGAGCCAGGAAACGGCCGAAGAAGTTTACGCCCACATAGCCGCCGGCTTCAAAGAGCTTTTTCAGCTGTTCGTCGGTCAAATTGCGCTTGTGATCACACAGCGCACGGCAGCAGCTGTGGGAAGCCAGGGGCACAAAGCCCTTGTCCAGCAGGTCCCAGAACCCGCCTTCGTTCAAATGGCTCACGTCAATGGCCATTTTCTTTTCCGCCAGCTTGCGGCATACTTCCACGCCGAAGAGGGTCAGTTTATCGGTATCGTTGACACAGGCGGGGGTGGCCACCACGTTCTGGTAGTTCCAGGTCAGCGCCGCCATGCGCACGCCCATGTTGTACCACTGGTCGATGATGTCCATGCCGTCATAGAGCAGATCGCAGCCTTCCACAGAAAGGAGGAAGGCCGTTTCGCCTTCTTTGGCGTCTCTGAGAGACAAAACCTGCTTCCAGCCCTGCTGCTTGAATTCGTCCAGCGCCTTGTACATTTTGCCAAAGCAATCGCGAATGGCTTCAATTTCCTTGCTGTCGCCGACGAACATGGCCAGCGTCTGCAGATTGACGCCGCCCTTTTTCAGCGTATCCAGCGTTACATCCCGTTTCTTTTCGGGTTCCATGGCAGCGGTAAACAATGTATCTGCATGGGTATCGCAAATCAACATGGGATCATACCTCCAACAAAAAAAGTGAGACGGATGCTCCGGAGAACATTCTACTCCGCAGCACCGGAAAAAAGTACACGCATTGACGTTTACAAAATATTATAACACAAATTGGCCGCGCTGTCATTTCCTGACAGACGCTGCCCGTACTTTCCCTGTATTTTTGCGCGGATATTAAGACGCTTTGGCCCCGCGGATCCGCTGGCGCTCTGCCTCTTTCTGAGCCCGGTATACAGACAAAATCAGCGCACGCAGCGCGCAGATCACCGCAATGCCCAGCACAGCGCCGCAAAAATCAATGGCAGAGTCCCGCAAGCTGCCTGCACGCCCGGGCGTAAACAGCTGGGAAAGTTCGTCTATCAGCCCGGCTGCGCCGCTGCAGATAACGGCTACCGTGACACGTGCCCACAATTCCCAGACATGACACAGCGCTGCGCAGGTGATCAGCGCGCCCAATAGCGCATATTCCGAAAAATGGGCCAGTTTGCGCACAATGGGGTGCAGATAATCGATCACGGCGTTTTGCTGGCTGCGGGACAGGCTGGCAAAATTCCCGTTCAGCCGGGGCGCCAGAAATTGAGTTACCTTGAGGCTCAGGGATGCGCTTTCGTCGCCCGTCTGTGCGGAGAAGCCATAAATGATGTAGAGCAAAAGAGCGATCAGCAACCAGCAGACAAGAGCCAGCACCAGACGCAGTTTGCGATGGGCGGGAGATACTGTATTCTCAGAGGAAAAATAAGACATGGGAAAATGAAATACTCCTTTCGGGATGTACAGGTTCATTATACCATCCGGCGCAGGAAAACATAACCGGAAAAAGAAAAAATAAAGCCGAAAAAAAGGAAAAAGCAAAAGAAAAAAGCAAAAGAAAAGAGCAAAAGAAAACAACCTTCCGGCACGGTCTGATAAAAAGACGAGCCGGAAGGCTGTTTTATTGCATGGGGCTGAAAGAATTTACATCAGGAAATTGATAAAGGTATCGTCCGTTTGTACTTCCATCAGCGGCATATCAGTATGCTGCTTGCCCCATGCCCGCAGTTCACGCACGATATTGGCGCACTGCTTATAGGGTTTGCCCTGATGGTTTTTCTTCAGATACAGCCACAGCACAGGCGCGTTGAAAAGCAGTTTGGTGGGCATACGAAAGGTAAAGCGAAAATCAGAGGATTGAATATGGATTCGCATGGAAATTCCCCCTTTCTTTCATCGGTGTTCATCCAAGCGGTTATTCCACACAGACGCGCACATACACCCCGTCAGTGGCGTCAACTTCCACCAGTGTGCCGATACAGCCGTTTTCCACCAGCGTGATCAAATGCTGCAGGTCCACGCTCTTGACGGCATTGACGCCCTGGGATTTGCCGTTCATGACAGTGTCAAGGGTCAGGCCGTTTTCCAGCATGATCTTGCACAGCATCAGGGGGATGGAAATGCGGGCTTCTTCTTCGCCGTCTTCAAACACATAAATGCGAAGCTGCATGTCTTCAAATTTTTTGCGTTCTTCGGGAGGCAGCACCTGCATGGCAGGCTTTTTTTCACCGCTGAGCAGCACATCGGTGCTCACGCCCAGCAGCTGGGCAAGCGTAGGCAGCAGCATAATGTCGGGGCAGCTCTGGTCGTTTTCCCACTTGCTGATGGCCTGGGGGGAAACGTTCAGCTTTTCAGCCAGTGCTTCCTGGGTCAGTTTCTTTTCTTTGCGCAGGTTGGAGATGCGAGCGCCTAAGGTTTCAGTCATCGAAAATTGCTCCTTTCAAGAAGTGTCATACTGTTTTGATGGGGCCATTATATAATACAAAATCTGGAAAAGGAATGATGCAGTGGTTGAAATGTATCAACCAACGGTTGAATAAAAGGGAAAACGGCGGTTGATTTTGATTTTTGAGGTAGTTTTTTATGCTTCAGGCGGCTGATTGATCTTTTCCAGCAGCTCATCAAAGGACAGCGCGTTCACGCGCCTGGGATGGCTGTCTTCCCGGCGGCAGATGCCGGCGTAATCGCAAAAGTCGCAGGGAGAGGAACTGGCAGTCAGCGGACGGGCGGCAATATCGCCCCTGCGCATGCTTTCGCACAGGTCCCTGGCGGTATCCCGGGCATGAAGAAGCAGTTTGCGCATGTCCTGAAGTTCGGCAACCGGCTTATGCTGCATAAACTCTCCGTCCTGCTTGAGGAGCTTGGGCATGGTCATGGGCGGCTGAGCATCGTCCATCATTTGCACGATGCGGGCGTCCTTCAGCGTAATGCCCTTCAGGTGCAGTTTTTCCGCCAGCTTCTGTTCTGCCAGCGTCAGGTCCATGGGATCTTCGATGAGGGGATCCTTGAGGGAGAAATAATAGGCGCCGGCAGGCTCGGCTTCCGTGTCGCTTTCTGTGGCAGCCAGCAGGTAGATGAGCAATTGCAACTGCCTTCCGTAAAATACCTGGGTGGGATCTATATCCCGGCTGCCGCTCTTGTAGTCCACCACCCTCAAATACACGCCTTCATCGCCTTCAAAGCGGTCAATGCGGTCAATAACGCCCCGGAGCAGTACTTTTTTGCCGTTATCCAGCGTCAGTTCCACGGGAGGCAGGGAGTCCTTTTCGCTGTAGCCGAAACGGATTTCGCTGCCCTGCGGGGTAAAACGGGAGTGCTGAGCGCCCCTGGTGAAGGCCCATGCCACGCGCCGGAGCACTTTGCGGTAGCGTTCGCCGGCATAGCGCACCCGGGCGGAATCCTGCAGCATGGGGCCGAACTGAGTTTCCATCAGGTCGGTGGATACTTTGTCCATCCACGCATCGCAGTCTTTTTTGCTGATGCGGGGCCAATTGGGAATGGAGGGGAGAAGCCGCGTAAACCCTTCCATGGCGCTGTGGTAGAAATTGCCCGCGTCCTGGCTCTGGATTTTCCATTCCTTGCGGGGCTGGGCGGCAAGACCGTAGCGCACAAAGTGCTGGTACGGGCAGGCGGCGTAGCTTTCCAGCCGGGATACACTCATGACGCGTTCCAGGAACAGTTCCTTGGTCACATCCCGGCTGAGGGGGGCGCGATCATCGGCGCGGACAAAGGCGTTTTGCACCTGCCGGGCAAGGTCCGGATGTTTGCTGCACAAATAGCGCCATGCGTTTTGCCACACGCTGTCCATACGGTTGCTAAGAAAACGTTCGCACAGTTCTTCCGCTGCCGTGCGGGGGGAAAGGGGCATGCCGCTTTCCCGGGCAGCCGTTACGCCGCCTTCTTCCACCAGAAGTGGCCATGCTCTGCGCAGCTTGTGCAGAAACAGATGGGGAAGATGGCTTTCGCCAGCCTGACTGGCAATGGCGCGGGTAAAAATGACCTGTTGTCGCGCGGCGCACAGGGTATGGTAAAAGTCCAGGAATTTCAAATCATCCCGTCCGTCCAGACTGAGGGAAATGTATGTATCTGTGTGTTTTTCCAGAGACAGGCGCTCTTCTTCCGTCAGCATGGCGTCAGGGGCGGCGTTCATCACGCCGTCGGATACATTGCAGATGAACAGCACGTCCGTTTCCTCACCGGAAAGGTCGCCGACCCGGGCGCACATGACGCTGCCGCTGTCCGGGGGCAGGGCGGAAATTTCCTGCTGCTCGATACCGGCTTCCAGCATATCCCGCACCTGACGGGTGCTGAGCTTCAACTGGCCGGAAAGCTCGCTCATTTCATCCAGCAGATTCATCAGGAAATTCCATACCTGACGGCCCTGCGCCGCCTGAGAGAGCATGTTCTTTTCCAGCAGCATTTCTTCATGCTGCATCAGGCGCTGATATACGCCTGTGTTTTCCAGATAGGTGTAGATGGCGGTCAGCGCTTCCAGACAGTTTTCGCTGTTTTTCAGCGCCTGCCGCAGGGTTTCCAGCGGCGCGATCAAGCTTTCCCTTGCACTTTCCAGACGGGCGCATTCCTCACTGTCGCCCCGGGTGAAGGGAGAAACAAACATGCTGCCCCGGATGCCGTAGGCCAGAATATAATTTTCCAGAGAGAAGCGCAAAGCTTCTTCCACAGGCGCGTATCCCGAATGCAGCATGTCCAGCATGTCCTGCGGGTCGTACCGGGAATCGATGCTTCTCAGGGAGGAGAGCAAAAACCTTGCGGCGCCATGGGATGCCATGGGCATTTTGCGGGGCAGGTAGAAGGGAATATCAAAGGATTGGAACACGCTTTCGGTCACGCCTTCGTAGCCGCTCATATCTCCAAAGGCCACGGTCATATGGGCAAAGGGCGTGCCCATCTGGTGCAGGCGGAGAATTTCCCGGGCCACAAAGCGCATTTCATCATAGGGCGTGGCGGCGGCATACAGCCGTGCATGGGGAATGCTTTTTATATACACATGGCCGTGCAGAAAGGCGCGTACGGGGGTTTTGAGCGGAAAGCGCGCGTCTTCTGCGGCCGAGGGCAGCGTATGGAGGGAGCAGGGAAGGGATTTTTCTTCGCACAGTGCATAAAGCCTGCCCACGCTTTCCATGACGGGGGCATAGGCGGGCGCATCGGCTTCGCAGCGCATCAGCAGCGTGACGGGGTGACTGCCTTTTTCCAGCGCTGTGAGAATGCGGGCGAACTGCAGCGTGATCATATCAAACCCGATGGCGAAAACAAGGGTGTTTTCCTGCCAGCGGCCATTTTCCAGCAGCTGAATCAGCGCATCTGTTACGTCCTCGCCGTCGGCAAACAGGTTTTCCATCAACTGGGTGTAGGCGCGAAGGATCAATGCGGTATCACTCAGTTTATCCCGGGAAGCGCCTTCGGGCAGGGTACACACGTAATCCGACAGCATGTCCGGAGAGATCTGAGACCGCTTCAAATCGGCAATCAGCTGGGCCATATGGGCAATGAAGCCCTGCCGGTGGGCAGCGCCGGCGTAATAGCGCATTTCCTTTTCGCACTGGCTCACGGCAGCGGAAACGGCCATCATTTTGCCCGTATCGCCAATGCGGATGCGGCGGTTCACATCGCCCATGCCTTCCTGCTCAAACACCCGCTCGCTCATGCGGGAGGGGGAGAGCACCTGCACGTCAAAGAAGCCCTGCAGCTGCAGTGCGGAAAGCAGTTCTCTTTCTGTTTTCAGCGTGGCCATTTCGGGCACCAGCACCAGACATTTTTGCCCCTTTTCCAGCGCAGTGCGGATGCAATTTGTCATGTAATGGCGCAGGGACTGTGGATCGCCGTAAAAAATCTGCATGGGAAGACCTCGTTTTGTTGTTCCGTTTACATTGCATGGAGAAAAAGAGACGGAAAGATCCGTCTCTTTGAAAAATCAGTCTTTTTTCACGTTGCTGCCCCACTTATCCAGGCACAGCGCAAAGAAAAACCCGATCACGCCGCAGGCGATGCACAGCAGAATCTGGCCGATGCCGTTGTAGGCGGTGGGAATAATCAGCAGCGTGGAGGCAGCCACTACGCCCAGAATGATGTGGTGGATGAGGGCGTGGTGGCTGCTGAGCAGGTAATTGACGAACCGGGCGCAGAGCAGCGCGGTAGCCAGAATACCAACCAGCAACGGCAGAATGCAGCCCCACTGCACCTGAGACAGGGCAGGCAGCGCATTACCGGCGATGATGGCGGCAATCACGTCTTTCAGGTAGGTGGCAATGGAACCAATGCCCGCCGTCATGGGCTCATACAGGCCCATAAAGATCAGAATGGAGGAGGAACTGAGACCGGGCAGCACCAGGGAAAGGCCCCATACCGCGCCGCAGAACAGATACCACCAGGGGTTGGGCGTGATGGCGGACAGGGCGGAATATTTGAAAGTACACAGCAGCGCAAACACGGCGGCAAAGGTGAGGCCCAGTGTGATAAAATCCTTTTTGCTGCGGCCCTTTTCACCCGCTTCGCGCCACAGAGAGGGCATGGTGCCCAGAATCAGACCAAAAAACAGGCAGGTAGCCACCACGGAATCGGCGCCGAAGGCCAGTTCCACGCCTTTGGCCAATACCACAAAGCCCAGCGCCCAGCCGATGATGACGGGGATGAACAGCTTGTAATATTGCTTGAAGGACTGGAGCGGGTGGGAAAGCAGCGCCATGATGGGCTGATAAATGCCGAAGATCACCATCAGCACGCCGCCGCTGATGCCGGGCAAAATGGCGCCCACGCCGATCAACGCGCCCTGCAGCACATGGAACAGCCAGGCTACTGGGCTTTGGTGTGTCAGGTTCTTTTTTTCAGTCATTTTTGCGCCTCCGGAGGGATGATGAAAAACAGGCGGCTTTTGCCGCCATGTATGGGTGAATCATTATTTTCTGCTAAACAGGCTTTGCGCCCAGTCGGCAACTCTGTAGTGTAGTTTTTGATGCTTTTTCATGGCTACGGCGGCGTCCAGCGCCCATGCGCGGTATTCCCGGTTGTCGGGAGAGAGCAAAATGGCGGCGCGGAAAGCCTGATGGGCAGAGGAAAACTGCTTGAGTTTCATGAGCAGCTGGCCCTGAAAAAAGTACCATTCTTCTGTTTTGCTCTGTGCGCGGGTCATCTGTCCCAGGGCGCTTTCGATATGGCCCTGATCCATCAGCTTGCGGGCAACGGCAATGGCCTGTTCCGCAGGCAGCGCAGAAAAGCTGGTCTGCCGGTTGGCTGCGGCTTTCATGGCCTGCTCGTAGGCCAGGTTCAGTTCTACCAGTTTTTCCTGGGCACGCAGCTGCATTTCCCGGTCCTCAAACTGATCGGGATGATGCTGTTTCACCCGTGCGCGATAGGCCTGATGCACCTGTTCCTGCGTGGCGTCAGGGGCAATGCCCAGCACTTCAAATGCATTCACGGTGTTACCTCCTGTTGTTTGGCGCGTTTTCCGTTGGCGGGATGGACCTGTGTTTTTGTTTTACAGGCTCTCGCGGCGAATGTCAGCGCCCAGAGAACGGAGTTTTTCCTCGATATGCTCGTATCCGCGGGCAATGAAGGAGGGTTCATAAATTTCGGTGGTGCCTTTCGCCATCAAACCCGCCACCACCAGCGCAGCACCGGCACGCAAATCCGTGCAGGTGACGGGTGCGCCGTAGAGTTCGTCCACACCGTCAATAATGGCGGTCTGGTCCAGAATGCGCACATGGGCGCCCATGCGGGCAATTTCGTTCAGGTGTTTGAGGCGGGTTTCAAAAATGGTTTCGTTGATGATGGAAGTGCCTTTGGCCATGCACAGCATAGCGCTCATGGGCTGTTGCAAATCCGTGGGGAAGCCGGGGTATTCCTGAGTCTTCACGTTCACGGCACGGTGTGCACCAACGGTGCGTACGCGGATGGCATCATCCAGTTCGCTGACCAGCACGCCCATTTCCAGCAGCTTGGCAGTCAGCGCTTCCATATGGGTGGGAATGCAGCCGCGGATGGTCACATCGCCCCTTGTGGCAGCGGCGGCGATCATCAGCGTACCCGTTTCGATCTGGTCGGGGATGACGGCATAGGTGCTGCCGTGCAGGCGGTTCACGCCCCGGATGCGGATGGTATCCGTGCCCGCGCCTTTGACCTTTGCGCCCATGGAGTTAAGGAAGTTGGCCAGATCTACAATATGCGGCTCCTTGGCGGCATTATGCAAAATGGTGGTGCCTTCCGCCTTGGCGGCGGCCAGCATCACATTGATGGTGCCGCCCACGGTGATGCGGTCAAAAAACACATTGGCGCCCACCAATTTGCCCTTGGCGCTGATGACGGCAGAGCGGTCTTCCACCTGCGCACCCAGGGCCTGGAAGCCTTTGATATGCAGGTCAAAAGGACGGCTGCCAATGGCGCAGCCGCCGGGATAGGCGACTTCCGCTTCGCCGAAGCGGCCCAGCAGTGCGCCGATCAGGTAATAGCTGGCGCGCATGCGGCTGGCATAGCGGTGGTCCACCTTGGTGCCGTTTACTTCCCGGGGGTCAATGACCATGCGGCGGTTTTGCCGGTCAAAATCCACCTTGGCGCCCAGCATGGTGAGAATATCATAAAGCACGCGCACGTCCTCAATGTCCGGCACGTTTTCGATGGTACATACATCATCACTCAGCAGCGCAGCGGGAATCACGGCTACCGAGGTGTTTTTTCCGCCTGATACGAAGGTTTCACCAATGAGTGGCTTGCCGCCGTTGATGAGCAGCTTATAATTATCCACTGGTCGAAAACCCCTCTCTGTTGCATTTCAAACGCACCCGTCAGGGCGCACATAAGTATTATAGCATATCCGTCAGAATATGGCAACTTATTGACAATATATCTCAAAACGTGGGAAAATGGCAGAAAGTGAAGGAGTGATTGCATGGATAAGTTGATCGTCAGACGGTTTGAACCCGGGGATGCCGCCGCGGTATCTGCGCTGGTCATTGAAACCATGCGCACATCCAACCTGCAGGATTACGGCGCGGCATTCATTGAGCAGGTTGTGCAGCATTTTGGCCCTGAAAATATCCTGCAAAAGGCGGGATGGACGCATTTTTATGTGGCAGTGGACGGCGAAACCATCGTCGGCTGCGGTGCCATCGGCCCTTATTGGGATAAAGTGGACGAAAGCTGTCTGTTCACCATCTTTGTGCATCCCGCCTGTCAGGGCAGGGGTATCGGCAGGCTGATCGTCCAAACGCTGGAGGAGGATGAATATTTCCTGCGGGCCAAGCGCATCGAAGTGCCTGCCTCCATCACGGCCCTGGGCTTTTACAAAAAGATGGGCTACACGCACAAGGGCGGCGTGGCGGAATTGGACGACGAACAGCACTACCGCATGGAAAAGTTTCGGTAAACAAACAATCCGCCGGTGGGTTGAATACAAAGAGGTACAGCATGGATCACGTATTTATCGATGAAATCAAAAAGAATCAAGTGTTTCAAGCGACAGCGCGTATCCCGATAGCATATAAAACAAGCGGACCGGAATACGAAATGTTGAAGGAAGAATATCACTTTTCCAATTTTGTGGGTGAACGGGACTTCGATAAGGCGTTCAATTTGCTGGCATGGGTGAACAGGCACTTTCGGCACACGGGGAATTATGATAATTCCGATCGACAAGATGCACTGACGCTGTTGAAACTGGCCTTTGACAGCGGCTATGGGATCAATTGTCTGGCGATGTCCATTGTTTTGTGTGAATGCCTGCTGGCAGTCAACGTGAAGGCACGCGTGATGTATATGATGCCCAAAGAACCCAATGACAGTGATAATCATGTGGTTGTGGAGGCGTTCATTTCAGAACTGAATAAATGGGTCATGCTGGATCCGACATATGGCAGTTATTGCTTGGATGCCGATGGAAACATTTTGAATCTATATGAAATGCGCAATTGCATTGCGGAAGGGAAAGAATATCATTTTTCAAACGCCATCAATTACAATGGTCAAACAGTAGATGATCTTGATGATGTGAAAATTTATTATGCGAAAAACCTGTTTTTCTTCCGATGCAAAAGTGTACAGGGATACGGGCGGCACATTGAATGCGGCGATATTTTGGAGTTGGCGCCAAAGGGTTTTGATGTACATGGGCGCATGGTAGAAAATCTGTTGTTCAGAATAAACACATACGGGAATCATAAGGCGTTTCAAACGTGGATGGCGTATGAAAAAAGTCTGGACAATCAGTACATCGATATTGCATCCATCTATTGAATGAAAACCTCCCTGCGTGTAACGTAATGCGCGGGGAGGTTTTTGTTTTTACTTTTTCGGTGCGCCCAGTTCCTTGTTCTTTTCGTATGCGGCGATCACGGCTTCCATGACGGCGCTGCGCATGCCGCCCTTTTCCAGGGCGCGTACGCCCTGAATGGTGCTGCCGCCGGGGGAGGTGACGTTGTCCTTCATGCGTCCCGGATGGTCGCCCGTTTCCAGCATCAGTTTTGCCGTGCCCAGCAGCGTTTGCGCTGCGTATTCCAGCGCTTTCTTCCGGGGCAGACCGCAGCTGACGCCGCCGTCCGCCAGCGCTTCCATGAACATGGCGCAGAAAGCAGGCCCGCAGCCGCTCAGAGCGCTGCCTGCGTCGATCAATTTTTCGGGCAGGGGGTCCAGCATGCCGGCAGGGGCAAGGGCATGAAGGAATGCTTCTTTCTCCTCAGGCAGCACATCGTCCGTCATGTCGTACTGAATCACGCCGGCGCCCACCAGAGAAGGGGTGTTGGGCATGATGCGGATGACGGGGTAGTTTCCGCCGGCCAGTTCGCGGATGCGCTGCATGGTAAGGCCTGCCGCCATGGTGATGAGCACCACGCGGCTGCGTTTTGCCAGCACTGCCTGAAGAGGCTGCAGTACTTCCTCCATGTACTGGGGTTTAACGCCCAGCACCACAAAATCACAACTTTCGGCAATGCCTGTGTTGTCAGACGCAACGGCGCCGTGGGCAGCGGCAAACCTTGCTGCGCTTTCCGGGTGCAGCGCACTTACATGCACACAGCTGCCATCCAATGCTTTGCATACGGCTGCTGCGATCGCGCCGCCCATATTGCCTACGCCGATAAAACCAAATGTATGCACGGAATTTTCCCCCTGAAAAATATCTGTTTTTGTCTGATGTTATGATACCAGTTGGCTGGGCAAAATGCAATCGAAAATCCGCATGAAACAGCCGCAATCCCCAAATCAGGCAGAAAAAACGCCTGTCCGGAGACAGGCGTAGGATGGCGTTATTTTGCTTCTTCCTCGTTTTCATCCGGCTGGATGAGCAGCTGGCTGAGCATGGGCCAGAGCTGCTTTGCCGCAAACACGATGAGCAGCGTGGGGATGTAAACAATCAGCGTCAGCACGGCGCGCTCCAGAAACCCGTAGAGGATAACCAGATACAAAACGCACATGGCGCTGACCAGCAGCCCCTTCCACTTGCTCAGGGGAATGAGGAAGACGGCGTTTTTGATGATGCGGCCAAGCTTCATATCCGTCAGGGCGATCTGGGAAAAGCCGAAAACAGCAAACCACACGATCAGCAGTGAAATAAGCAGCAAAGAGGCCGACATCATGGGCGAATTTGCCGCGGGCGCAGCAAAGAGCATGGCGCAAAGGGTGGGCGTGATCATCAGGCTGACGAGCAGCATGAACAGCGTGCCCTGCTTGAAATTGAGCCGGTAGCTCTGGAAAAAGGTGCGCCCGGTGGAGGCAGGATCGTCCCTTGCCACGGTGTAGGCAAAGTCGAACTGCGCAACGAATGCGGGTCCGGCAAGGCACAGAAGCACCATGGCGCCAAATAGGAATGCAATGACCCCGGTGATCATGAACAGGGTAAAGAAATACAGGAAGGGAATCAGTGAAACAAAAAGCTTCACATTGTCCAGAAACATGCGGGTCCACAAGCCGCTTAAGGGATCGTGGCGGGCTACCTGTTCTTCCCGGTTCTCGTTCCGAGCGTCCAGATCATTGAGGAACTGTTTTTTGTACCACCCCATATTACTTCAAACCCGAAGTGGTGGAAATGCCGTTCAGGAAGTACTTCTGCGCGAAGAAGAACAGCACGATAAGGGGCGCGGTGGATACGGTGGATGCGGCCATCATTTCGGTCCACTGGTTGGCCTGCGGATCACCGAACTGGGCCATGCCGTAGCTGAGGGTGTACTTGGAGGAATCCTTCAGGTACAGCATCAGACCGGTGTAGTCGTTCCAGTGTGCCATGAAAACCAGCACGGCGATGGTGACGCACACGGTTTTGCACATGGGGTACACAATGGTGTACAGAATACGGAATTCGCTGGCGCCGTCGATACGGGCGGCTTCCATGATGGAGTCGGGCAGCGACTTCATGTACTGGCGCATCAGGTAAATGTAGTAGGCACTGCCAAAGAAGGTGGGCAGCAGCAGGGGCACGTAGGAGTTGGTGAAGCCCAGGTTGGCCCAGATGGAGTAGACGGGGATCATGGTCACGGTCCACGGAATCATCATGGTGAACAGGATGATGGTGAAGATGACGTTGCCGCCCTTCCACGGAATCTTGGTCAGGGAATAGGCCACCATGGGGCAGCTGAAGAGCACGCCCACGATGGGCACCAGGCAGTAGAACAGGGTGTTCCACACGTACTTGCCAAAGTCAACCTTCCACATAACTTCTTCGTAAGCGTCCATCACGATGGGGTTGGGGAACCATACGGTGGGGCGGGCAAAGGCCTGGTTCACGGTCATCAGAGCGGTACGGAACATCCAGTACAGGGGCATGATGAAGATGAACGAGAAGAACAAAAGTTCCAGCACGCCGAACCAGTAGGAGGCTTTCTGCTTTACAAGGGAAGCCGTTACGTTCATTTCGCCTTTTTTACTCATAATCGTATGACCTCCTTATTCCACAGAGTAGGTAATCTTCTTTTCAGAGAAGTACATGATCAGATAAGAAACGATCATGACTACGATGGCCAGCAGCACGGCCATGGCGCAGGCGTAGCCCATTTCCATCTGCTTGAATGCCTTGCGGTAGAGGTGCAGACAGTAGAACAGCATGGAGTTGCGGGGACCGCCGCCGGCTGCGGCGTTGGAGCCGTAGTCGGTGATGGAGGAGAAAATCTGCGCCTGTACAAAGTACTGGAAAGCGCCGATCATGGCCATCAGACCGTTGAACTGGATGGTGGGCGCAATGTAGGGGATGGTGATGTTCCAGAACTTCTGGGTGTTGTTGGCGCCATCCAGCGAGGCAGCCTCATAGAAGGTTTCCGGAACGGAACGCAGCGCAGCAAGGTAGATGATCATAGCGCCGCCGCAGCGCCATGTATCCATGATGATCAGGGCCGGTTTGGTCCATTTGGGGTCGGTCAGCCAGCCGGGGGCTTTCAGGCCGATGGACGAAAGGGCAATGTTCAGAATACCGTTCTTGCCGTTGAGCACCCACAGGAAGAGCAGGGCGCAGGCAGCGGCGGGAACCAGTGTGGGCAGGTAGAAAATGGTGCGGAAAATGGGCATGCCCTTGACGTTCTTTTTGTTGAGCAGCGTTGCCAGGAACAGGGCCGTGATCTGGCCGATGGGCACGCCAACCAGGGCGATGTAGATGGTGTTCTTTACGGCACGGCCGGTATAACGGTCATCGAAAATATCGATATAGTTTTCCCAGCCCACCCAGTTGGTGGTACCGAACATGTCATAGTCCGTGAAGCTGTAGTAGATGGCCATGATGATGGGGAAGATGGTGAAGCCCAGGAAGCCGATGATCCAGGGGGACGCAAACAAAAGACCCTGGCGAGCAAAGCGGCGTTCCTGGATGGAACTCTTCTTGCGCATCTTTTTGGCATCCATCGGCAGGCTCGACGAAGTCATAACACATTCCTCCTTTTGCAAGATTTTACGGATGAAAAAGGGGCTGCGGCCGCAGCCACAGCCCCTCTTGGGTTTACTTCAGATTGACTGAAAATTACTTTTCAGCGTCTTCCTTAGCCTTTTCGGCGTCTTCCTGGATCAGCTCGATGGCTTCTTCCAGATCGATGTAGCCGCGCAGATATTCATCAGCATAGGTGCCGACGGCGCTCAGGTAACCATCGATGTAAGCGCTGTTGGTGAAGTTGACCACGTTGCCTTCGGACAGGGCGCGGGCAGCATGCTTCATGGTTTCGGAGATTTCTTCAGCGTTCACGATCACTTCCAGGGCGCTCTTGCGGGGCACCAGCTGGCCGCGGTTTTCAAGACCCATGGCCAGGTCAGCCATAGCTTCTTCGCCGTTCAGGTAAGCCAGAACCTTCCAAGCTTCGTCGGGATGTTCAGTGTTGGCGTTGATCTGCATGGTGGCGCAGGTCAGCATGCCCTGGGGCAGGTTGGCCATGGCGTAGTCCACACCGTACACCTTGCCAGCTTCGTCGCCAGCCTGGAACATGGAAGCCAGGGACCAGGAGAAGATGAAGCGCATGGCAGCGCCGCCGGTCAGGATGGGATCGGAGGTGGTGCAGAAGGTGTTGGAATAGGTGGTGGACCATTCGGAAGCAGCTTCAAAGCCGCCGCAAACGTCGATCAGGTCCTTCTGGAACTTCAGAGCGGTGCGGGATTCTTCGGAATCGAAGGTCACGTTGCCTTCAGCATCGGACCACTGCACGCCAGCAGCAGCATAGAACAGCACGTCATCGCGCCAGGGAGAGATGGGGTTCAGACCCATGACTTCCTCGGTGTGGCAGGCCTTGGCAGCTTCCAGAATGCCTTCCATGGTGGTGGGGAATTCTTCGTAGCCGGCAGCCTTCAGGATGGCGGGGTTGTACAGCATGTAAGCAGAGTTACAGGAACGGGGCACGGCGTAGATTTCGCCTTCCAGACCCACAACGCCGCAGGTCAGCCAAGCATTGGGGAAGAAGTCATCCACGTTGAATTCGGCATCGTTCTTGATGTATTCGGACAGTTCGAGCACGCCGCCCTTCTGGCCGACGGGCACAGCATACTGCCACAGCAGGTCAACGATGTCGGGGCCGCCCTTGTTAGCCATGGCGGTGATCATGCCGTCATGAGACTGGGCCAGAACGAAATCGATCTTGATGTCTTCGTGTTCAGCGTTCCACTTTTCGGCCAGAGCCACAAAGCGGGAGCCAACGGCGGTGGGATCCTGAGATTCAGCTTCGCGGGACCACACGGTGATGGTGATGGGTTCTTCGGCCAGAGCGGGCACCATGGTGGCGACCATGATCAGGCACAGAACCAGAGCGAGAAACTTTTTCATGGGTATCGTCCTCCTTGTATATGTGGTTTAACTGGTTTGATTTTAGCATATTTTCACATGTCAGTCAATGTGCTATCCTGCGAATTCTTTGTACTATATGTGACAAATGCTGCCGGGTTTGTGACAAAACGGGACAAAAACCTACATATTGTGGTTGTACGCCGTAATGCGCACAAGGAATAAAATTTACAGGTGATGGCTGAGAAACCAGTCCAGCAGCGTGCGCCCCTTATAGGCATGCACCCAGGCGTCGTGCTCCACGCCGTGCAAAAGGGTCAGTTTTGCGTTTCCGCCCTCTGCGATCACCTTGCTGACCATGCGCACGCTTTCGTCCACGGGTACAATATCATCCTGATCGCCGTGGAAAGCCCACACCGGGGTGTTTTTCAGCGCCATGCCAAACCAGCACACGCCCGTACCGCACACGGGGGCAATGGCGGCAAAGCGTTCATGGCTGCCCAGCCCCCACAGCCAGGTGCCTGTGCCGCCCATGCTCAGGCCCGTCAGGTAAATGCGGCGGGTGTCCACGGCATTTTCTTCTATAATATAGTCGAGGAATTTGTTCAAAGATTCAATGTAGCTGCCCCAGTAATGCTCTTTCTGGCACTGGGGTCCTACCATGATGCAGGGAAATTCCTCGCCGTCCCGGGCACGGCCGAACCAGAAATAGTGGAAAAGCTGATCCAGGTCGCTGCCGTCCTCCGGGCCGCATTCGCCGTAGCCGTGGAGGAATACCACCAGAGGATACTTTTTTACAGGATCGTAGTCTTTGGGCAGATAGCGCAGGTAGTGGAAATCCTTTCCGTGGGGGTTATCAAAATACAGCTTTTCAACCATGGACATAAGCACCGTCCTTTTGCATATTCATGTGTGTTTTCTGTATGGTTATTATAACGTGTTTTCGGGGCGATTGCAATGGAGCAGGCGCTGTGATACAATGATGCAAACGAAACGGAATACTTTTGCCAAGGAGGATGCGTGCATGTACCAGTCCGGCATCCGGATTACCAATGGGAAAACCACGTTGCGCCTGGACGCCCTGAGCGGCGAAATTCTGGCGTATATAGATGAAAGAAGAACGGATAACGTGTGCAAAAACCACGTCCGGGAATGCTTTACGCCCCTGGACGGCATTTTGCTGATCGACGGCAAAGAAATGCGCTTTTTTCCGCCCCGTTATATGGATATCCGACGGGATGAAACGCTGCGCCCGGTGATAAAAACCACGGAAGCCGAAGCTGAGATTTTTTATCCTTTTCTTTTGACGGCAGCGGGAAAACAGGCCGTGTCCGCCCGCATCCATATTGTCCTGCCTGCAAACGATGAACGGGTGAAGTGGAACCTGACGCTGGAAAACCATACCGGTCATCTGGTGGAAAAGGTGAATTTTCCCTCCCTTACCGGCATGTGGCTGGGGGAAACCTGGGAGGATGACCGGCTTTTGCTTCCCCGTTTTGCCGGGTGGGAAACGGTAAACCCCAGTCTGAAACTGGGCATGACGCCGCCTACCATCCAGTGGAAATGGCAGGAATACCTCTACCAGTACAATCTGGGCGAAATGAACGGCGCTTTGGACGACCGCAGTGCGTACACCGTGGAATTGCCCTATTCCGGCGCTGCGTCCATGCTGTGGATGGAACTGTACGATCCAAACGAAAACTGCGGCCTGTACATGACCTGCCGCAATGAAAAGCTGCGCATGAAGGCTTTGCGCGCCGACAGCATGGGCGGCAGCCGTCCTGGCATCGGCATGGCCATTGTGCATAAACCCTGTTTGTTTGAGGGTGTATGGCACAGCGAAGAATGCATCACAGCGCTGCATCAGGGCGACTGGCACTGGGGCGCCAAAGAATACGCACAATGGTTTAAAACCCTCAAACGCCCGGCACAGAGCAGCCATATCCCCGAATGGTTCAAAAAGAGTCCCGGGCTCATGGCACACTATGATTTTCAGTATCAGCTGGGCGGCATTGTGCATACCTTTAGGGACATTCCCCGCCTGATGCAGGAAGCCATGGATATGGGCTTCAACCATCTGCTGTTGTCCGGCTGGCATGAGGACGGCTTTGACTATGGCTTCCCGCACTATCAGCCCAATCATCTGCTGGGTACCGAGGAAGACTTGAAAAATGCCGTTGCAGAGGCAAAGCGCATGGGCGGACACATTGCCTTCTACGTGAACGCTCGCCTTTGCAACACCCTGTTTGAGGATACGAAGGAGCGGGTGGAAAAAAGCGCCATCCGCAACCAGGACGGTTCCGTGCGCGTGGAGCGCTACGGCTCCGGCGAAGCGCCCTTTGCGCTGCTCTGCATCAATGATGAAGAATGGCAGCAGACGCTAAGGGAAACGGTGCGTTATCTTACCCACGATATCGGCGCCGACGGCATGTATCTGGACCAGTTGGCCATGGCGGAAAGCACTTTCTGCTTCCATCCCGGCCATACCAATCACGCAGGCGATCCTGCCGCCTGGAACGGCGGATACGATAAGCTGCTCACCGCCATGCGCAGCGATTATAAGGAAGAAGGCATGGGGCTGATTTTTGAAGGGTGCAACGACGCCTTTGGTCCCTATGCATCCGGGCAGTTGATCACCACGCTGGGCGGTCCCTTTGTGGGAAGAAAGCCGGAAATGTACCGCTACACCTTCCCGGATCAGATCCTGTGCGATATGATGAATCCAAGACGATGGAGCGCCATGCGGCCCGAGCATGTGGCCCGCCATGCCACCGAATGGCTGTATCTGGCCTTCGTCAACGGCATGTATCTGTGGTGCTACGATCTGGAGGGGGACAACAACTTCCGCTCCGACGATGCGGAGCGGAAGATCCTCATGGAAACGGCGGCGCTGCGCAAGCGCTGGCTGAATGCCTTTGGTCACGGTATTTTCCGGGATGAAGAGGGCATTGTGCAAAAGCCTGAAAAGGTATTTGCCCGCCGGTATGATGTGGAAAGCGGCGCACTCATTGCCCTTGGCGCAGAACAGGGTATGAAGGGACATATCCGTTTCCGTGCAGACAGGGCTTTGGAGGGCAAGGCCGTCTGTCTGACCGTGCAGGGCGAAGAAGTGGTTTTGCCCGTGGAAAAGACGGGCGATGAATATATCATCACACTGCCTGAAAAGAATCTCTGCCTCATCTGCCTGAAATGAGAAAGATTTCCTTTTTTGCCTTGCAATGCTTATGAGGAAAGTGCTATAATAAAGCAGGTATATCCTAAACATTCAATATACAGGAGGCGCATCCCCATGCAGGTTCGTATTTTTGAAAACGCCGAGCAGGTCGGCAAGGCTGCCGCGCTGCTGTTTGCTTCTCAGGTCACCCGTAAGCCCAACTCCGTTCTGGGTCTGGCCACCGGTTCTTCCCCCATCGGCTGCTATCAGCAGCTGATCGCCTGGCACAAGGAAGGCATTCTGGATTTCTCCGAATGCATTTCCTACAACCTGGACGAATATGTGGGTCTGGACATCGAACACGAAACCAGCTACCATGCCTTCATGAAGGCTCAGCTGTTTGACCACATCAACATGAAGGAAACCAACCTGCCCGACGGCAATGCCGAAGACCTGGTGGCCGAAGCCAAGCGCTATGACGCCGCTATTGAAGCTGCCGGCGGCATCGACATGCAGCTGCTGGGCATTGGCCGCAACGGCCATATCGGCTTCAACGAGCCCGCCGATAAGTTCGTGTACGGCACCCAGATCGTGGACCTGACCGAAAGCACCATCGACGCCAACACCCGTTTCTTTGAAAACAAGGATCAGGTGCCGCGCAAGGCCATCAGCCTGGGCATCGGCGGCATCATGAACGCCAAGGAAGTGGTGCTCATCGCCATGGGCGCTGACAAGGCTCAGGCCATCCATGACACCGTGTACGGCGAAATCGATCCTCAGGTGCAGGCCTCCATTCTGCGCAGCCATCCCCATGTCACCATTCTGGTGGACAAGGCCGCTGCCAGCCTGCTGTGATCCATTAAAGCAAAAGAAGGGAATGTCTCCGGGCATTCCCTTTTTTCATCGGGAGGAAAAAAGGATGGGTAAACGCGGTATCATCGTGCATCCCCATGAACTGGACGACAAGTGGGTAGAGGATGCGGCAGAAGCGAAACTGAATGTGATGGGGCTGCATCCTGTAGGCGGGGTGGACGCACATCTTACGCTGGAGAGCGCCATTCATTTTCATCTGCTGCCGGAAAGCAGAAGGCTGTTCAAAAAGCTGGAAAGCAAGGGCATGCAGGTGGAATACGAGGCCCACGCCATGCGCTGGCTGCTGCCGAGAGACGTATTTGCTTCCGCGCCCCACTTTTTTCGCATGGACGAAGAAGGCAACCGGAAAGACGATTTTAACCTGTGCCCTTCTCAGCCCGAGGCGCTGGATTTTATTGCCGACCGGGCAGAGCAGCTTGCCCGGATGCTGACGGTGAATTCCGACCGCTATTTTTTCTGGCTGGACGACGTGCCGGGCATCAAGTGTCACTGTGAAAAGTGCCGCAGCCTTTCTGCATCGGATCAGCAGCTGTTGGCAGTCAATGCCATTTTAAGGGGCGTCAGGCGGTTTAATGTTCATGCCAAAGTCTGCTATCTGGCGTATATGGATGCCATCCAGTGCCCTGAGAAGGTGGCGCCTGTAGAAGGGGTCTTTTTGGAATACGCTCCCTTCTACCGGGATTCCCACCGCCCGCTGTTTGACCCGGAATGCGAAAAGAACGTGCAGGAAGTAGCGGCGCTGGAAAAACTGCTGGGTCATTTCGGCCGCAGGGATGCGCAGGTGCTGGAATACTGGATGGATAATTCCCGCTTTTCGGGTTGGACCAAGCCGCCCAGGTACATGCCGCTGGATGAACAGGTGATGGCGGAAGATGTAAAGGCTTACCGCAAACTGGGGTTTGAATCCATCACCTCCTTTGGCTGCTATCTGGGGCAGGATTACCGGGAATTGTACGGCGAAGCGCCGGTTATAAGGTACGGCGAACTGCTGCGGGAAGAAAACTGACCGAAGATGCCCCCTTTGCGCCCGCCGGATTGCAGATGACAAAATACTTCCAAGGTTTCTCTTGACAAATAACCGCCTCCGCGCTATAATACATTTTGCCCATGCGGTTGTGGCGGAATCGGCATACGCGCACGTTTGAGGGGCGTGTTCTTAACGGAGTACGGGTTCAAGTCCCGTCAACCGCACCATAAAAAACCGGTCATTTTGATACGAGAAGTATCCGGATGGTCGGTCTTTTATTTTTGAATATTGAATTCTCACTTAACCATGTTATAATGAGTCAGACAAACTTGAATTTGACAAAGGGGGATAAAGATCATGAAAAAAATCAGTCATGGCCGCTTTTTCAGTTTTTTGGGAACATTGATTATATCCATTGGACTGTTTTGTAATGGTTTGGAACTTATATCAATTACTGCATTTCGGATTATTGCCTTTGCTGGCATCCTTGTGCATGTAATGGCGCTTGTTTTCGCTCTTAAGAAAAAAGAATTTTAAGTGAGCAAATACGGATTTGTCTAACTGCCCATGGTTTCACTTTCTGTGACAGGGTTTCATTTTCAGGTGAAATCTTTTGGACCCCTGTGAAACGGTATCGTGATTAGTTTCTGCACATTAAAGGCATTTGATGTCAAATCTCATTTGCCTGGCTTTCCATGATGATGATCAACACACATCAGCACGATGGTTTGCAAAAAAATCATCGTGCTTTTTTGTTGTGATGGCATTCCCGGCGGTCATGTGCTATAATGCAGACAGGCGTTTGCAGACAGAGGAACGTTCAGGAGGAAAGTGAATATGAAGAATATGAAGAACAGCAAAAAATACGGTATAATAGCAATCTTTTTGGTGATCGGCGCTTTGTTGCAGTTCTGGGCAGAAAATCCCAAGATGGGGGTAATGTACCTGTGTTTGGGACTGGTTGGAGGCATTGCCGCAGGGATCTTCAAAATGAAAGAGAAGCAATAACCGGGTTCTGGTTGAAGGGGTCCATGTACAGTACGGAGTGGATTGCCCGTGCATCAAAATTTGATTTGGCGGCGTGACAAATGATGAAGAAATACTTTTTTCCGGCGGCTATGCTGGTGATATTTGAAACCATTGCGGTTACACTGTGGCTGACAAAGGATAACCTGTTTTATCTGTTCAATTTCAGCTATATCGGTTGTTCCATTGCAGCAGGTCTTTTCCTGTTTATCCGAAAGTATAAACATGCGCGGCGCGTGACGCAGCTGCTGGTTGGCATGTACATGCTGCTTTATCTGGGGTTGGCCTGCAACGAAAATATGCAGATCGAGGGATTCTGGTATTATCTGTTTACAGGCGTGTTTGAAGCGGCGACCATCCATTATGCGGTTGCAAAAATATTCGGGCCCCTCATCTTTGGCAGAGGCTGGTGCGGCTATGCCTGCTGGACTGCCATGGTGCTGGATTTTCTTCCTTATAAAGTGCCCGGGCAGCCCAGAAAGAAAATCGGCTGGATTCGGTACGTTGTTTTTGCGGCATCGCTGATTTTTGTGGCCGCGCTTTTCCTGGCGCGCGCAGGCAACATGGAAAAAATCATGTTCTGGGCGTTTATCGTGGGGAATGTGCTGTATTACGCGGTGGGGATCGCCCTTGCCGTTCTTTTCAAGGACAACAGGGCGTTTTGCAAATACATTTGCCCCATTACGGTATTCCTGAAGCCTATGAGCTATTTTGCCCTGCTGAGAATCCAATGCGATACGAACAAATGCGTATCCTGCGGAAAGTGCAAACGGGTATGCCCCATGGACGTGGATGTAACGGATAATTCCAGAAAAAGAAAGAACGGAACGGAATGTATTCTCTGTTTTGAGTGTGTGAAGAATTGCCCCAGGAATGCTTTGTAAGCGTGATAACCGATTTGGTGAGGTGCGGATATGAAGGATATCAATAAAGAAATCAACGGGAATACCTCTGAGGATACGAACGAAACGGCGAAGAAAAGTACGAACAAAAATACCAATCTGGGCATGACCATGGGCATGTGTTTCGGCATGGCAATCGGGGCGTCCTGGGGTCTTTTGTTTGATCATATGGCCATGGGTGTGGCGATGGGGCTTTGCCTGGGCATGCTCATCGGCTTTGCGTTTGGGTCCCGGAAAGATAAGCTGGTCAACGAACAAATGGAGAAAGAAGGATATACTATCAAAGAAATCCTTCCCAAAGAGAATCAGGAGTATGTGATTGTCATCGAAGGTAAATCCGGAGAAACAAAAGAAATTGCAACGCCCGGCGGAATCATGGAGACGGAACAGTTTTCGGTGGGGGACACCGTGTTTCTGGATGAAGACGGCATGCTTGAACAGGCGTTTGATGACGAAGAGGAGTAATCGGCGCTTGGTTTGGCAGGATGCTCCATGCATTTTCCATCAAAAAAGCACTTGCATTTGGCAAGTGCTTTTTCTGTGCCTGCTATCGCAGAAGTGCTGGATTTTCATGAAAGAACGGGCACCGGGTGCGGATGCACTGGTTGTTCATATGGCTCCGTGTACATTCGGGCATGTCCTTTTCCATGGTCACGCCCAGATGCTCGGCGGCAAAATCAATGGCGGCGAGAATGGAAAGGTAGGAATCCCGCTTGCAGCAGCGGGGACCGCCGTTTTTGCCAATGCTGTCCAGCGCTTTTGCGGTCATCTGGTTGCTCAGGGACCAGGGCGCTGCGGCAAGGGGCGTTGATGCCGTGGCGATGGCCATGAACTGCCCTGCGCTGATGCCCGCGCCGCAGGCACCCCAGAACCCGCAGGCGCCGCCGGGCACGGCTTTTCCGCGCCGGTATATTTCGTGCAGCGCCTGCTCAAGATTCAGTTCGCCGCCGGCGTTGTGATAAGCTGTCAGCAGCGCTGCGCCCACCATAACATGGTGCTCCGGGCCGTGCATGTGGCAAAAGGGCATGGCCATCATTTTTTCAAGAATGGCAAGGGGATTGGCGGAGGTTTCCTGAAGGCAAACCCCGAAAATGCTGTCCATTCCCTGGGTATGGCATGCACTGCATACATAATGGCCGCGGATGCAGCGGGTTTTGCTCATCTCGGTCTTGTGGCAGATCACACATTCCATCATTTCATCCTGTGTGAGGTAATTAAGCGGCGCTTTACAGATCAGACATTCTTCCTTCATGGGGGTACCTTTCCTGCAATGGTGTTGGGATGCATTTATGCATCTTCAGGCCATGGCTGACAGAAGCGGCTTTTACTCCTGAGGGCGCTTGGCGTACTGGAACCAGTCGTTGCGCACCAGGTAGCACAGGTCGAAGATCATGCAGCCCTGAGACTTTTTGAAGCACATATCCACAGCGCGCTGGATGTTTCTGGGGTCATTTTTGTACTGGTCCAGGAACAAGCTGCCCAGGATGGGTCTTTCGCCGCGGATCACTTTATCGGCGATCACGCCGGAGCCTTCCACGCTGTACCAGTAGGCGGGCTGGTTGTGTTCTTCCGCCTCGCGAATTTCCACGTCTTCATAGTAGAAGCCGGACATGATGCGGTCCACATGGCGGATGTAGCCCGTTTTGGCGTATTCCCTGCCGTCGGTAGCGGGGTAGTTTTCTTCAATGTGGTCGGGAGATGCCCAGTTGGCAGCCATCAGATAGTAGAGCGGGTACCAGGAGCCGGTGTAGTCGATGAATTCCACCTTTTTGTTGGCGTTGTCCACCACCTGACGCACCTTCACAATGAAATCGTGGATCATCTGGGCGCGGAAGGTGTTGAAGGAGCTGAAGTACTTGCCGTATTCGATGTCCATCTTGCCGTCCTTCTTGACCGGGCGGTAGATGTCGGCAAGGTCAATATCGCCTTCGATACCGTTCATTTGCTTCCACTTGTTGATGGAAAGGGGGCTGAAATCGGAGGAGATGCCTACGTAGCGCACGCGGTCCAGAGCAATGCCGTCCACGTCGTAGTTGTTGATGATCTCTTCGATGATGGCAAGCTCGTATTCAACCACTTCGTCATTGGCGGGGTTCACGAAAATTTCGCCGAAGTCGTCAATGGAGCCGATGACCTGCAGGGGCTTTTCGCTGAGACTGCTCTGCACCACGGGTTCATCGTTTTCATCCAGACCGTACACGTCGCATGCCCAGCCGGGCTGGGTGAGCCCCTTCATCAGGGGGTGGGGTTTTTTCTTGTTGCCTTCGGTGAATACGTCGGGGGCGGCATAGAATTTCAGGCCCTTTTCATGAACGACGTCAATGCACTGCTTCAGATAATCTTTTTCCTCAAAGTCATCGCTGTAATGGGCAATGTGGGGTGCATAGTGGCTGGGATGGAGCACAAAGCCGGCCGTGTTCTTTACGCCCATGGTCACGGAATCAAAACCGCATGCCACGCACTTGTCCAGAACTTCTGCAAAAAGAGCAGGGTTGGTGATCAGTTTCCGGTTTGCACCCATATCGACCCAGACAAAATAATTGTTCATGTTTTTCCTCCTTGGCTGGAAGTTTGCTTTTGCTGTGCGGCAGCGCCGCTTTTTCCTGTTTTAGTCAGGTTGATTATAGTCGATTTAAGCGGCAAATTCAATCCGTAAATTTCGGAGAATAATGCGAATGAAGAATCATGGCGCAGTGTTGAATACAGCGGGCATTTGTGATATGATAGACACGCGTAAGATTCTTTTGAATGCACTTTCTCATAACACGGAGGAATGAACATGAATCAGGTGCGTGTAGGCATTATCGGCGTGGGCAACATGGGTTCTGCCCATGCTCACTGCATATACAGCGGCAATATTGAAGGGCTGAAACTCGGTGCGCTGTGCGATATTTCCCCGGCCCGTCAGCAGTACTGCCGGGAAGCCTATCCCGGCGTGCCTGTCTACGCCTGTCTTGAGGACATGCTGCAGGTCGGCAATCTGGACGCCGCCATCGTGGCCGTGCCCCATCCTTCCCACAGCGATATTGCCATGCAGGTGCTTAAACACGATATGCATGTGCTGGTGGAAAAGCCCATTGACGTGACGCTTTCGAAGGCCCGCGCCCTGTGCGATTTTGCAGACACCACGGACAAGAAGTTTGCCGTGATGCTCAACTGGCGCACCCATCCCTTGTTCCGCAAGGCGAAGGAGATCATCCAGAGCGGCCAATTGGGCGAACTCAAGCGCTCTGTCTGGATCATTACCAACTGGTACCGCACCCAGTATTACTACGATTCCGGCACCTGGCGCGCCACCTGGAAGGGCGAGGGCGGCGGCGTGCTGCTGAACCAGGCCCCCCATAACCTGGATTTGTGGCAGTGGATGTGCGGCATGCCCGAGGCTGTGCAGTGCAACTGCGCCGTGGGCCGCTACCACCGCATTGAGGTGGAAGACGAAGCCACCATCCTGACCCGCTATGCAAACGGCGCCACCGGCGCATTCCTCACCTCCACCGGCGAAGCCCCCGGCACCAACCGTCTGGAAATCGACGGCGATCTGGGCAAGCTGCTGCTGGAAAACGGCACGCTGAAATGGTGGAAACTGAAGATGCCCGAGCGGGAATTCTGCTTTACCTCCAAGGAAAGCTTCGTGCAGATTCCCTACGATTATTACGAGGAAACGGATACCTCCGAACCCGAAAAGGCCCATCCTGCCATTTTGCAGAACTGGACCAACGCCATCCTCCACGGGGAAGCGCTCATCTCTCCCGGCCGCGATGCCTTGAACGAACTGGCCATCTCCAATGCCGCGTACCTTTCTCAGTGGACGGGCAACGGCTGGATCGAGCTGCCTCCGGACGCCGAACTCTTTGATAAACTGCTGGGCGAAAAAATTGCCCAGTCCGCTCTCAAGGATACCGAAGAAAACACCGAAGGCCGCACCGATTACAGCAAGCGCTGGCAGGTGAACTGGTAAAAGGGGAAATCAGAAAAAGGCACTTGTTTTTGCAGGTGCCTTTTTGTTTGGCTTGCATGGAAGGAATGCTTTCTGCTATAATGAGCGCAGAGAAATTCGATACAAATACGATCTGCCAATGTGTTTATACCAATGCCATGCGGCGCATGAAGGGAGCATTTTGATGAACAAATATTTTGTAGGCTATGTGACGCTTCGGGGCATTACGTCGGTCACCGACACCCAGGCCAAGAAGCTGACCCATCTCAATCTGGCCTTTGCGCCCATGAAGGACGGCGAAACCTTTATGGAGCTGAACGATCGGCAGCTGCATGAAATTGCGCGTATCCGCCGGGCGAATCCCAGGCTCGCCATTCTGGTTTCCACCGGGGGCGGCGGCGACCGGGGGCACGGCGAAGCAACCAGCACGCCGGAAGGACTGGATAAATTGACCGAAAGCACATTGCGCCTTGTGCGGGAATACGATCTGGACGGCATTGACTGTGACTGGGAATTCCCCGGCGATACGGGCATCATCGAGGAAAAATACCAGCATACCGCTTTGTTCCGGGACTACCGCCGCAAGCTGGATGCACTTGGCGCCGTGACGGGCAAAAAGTACTGGCTGACCACGGCGGCCGGGGCGGGGGAATGGTATCTGAACCGCACCGAGATCGGGAAGAGCCACGAATATCTGGATTTTGTCAACCTGATGACCTACGACAGCAATACGGATTCCACGATCGCAGGGCATCACACGCACCTGTACGAAAGCAAGTTCCCCGGCTGTCCCCGCATCCAGAGCGCGGATCACAATATCCGCATCATGGTGGAAGCGGGTGTGCCCATTGAAAAGATCCTCATAGGCTGCGCCTTCTATTCCCACCGCTGGGACAATGTGCCGGATGTGAACCACGGCGTCTATCAGCCCACGCCCTGGAAAAATATGTTCGGCCCTTCCTACACCGAAATTGCCCTCAAGTACGAAAAACAGATGGACTATGTGAAATACTGGGATGAGGACGCCTGTGCGCCCTACCTGTATAACGGCAGCACCTTCATTTCCTACGATGACCCCCTTTCCGTGCGCCTCAAGTGCGAATACGCGCTGAAACACAACATGGCCGGCGCTTTCTACTGGGTGCACGAAAGCGATGCGGGCAGCGTGCTGTTTGACCAGATGTACGATACGCTGTCTCTGGGAAAGTAAGAGATAAGCGAAGAAAAAAGTCGGAAAAAGGAGTACAGCCATGATCGGTCAGCCCAACTGGGAAAAAGTGAAAGAGCGTATGCTGGGTTACTGGGAGCGGGAAAAGATGGACCGCTGCTGCGTATCCATGCGCATTCCTTTACCCGGATATGTGGGTATGGGCGGGCATCACTATTATGACACGAAAACGGCATCCGAGCGGGCGCGGGCGGGGTTTGAGCACCTGGCCTGTGTGGGCGAAGCCTTCCCCTGCCTGTTCCCCTATTTCGGCACGGCGGGGGTAGCGGAATACACCGGCTGCAAGCCCACCCGTACACCGGAAACCACCTGGTTTGATCCCTGGATGGAGGATGAGCCGGATGCATCGCGCATCGGCTACACCCATCCCGAACCCTTCGAAAAGCAGAAGCAGGCCATCCGGGAACTGACCCGCCTTTCCAAAGGCGATTATCCCGTTTCCGTTTCGGACAACTGCGGCATGCTGGATGCGCTGGCTGCCATCCGCGGGTCGGAAAATCTGATGATGGACATGCTGTCCGAACCGGAATTTGTGGAAGATGCCGTGCGGCGGCTGGTTGATATCTACAAGCAGACTCAGGAAGAACTCTTCACCCTGACCTATGAAAACAACGAAGGGTCGGTGCAAAGCTGGATGCAGCTGTGGGCGCCCAAGCGCATGGCGCAGATGCAGTGCGACCTGAGCGTCATGATCTCGCAGGATATGTTCAACCGCTATGCCATGCCCGAACTGGAAGAACTGAGCTCTTTCCTGGATTATCCCGTGTATCACTTGGACGGGCAGGAGCAAATTCGTCATCTGGATGCGCTGCTGTCCATCAAAAAGCTCCGCGCCATCCAGTGGACCCATGTGGCGGGGCAGCCTAAACCCTCCCAGTTCATTCCTGTGCTGAAGAAAATTCAGCAGGCAGGCAAAAATTTGATCCTCATCCCGTCTGCGGATGAGGTGCCTGTGCTGCTGGACAATTTGTCCAGCCGGGGTCTGCATCTTTTGATCGCCGATGTAACCACTGTGGAGGAAGCGCAGGATTTGATGGCGTTGATCGAAAAGCGTTCCGTAGTTCGGGACTGATGCCGGAATTGGAACAGGCCAAAGGAGAAAAGGTATGGAGATCGATCGTACTGCGATGATAGAACAGGTCTTGAAAAACTGGGATCTGGCGTATCCCCAAATCATCGGGCAGTTTCACGCGGATTCCCCGAGGCTAACGTTCAGAATCCATACCCGCTTACAGGATTACATTCTGAAAGGGCAGCCGTGCAGCGTTTTGGAAAATACGGTGAAGAGCAATGTGAACGCGCATCTGTTTTTAGGCAATCAGCATAAAATGGCGCCCAGGCTGTATCCCACGAAAACCGGGGCATGCTATATCAGCGATCATGGATACTGGTTTTACCTTGTGGAATTCATTGACGGAAGACAGATGGAAGAAACCACGGAAGATGAATACAAAATCGGACAGGCGGCAAGAAAGCTGCACAGCCTGCAGGGCTATGATGTTAAATCGCCTGATCCACAGAGCAAAGCACGCTTTTACACCTGGTTCAGAGACCGCAGTTTTGTAAAGGAATATGATGCGATCCTGAATGAAATTCCCGATTTTGAAAAGCTGGACCGGTGCTTTGTGCATACGGATATCGGCCCCCATAATACCGTGCTCAGGCAGGACGGCAAGGTCATGTTCATTGATCTGGACGATGCGGGAATCGGAAGCCGGTATCTGGATATCGGCTGGCCGTTCATCATGCAGTTTGTGCATTTTGATCACGGTACGGGAAAGATGGATTACCGCTTTGATCTGGCACAAAGCTTTTTGCGGGGATACTTTGGAGAGCGTGAGATTTCAAGAGAAGCGTATGATTTGATCTTTTACGGGGCGATGCAGATGCATATCTCCTATATGCAAAGCTATGGCCCGGATGCGGTGGAAGACCTTTGGAAGATATTGCTTTTCGGCATGGCGCAGAAGGAGCCGCTTTGGGAATTGGTTCGGAAAACAGAGCGGGAAAAGGAAAAGTGATCCTTGAACGCAAACGAGCACCCGGCATATAGCCGGATGCTCGTTTTTTGTCGTTGTCGGATTATTTTTCTGAGAAAATGTCCGATGCTTGGAAAATTACTTCAGATTGGGGATCTCCAGGTTCTTGCTGACGGACAGCTTTTCGATTTCGTCGGCCCAGATTTCGCGGCCCAGCTTCTGGGAAAGGTTGATGCCTTCCTGTACGCGGCTGGTTTCCAGTGCGATCTTGGCGGTGGGCAGCAGTTCGCAGTCGCCCAGCAGCGCATGGATCCAGTGATGCTGGCTGTTGTCATAGAACGCGGTGTTGGCGTACACGGTGTGGTCCAGATAATCCATTTGAGCAAGGTCCACCGTAGTATCCAGTTCCATGTTGTACTTGCGGCTGTGGAAGCAGAAGGGGTTCAGCGTCAGGCCGCCTTCGCTGCCGTAAATGGTGCTGCCGGGGAAGGGCTTGCCGTGGATAGCCCAGCTTTCGATGAAGTCCATGGAAAGGCCGCCTTCGTAGGTGGCCAGTGCCACGCCCAGTTCTTCCACGTTGAAGCCGCTTTCCTGACGGCGGCCTTCATCCATGGCGATTTCCGCATAGGTGTGGCCGGTCACGCGCTGCAATTTGGGAATATTGAGCAGGTACAGCAGCTGGGTGATGTGGTACACGCCCATATCAAACAGCGCGCCGCCGCCGGAGGTGGTATCGTTTACGAATTCCTTGGTGGCGTAGCCGTCTACGAAGGGACGGTTGCGGCGGCGGAAGCCGTAGGAGCGCATGTGATAGATGTGGCCCAGGTCGCCGCCGTCA
>JAFYLS010000101.1 GCA_017550035.1 Clostridia bacterium
CAGCCGGCAATGTTGGAGCAATGGTCGGAAGTGCGTTCAAAGTTGGTGAGCAGGTCGGTCCACACAAAGCCCACGTCGATGGAGCATTCGCCCTGCTGCAGGCGCTTGATGTGGCGCTTGCGCAGTTTTTCCTTCAGGTTATCGATCACTTCTTCCAGGGGTTCAACCTTGAAAGCAGCCTGCAGATCGTCTTCCACAAAAGAGTAACGGGCCTGATCCAGCGTTTCGGTCAGCGCGCCGATGAACACAGCCAGCTCGTGCTGCGCCTTTTCGGAGAACTGCAGATTCTTTTCCTGCATTTCTTCGGCGCTTTCCAGAATGTTCACGGCATGGTCGGAAATACGTTCGAAATCGCCGATCACCTTCAGGAGCTTTGCGGCTTCTTCACTTTCGTTTTCACCGATCTGTCGGCTGGAAAGCTTGACCAGATAGGTACCCAGCAAGTCCTCATAATGGTCGGTCTTATCTTCCGCCTCATGAATGGACTGCGCGGTTTCTTCGTCATAATGGCTCAGGCACTGCAGCGCATCCTTCATGGCGTCGATGGCCGTATTGCCCATATCCACAGCCAGCACATGGCACCGTTCCAGCGCCAGCGCGGGGGTATTGAGCAGACGGGCGTCCAGTTCGGTCACAGCTTCAGGCTTCTTGGCGTCGGGCACCAGGGTGCAAACCAGCTTTTCCAGAAGACCCGCCATGGGGAACAGCACAGCGGTGCAGAACACGTTGAAGCAGCTGTGGGCAATAGCGATGGTAAAAGGGGTGGTAGCTGTACGCAGCAGCACAGGATCAAAGACCCACTTCACTACATAATACAGTGCCAGGCACAGAACCGTACCGATCACGTTGAAGCACAGGTGGACCAGCGCGGCGCGCTTGGCGTTTTTGCTGGTACCCACGGAAGAAATAAGCGCCGTGATACAGGTACCGATATTCTGACCCATGATGATGGGAATGGCGCTGCCGAAGGTGACCTGACCGGTCATGGACAGGGCCTGCAGCACACCCACCGCAGCAGAGGAAGACTGAATGGCAGCCGTCAACAGTGCGCCGGCCAGCACGCCCAGCACAGGGTTGGTGAACATCATAAACAGCTGACGGAAGGCAGGCACGTCGGCCAGTCCCTTCAGGGCGCCGGTCATGATATCCATACCCAGCATCAAAGCGGTAAAGCCCAGCAGGATGTAGCCGGTCTGCTTGCGCTTTTCATCCTTGCACAGCATCATGTAACCCACGCCGATCAGGCCCAGAATGGGGGTGAAAGAGGTGGGTTTGAGCATCTGCATCAGCAGATTATCGCTGCTGATACCGGTCAGGGACAACAGCCATGCCGTCACCGTGGTACCGATGTTGGCACCCATGATCACGTTGATGGCCTGACCCAGGGTCATCAGAGAAGAGTTAACAAAGCCGACCACCATAACGGTGGTGGCTGCGGAGGACTGAATAATGCCCGTCACAGCAAGGCCGGTAAACAGGCCCAGCAGACGGTTGGTAGTCAGTTTGCCAAGCAGGGTGCGCAGGCTGTTGCCGGCGCGGCGTTCCAGAGCATCGCCCATTACGTTCATACCAAAAAGGAACAGGCTCATGCCGCCGATCATCGTCAGCACATCAAAGAACGTCATACATTTCTTCCTTTCTTCATGCCGTATTCTTCGGCAAAATCAAAGGTCGCTTGTTTTCGTTTCTTGTCGGAATACAAGGCCATTTCCTCCTCATACCCAAAAATATTATAAACGGAATTCCACTGAAAAGCAAGGTTTTTGCCGAATATCCCCGGGGCATGTACCCTTCTTTTTGTCTTTTTCTTCTCCAATTCATCCATCCCCAGTGTATACAATGCAGCATGATCCCTTCCACACAAAAAGAGACGGTCTTTGCCGCCTCTTTTCTGTTTATTTTGCTTTTCTCACAAACCAGACGCTCACTTCTTTTTCCTGCACAAACACGCGCAAATGGCGTACCGGGAAGGATGCGGGCACTTCTGTTTCCCGGTTTGGTTCTGCGCACACCGGGATATCCGTTTCCGCTTCATCCCCCATCAGAATGACCCGGGTAACACGATCCGGCAGCAGGTTCAAAAGCCGCACCGCGCCGTTTTCCTCAAAGGCCATCACCGATGCGCCTTCCCTGAACAGGCAGATTCCCTGCACAGGCACATCCCGAAGCGCATCCATATCCGCATCCAGCTGCAACCCGGTGCCGTCTTCATAGGCATGAAGCCCCATCACCGTTTTCAGGCCAAAGGAAAGCGTTCTTTGTGCCACATACCGCACCCATGCGCTGTCCTTCTCATAGGCTTTTGAATACGCCATCGGCAGCGCAAAATCATACAGCTTCGCCGCATCTTCGTAGCTCTGCCCGTAATGGAGGTCGGCATAGGCGGAGTCTTCATAGGCGCCTTCGGGCATCAAAGCGGCAGAAAGGATGATGCCGGGCTTTTCTTCCCGGGCAATATCGCACATGGTCTTGGCAAAATGCCGCACATCCTGCCTGCGGACAGCAGCAAAGGCGCGCAGGTCCTTATCCCCTGCCCGGTACGCATCAAGCAGCGGTTCCAGGTTCCTTTCTTCGCTTTCAAAAGCCTTGTGCATCCACGCTTTCAGGGGTTCCGCATCCGCCCCGGCCTTTTCATACCGCGCAAGGTCCTGTTCATCCCAACCGTAAAGCATGTGGTTGTAGCGAATATAGTCCAGATGCAGGCCGTCCACGTCATACCGTCTGCACACGTCCCGGACAATATCCTTCATATAGGAAAGATACCCTTCATCCCGCAGGGAGATCAGTTCCCGGTCCTTACCCCGGTACAGGTGGCAGCGGCCGCTTTCGGGATGCAGATGTTTGTAATGATCGTCACAGGCAGAGGTAAACCAGGCATGGACCCGGATGCCATTTTGATGGGCAGCCGTGATCAGCTCCTGCAAAAGATCCCGTTCACAGTCATAAGGCGCCATGCTGCCATGGTATGCCGTAGTGCCTTCCAACCCTTTGGTCAGAAAATAAATATCCGTCACGCCGGCTCTCACACAGTTTTCCACCGTTTTTGCGGCGCCGCGGGTTCGTACGCTGTAGGGCCACATCCACATACCCGTGATATTCATCAGGAAACCCTCCTGTAATGCATTAATTTCTGTACTCATTGTACTCTTGCGCCGTTGCCCCTGTCAAGAACGATTGACAGCGTTCAGACAGGCTGTTACAATATCCACAGAGGTGATTATTTCATGACCGCAGCAGAAAGCATCAACATTTTGAGCCGGTTTCTCAATATACGGGATGTGCCTGTGCTGACCCAAAGCGCCCTGCAAAGCCGCTTTGGTTTTCCCAAGGCGGATGTAATGGTGCTCTTTGGCGGCAGCATTATGGCAGGCGGCGACGTGCTGGCAAAAGCCATCCATGAGGACGTGGCAAAACGCTATATCATCGTGGGCGGCGCAGGCCACACCACCCCCGTGCTCCGGGAGAAGATGCAGCCGTTCCTCCCCCACCTGGATACGTCCGCCATGCAGGAAGCAGAAATTTTCCAATGCTATCTGCAATGCCGTTACGGTGTGCAGGCAGATTTTCTGGAAACAGCGTCCACCAACTGCGGCAACAACATCACCCACCTGCTTTTGCTGCTGGAAAAAGAAAAGATCCCCCATGAAAGCATGATCCTCACCCAGGACGGCTCCATGCAGCGGCGCATGGGCGCAACGCTGCGCAAATTCGCGCCGAATACACAGATCATCCACTTTTCCTGCTACGAAGCGCAGGTGAAGGAAGACCTTTCCTATACGCAGGCCATCCCCGGCATGTGGGGTATCGATCACTACATCACCTTGCTCCTTGGGGAAATTGCAAGGCTGCGGGACGATGAACAGGGCTACGGCCCCAGGGGCAAAAACTTCATCGCCCATGAGGATATTCCCGAACAGGTGGAAAAAGCCTTCCGCACCCTAAACAGGTATTACGAAGTACGCTTTGCCAACCCGGAATTTGCAGGATAACAAGACAGATAAAGACAGACAAAAACACAAATAAAAAATAAACAAAACACCCCCGAAAAAACAATCGGAGGTGTTTTTTGCTTGACTTAACCGAAGATCATCAGATCTTCTTTGGGTTTCTTGCCCTTGTCGCTGGAAATTTCGTTCAGCGTCAGAATGGCGCGGTTTCCGTCCATCATGGCTTCGCATTCGGCGGTCATTTCCACATAGACGCCTTCGGAATACTTGGCCTTATACAGGCAGGGCCAGCCGA
>JAFYLS010000102.1 GCA_017550035.1 Clostridia bacterium
CCCTGCAGCCCCTGCACAAAGTGCGCGGCGAAAAGAAAGCCCTCAGCGCTCTGCTCAGCGAAATGCTCAAGCGCGGCTATGAAGGCGGCAAAATGCGCATTGCCCACTGCCAGAACGAACTGTCTGCCAAGGCACTGGCCGGCATGATCCGCGAAAAGTTCCCCCATTCCTCTATCGAAATCCGTCCCTGCGGCGGTCTGTGCAGTTTTTATGCTGAGATCGGCGGCCTGCTGGTCGGCTTCGAGGGATAAGGGGACGCAGTTCCCTTGCAACCCCTGGCAGGGACTTAAAGTCCCTGCACCCTATCCCATTCGTCCGGGGTGGCGTGCTTTTCAAACAAGTTCCGAATGAAACTGTAATTTCATCAGAAAATGTAAAATCCCCCTCTGTACACACAGAGGGGGTTGTTTCTTGTCATTCAATCCACACGCTGTTCCGTTTCCAGCGGGCCATGCTCCGCCTCAAAATTTTCCACGCACTTCCGGATAAGCGCAAGCAGCAGCCAGTTCATGGAACGATCATCATACTTGGCAACCTGTTCAAACTTACGCAGCAGTCCTTCATCAATTCGAAGAGACAAATGCTTCTCATTCTTCTTCACACGCATCCCTCACACGAACCTATTATGGCTTTATTTTAGGTTCATGATGTGCTAAAATGGTAAATATGAACCCACAATGGGTTCATCATTTCCACATGAAGAAGGTGTTTGCTATACGCGTCGCAGTGATAGGTTCACGCTCGCTGTTCGTCAATGATTTGGAATTGTATCTTCCTTCTCAAACGAAGCAAATCGTATCGGGCGGCGCCCGGGGAATAGACCTGTGTGCAAAACGATATGCAGAAGAACATCACATTCCTTTTCTGGAAATACTACCGGACTACGCACGATACGGCAAAAAAGCCCCCTTGATACGGAATCTGGACATTATTGCCGCTGCAGACCTGGTTCTTGCTTTCTGGGATGGGCATTCGCATGGCACCGCCCATGTCATTCGCCAATGTAAACAAAGGAATATTCCCATATGCGTATACTGCCCCAACAAAAAAGAAAGCAGCACATAAGTGCTGCTTTCCTGTTATTGATTATTCATTCAGCAGTCCCATCACGATCACATCGTGGAACTTGCCTTCCCGGAAGTATTCCTTCCGGAGCAGACCTTCCCGCACAAAGCCGCACTTTTCATAGCAGCGGATGGCAGCCGTGTTGAAGGCAAACACCTTGACGGTGATCTTGTGCAGGCCCATCTCCATAAAGCCAAAGCGGCACAGCGTTTTCACCGCATCGGTGCCAAAGCCTTTGCCCCGGTTGCTCGTTTCGCCAATCAGAATGGCCAGCTCGGCCAGACGGTTTTTCCAGTCCACCTGGGTGAACCCGCAGCGGCCGATAAAGCGGCGCGTTTCCAGCGTTTCCACGGCAAACTGGTATTCACCCCGGTTGCTGCGGCTCTGGGCGGAAAAGAAGCGGGCTTCATCCTCCACCGTAGAAGGCAGAATCAGTCCGTTGGTCACGCCGCGCATGGTTTCAAAATCGTTCACATAATCCAGAGACGCCATCAGGTCGCCGTTATCCAGCGCCCGGAGACGCACTTTTTCACCCTGATACATGATTCATTCTTCCTCTTGCGCTTATTCTTCGTCGGTATCCTCAACGTCCTTCAGGGACTGCATGATGGTTTCGGCCACCTGCTTTTCCAGCACGGCGGTGATGATATCCTCCTCGCCCACCACAACAAAAACGGGCGCGCCAAGCGCGTCCGTTTCCACATGGGTGACGAGCAGCTGGCCATCCTGTTTTTCCTCTTCCAGTACGGCATAGGTTTCACAGGCGTAGCTTTGCAGCGAACGGACGCAGAAGCGATACACTTCCCCTTCGGGAGTACTCAGTTCCACCCGCGCGCCGATCAGATGCTCACTCATATTATTCGGCGTCCTCTTCCTCGTCCATCATGGCCAGGAACTTGTTGAAGACCTGTTCGCTCACAGCGTCATCTTCCACGGAGACGTACACGTCTTCACCGTTTTCGTCCTTGGCGATTTCCAGAATCAGCACTTCGCCTTCTTCGTCTTCATCGGCAGCGCCTTCCAGCAGCATCAGAGCCACATACAGCTTGTCTTCATGTTCGATGGTGGCCAGATATTCAAACTGGGTGGTTTCGCCGTTTTCGTCGGTCAGCTCAATGATGTTGTCTTCCATTTCGGGAACGTTCTTTTCGATATCAGTCATGGGAATGATCCTCCTTCAATTTGCCTTGCGGCTGCATTTCATTTTATAAGAGATTGACCCTGAGGTCAAGCCATTATCGGAAAAGATTCGGCACAGCGTTTACGCGTTGCGGTCCAGACAGCCCTTTTCGTCTTTACGAGTTACGGTCAAGGTATCCTTGTAAAATCACCGCAGCCGCCACTTTATCCACATGGTCCTTACGGTCCATGCGGTGCATGCCGCCTTCGATCAGCGCATGTTCTGCGCTGACGGTGGAAAGCCTTTCATCTTCAAAGCGCACTTCCAAACCTGCTTTTTCGATCTGCGCGGCAAACAGACGCACTTTTTCGGCCTGAAAGCCTTCGGTGCCGTCCATGTTCCGGGGCAGACCGCAAAGCACAAAATCCGCCTGCTGTTCATCGCAGATGGCTTTGATCTGCTTCACATCCGGACCCCAGCCCACCCGTTTGATCACGGTATAGGGTGAGGCGATCATCCTCAGCGCATCACTGACAGCTACGCCGATGCGTACATCGCCCACATCCAGACAAACTATACGGCCCATTATCCACGCATCTCCAGATTATTCTTCACGTAAGAACGCACCAGTTCGTCCAGCAGTTCATCCCGTTCCAGACGGCAGATCAGACTGCGGGCATTTTCGAAGCTGGTAATGTAGGTGGGATCGCCGGTCAGCACATAGCCCACCAGCTGCTCAATGGGGTCATAGCCCTTGCGCAGCAGTGCGCTGTACACATGCGCCAAAATATCCGCCGCCGTTTCGCGTCCTTCGGGCAGGGGGCGCATTTTCATGGTTTCAAAACGGTCTTGCATGGGTATTCCTCCCTCCATTATATGCATTATACACCATTGCGCTTCTTTTTACAAGGTTGGAAAGGTGTCAGAATATGGCTCAGCCGCTTTGTACAAAATAAGAACAGTCCGTTTTCTGCTGCCGCCGCATTTGCGATGCAATTATTTTTCCGCTTCCCCTTGACATCCCCGGGCGAATGTGCTATTCTATGCCCGTGGTTAGCACTCTTAAGCATCGAGTGCTAAAACACCAACAAAAGGAGGACCCGGTATGATCCACCGTTTGCCCGACATTGATCCTGCCGTCCGTGCCTCCGCACAGCGCAGGGAAGAAGAATTGCTCAACGCCCGCAAGGAGCGCATTCTCCGCGCCGTCATTCACGATTATATTCTCACTGCCATGCCGGTAGGCTCCGTCACCATCTGCCGCAAGTACGAACCCACATTGTCCAGCGCCACCATCCGCAACGAACTGAGCGCACTGGAAGCGCTGGGGTATCTGGCGCAGCCCCATGTATCCGCGGGCCGCGTACCCAGTCACAAGGCGTACCGCCTGTATGTGGATGCGCTGCTGAATCAGGGCGTGGAAAAGACGGACCACGACAGCATCAAAACCTACCTGCTCAGCCGTGTCCGCCAGATGGACGATGTGGTAGGCGCAGCCGCTCAGGCCCTGAGCGAACTGACCCACTACACCGCGCTGGTCATGATGCCCCGCCAGCTGGAATTGCGCATTTCCTGTCTGCAATTGGTGCCCATGCCGGGCGGCATGGCGCTTCTGGTCATCGTGACCGACGGCGGCATCATCCGCGACAGCGTGATCCGCGTAAGTCAGTCTCTGGACGCCGATGCCCTGTATGCCATCAGCCGCATGCTGACCCAGCGCCTTGCAGGCCGCACGGTGCGGGAAGTTCAGGAGATGCTCAGGGAATATTCCCACCTGATGGATGCAGACGGCAGCGTGTGCCAGGGCATTGCGGACCTGGCCAGTCAGATGGCCCGCCAGACGGGATCGGATACCATGGCCATCGGCGGCAGCCACAACATTCTCAATTACCCCGAATATGCGGACGCCCGCAAGGCCCGCGCTTTCATGTCCGCTCTGGAAGAGAAGGATCTGCTGCTTTCCCTGCTCAACCGGGACAACGCACCCCTTTCCGTACGCATCGGTCCGGAACTGGGCGTGAAAGGCATGGAAGACTGCGCCATGGCAGCCGCCAAATACAAAGTTGGCCCCCAGTGGGGCACGGTCAGTGTCATCGGGCCCGCCCGCATGCCTTACGGAAAAGTCCTTTCCACACTGCATGCCGTGGGCAGCGCACTGAGCGAACTGATGGGAGATAACAATGATGCGTAAAGGCAAAAAAGCCGCACGCTTACGGGAGGAAAAATCACCCTTGGATATGTTGAAGAAAAAAATGCTCCGCCCCGATGAAGACGGGCAGGGCGAAACGCCCGCGGAAACCGCGGAAGAAACCGTGGAACTGGATCCCATGCAGCAGGAACTGGAAAAAGCGCAGGCACAGGCTGAAGAATACCTCAATCTGGCACAGCGCGTGCAGGCAGATTTCGACAACTTCCGCCGCCGCAACGCTTCCGTCCGTGCAGACGCCTATGAAGACGGCGCCAAGGACATGATCAAACTGGTCCTGCCCGTCATCGACAATCTGGAACGCGCACTGGAAAGCGAAAGCACCGACGAAAAGCTGCATGAAGGCGTGCAGATGACCTATAAGATGATGATGGACGTGCTGGAAAAGCGCGGCGTCACCGTCATTGACCGCAAGGGCGAAGCATTTGACCCCAATCTGGAAAACGCCGTGATGCGCGCTCCCAAAGAAATGGGCGAACCCGGCACCGTTTCTCAGGTATTCCAGAAGGGCTACAAGCTGGGCGACAGCGTGCTCCGCTTTGCCATGGTGCAGGTCGTCGAAGAGTGAGCCGGCAGCCCATTTCGACCCGGTTGACTTAAAACGCTTCTCCGTCCCCCGAGCCGGCAGTGCCGGCAGCCCATTTCGACCCAGTTGGCTTGAAACACTTCTCCGTCCCACGTCATGGAAGTCGAATTCTCCGCATTTGCGGATGAATATAAACACAACCACAACCTATATCAGATAGAAGAAACTGGAGGAACAAACAATGAGCAAGATCATCGGTATTGACCTTGGTACTACCAACAGCTGCGTTGCCGTCATGGAAGGCGGCGAACCCACCGTTATCACCAATCCCGAAGGCGGCCGCACCACTCCTTCCGTGGTGGCTTTCACCAAGGACGGCGAACGTCTGGTTGGCCAGATCGCCAAGCGTCAGGCCATCACCAACCCCGACCGTACCGTGGCTTCCATCAAGCGCCACATGGGCACCTCCTTCAAGGTGGACATCGACGGCAAAGGCTACAATCCTCAGGAAATTTCCGCCATGGTGCTGCAGAAGCTGAAGGCTGACGCCGAAGCTTACCTGGGCGAAACCGTAACTCAGGCTGTTATCACCGTGCCCGCTTACTTCTCCGACTCTCAGCGCCAGGCCACCACGGACGCCGGCCGCATCGCCGGTCTGGAAGTACTGCGCATCATCAACGAACCCACCGCTGCCTCTCTGGCCTATGGTCTGGACAAGGAAGACAGCCACAAGATTCTGGTGTACGACCTGGGCGGCGGCACCTTCGACGTTTCCATTCTGGAAATCGGCGACGGCGTGTTCGAAGTGCTGGCCACCAACGGCGATACCCGTCTGGGCGGCGACGACTTTGACGACCGCGTCATGAACTACATTGCCGATTCCTTCCAGAAGGACAACGGCATTGACCTGCGCAAGGACCGCATGGCTCTGCAGCGCCTGAAGGAAGCTGCCGAAAAGGCCAAGATCGAGCTGTCCGGCGCCATGAGCACCAACGTCAACCTGCCCTTCATCACCGCCGATATGACCGGCCCCAAGCATCTGGATCTGACGCTGACCCGCGCCAAGTTCGACGAACTGACCGCCGATCTGGTGGAACGCACCATCGTGCCCATGCAGAACGCGCTGCGTGATGCCGGCCTGAACTGCAACCAGATTGACAAGGTGATCCTGGTGGGCGGTTCCACCCGTATCCCCGCTGTGCAGTCTGCCGTGAAGAAGGTGACCGGCAAGGATCCCTTCAAGGGCATCAACCCCGACGAATGCGTGGCCATGGGCGCTGCCGTGCAGGCAGGCGTGCTGGGCGGCGAAGTGAAGGACGTGCTGCTGCTGGACGTGACGCCCCTTTCTCTGGGCATCGAAACCGAAGGCCACATCTGCACCAAGCTGATCGATCGCAACACCACCATCCCCACCACCAAGTCTCAGGTGTTCTCCACCGCTGCTGACGGCCAGACCACCGTGGAAATCCATGTGCTGCAGGGCGAACGTCCCATGGCTTATGACAACAAGACCCTGGGCCGCTTCCAGCTGACCGGCATTCCCGCTGCTCCCCGCGGCGTGCCCCAGATTGAAGTAACCTTCAACATCGACCGCAACGGTATCGTGAACGTTTCCGCCAAGGACCTGGGCACCGGCAACGAACAGAAGGTGACCATCACCGCTTCCACCAACATGACTGAAGAAGAAATCAACCAGCGCGTCAAGGAAGCCGAACAGTTCGCCGAAGCCGACAAGCAGAAGAAGGACGAAATCGAAACCCTGAACCGTGCCGACAGCCTGGTTTACGAAATGGAAAAGCAGCTGAAGGACAACGGCGATAAGCTGACCGAAGAAGACAAGAACACCGTGCAGACCGAAATTGACGCCTTCAAGAAGGTACGCGAAGGCAACAACGTTGCCGAAATCAAGGCTGCCATGGAAACCATGACCCAGAAGGTGTACCAGATTTTCGGCAAGCTCTACCAGCAGCAGGGCGGCGACGCTCAGCAGGGCCCCGAAGCCGGCACCCAGAACGCTGACGGCACCTACAACGCCGACGGCAGCGTGCAATAACAAATCATGTTTTCTAAGGGGGAATTGCTCTTTGCAATCCAAAGGGTGATTCCCCCTCCCTCCTTCCGAAAAAACCGTAAAGGATGGTTCCCATGAAACGATGTTCAATCAGAATTCTTCTTTTCGCCGCCATCTTTACGCTGATGTGTTCTGCCGCTTCAGCGCAGACCATCACACCTGTTGATATTGAACCTGTTGCACAGAAGCAAGCCTCCTTTTATGCGCGCATTCTGGGCTATCATGAAGAGAGCAACACTCTGACGGTGGAATTGATCCTTCCGGAAATCTTCTCCTGCGACGCTGTAGAAGCACTTCGTGCAGGTGACATCATATATACTAACGGGCGGGAAGTACTGATTGAAACAATAGAATCCGTTGAATGGGGTTCCTATTTCATTAACGAAGTCGATGAACCGGATTTCGTTTCCCTGGTAATGGATGCGGACGGTAATTACAGAACAAAGCACTATGGCGATTATGTCTGGTCCACGCTGACCGAAATAGAATGCCCGGTCCGGGAATCCATGCTGTTTCTTGACTATATCGACGATCAGACCGGCAATCCATTGGAACTCCCCGTCGTTCATACTGCCCGGGAGCTGACGGAAGAAATGCTCTTTACAGAAGCAAATGAGGCATTTACCGTAGGCCTTACCTGCAACAATGTCTATATCACCTTTGACGAAGAAGGCAACCTTGCTACCATCCACCGGTTTTATGTTCCGTGGCAGTAACGAAAAGCTACAAAATGTGAGTTGATAAAAACATGGCAACGAAACGCGACTATTACGAAGTGCTGGGTGTGCAGAAAAACGCTTCCCAGGACGAAATTAAGAAGGCCTACCGCAAAATGGCCAAGGAGTGCCACCCCGACCTGCACCCTGACGACAAAACTGCGGAAGCCCGTTTTAAGGAACTGAACGAAGCCAACGAAGTGCTGTCTGATCCCGACAAGCGCGCCCGTTATGACCGTTTCGGTCACGAAGACCCCATGCAGGGTGCGGGCGGCGGCTACGGCGGTTTCGGCGGCGGGTTTGACTTTGGCGGTTTCGGCGGCATGGGCGGTATGGGCGATATTTTCGATCAGCTCTTCGGCGGCGGCTACGGCGGCGCCCAGCGGCGCAATGCCCCCATGCAGGGCAACGATTTGCGCTATGATCTGCGCATCAGCTTTGAAGAAGCTGCCTTTGGCTGTGAAAAGTCCTTTGAATTCACCCGCGACGAGCACTGCGAAACCTGCCACGGCACGGGCGCCAAGCCCGGCACTCAGCCCCAGACCTGTCCCACCTGTAAGGGTTCCGGTCAGGTGCGCGTGGGCGGTGGCTTCATGGTCACGGTGCGCACCTGCTCCACCTGCGGAGGTTCCGGCAAAATCATTCAGGAAAAGTGTTCTTCCTGCGGAGGCTCCGGCAAGCAGCGCAAGCGCCGCACTGCCACGGTAAAGGTTCCCGCCGGTATCGACAATGGCCAGACCATTGTGATGAACGGTCAGGGCGAACCCGGCCGCAACGGCGGTCCTGCGGGCGATTTGTACATCCAAATTTCCGTAAGGCCCCACAAGCTGTTCAAGCGCGAAGGCACCAATCTGTACCTGGATCTGCCCATTTCCTTTACGCAGGCCGCACTGGGCGCGGATATTGATGTGCCCACGCTGGATGGCAAGAAAACCTCCTTCCACATTCCGGAAGGCACCCAGACGGGCACCGAATTCCGTTTGAAGGGGCAGGGCGTGCAGCAGCTGCGCTCCACCTATCGGGGCGATATGATCCTCCGGGTGAACGTGGAAATCCCCCGCCGGCTCAGCGATAAGCAAAAAGAGCTGCTCAAGGAATTTGATATGGCCTCCACCGGCAAGGAATATGAAGGCCGCCGGAATTTTCTGGACAAACTGAAGGATCTGTTCAACTGATTCAACCCTTGCAAACCCTTGCAAAAGCATACAGCGCGGAAGAAAAAAACTTCCGCGTTTTTTATTTGATGCCCATTTGAACACAGAAATAATTGACCGGACAACAAAACCATCCGGAAGGAATTTCCTATTTAATAGCGAATTAAAGAATTTGAGGGAATATGGTTTTTCTGTTTCAAGCCCTCAGAATACGTGCAGAAACGCACAAAGGAGATATGTACCATGGACTTTATCCTGGACAACTTTGCTGCTCTTTCCTGGCAGCACATGGTCATGTGGGTCATCGGCGGCGTGCTGATTTTCCTGGCCATCAAGAAAGACATGGAACCTTCCCTGCTGCTGCCCATGGGCTTTGGCGCCATTCTGGTGAACCTGCCCTTTGACGGCGCACGCGAGATCCTTGGCATCCTGTACAATGCAGGTATTGCCAACGAACTGTTCCCCCTGCTGCTGTTCATCGGCATCGGCGCCATGATCGACTTTGGCCCCCTGCTTTCCAACCCCAAGATGCTGCTGTTCGGCGCTGCCGCCCAGTTCGGTATCTTCTTCACGCTGTCCCTGGCCTCTCTCCTGGGCTTTGACCTGCGCGACGCCGCTTCCATCGCCATCATCGGTGCTGCCGACGGCCCCACCTCCATCGTGGTTGCCACTCAGCTGGGCAGCAAGTACATCGGCGCCATCACGGTTGCCGCTTACAGCTACATGGCACTGGTGCCCGTTGTGCAGCCCGCCTGCATCAAACTGGTCACCACCCGCAAGGAACGCCTCATCCGCATGCCTTATCAGCCTGCTCAGGTGAGCAAATCCACCCGTATCCTCTTCCCCATTCTGGTCACCATCGTGGCAGGCCTCGTGGCTCCCGCTTCCGTTGCGCTGGTCGGCTTCCTCATGTTCGGCAACCTGCTGCGTGAATGCGGCGTGCTGGGCTCCCTGAGCGATACCGCCCAGAAGGTGCTGGCCAACCTGATCACCCTGTTCCTGGGTCTGACCATTGCCTTCAACATGCGCGCTGCCGACTTCCTGGCTCTGGAAACCCTGATGATCATGGCGCTGGGTCTGGTTGCCTTCATCTTCGACACCTTCGGCGGTGTGCTGGTAGCCAAGTTCCTGAACCTGTTCATGAAGGAAAAGATGAACCCCATGATCGGCGCTGCCGGTATTTCTGCCTTCCCCATGTCTTCCCGCGTGGTGCACAAGATGGGCCTGAAGGAAGACCCCCAGAACTTCCTGCTGATGCACGCTGCCGGCGCCAATGTGTCCGGTCAGATTGCTTCCGTTATTGCCGGCGGCCTGATTCTGTCGCTGGTGCAGGCCATGCTGTAAGGAGGATTGCACAATGGATCTGAGCAATTTCGCTGCTAATTTCGAAACTTTCCTCAAGACCCTGCCCATCATGGCAAAGGG
>JAFYLS010000103.1 GCA_017550035.1 Clostridia bacterium
AAACTCAAGCTGAATTGACTGTCGTTTCTTTCCTTCAATTCTGTATCGTTTTCAAGATTCTGTGAGGAAGTTCCCTCCCTCTCTTGCTCCCCTCAGGACCGTGTCCCTCAGAGCGCTTTGCTATAATACCACGCCCCCTCCTCCTTTGTCAACACCTTTTTTGAAAGTTTTTTGCAAAAAAATGCAACTTTTTTGCATGCATGTATATTCCGGGAAAGAAAATGTCCCCGGTTGCAAAAACCGGGGATTTTTCGACTGATTTTTCTTTAGAAAGCATTCCTTCTGCAACCGCAATTTCCGGAATTACATCCTTGATTGCACCCTTGACCGCATCCGCAATTACCCTGCACATTCTGATCTTCACACAAAGCAGGCGGAAACAGAGGCAGCGAGAAGAACTCATCACACACGTTTTCTGCAAACTCTTCGCAAGGCGGGATAGTGCAGAAGCCGTAGCTGGGAACCATCATTTCAACTTTCGCAATAACCTTCAGAATGACAGTAACACAAACCGTCATACGGAACACATTATCTCCGATATATGTACCGGATACGCATACGGCGCTTGCCATGGCTTCCAGCCTAAACGGAACAATAGATTCGTCCGGTACGGAAAGAAGGACATCTTCATTGACAGTAATCACGCCCTTGCCGATATATTCCACACACCGGCTGTCGGTAAACAGAATATCAATCGGAATATGCACTCTTCCTCTCACTCGGGCAAAGCAGGGACGGTCGCACAAACGTTCTACATTGAGATGATTGACATCCACATCTGTTGTGCTGGAACGGCAGCTTTCAAAAGTAATAGGAGGAACAGGCGCTGACGTAGGCGGATTTGTTTCCACATTGCCATTATTGCAGGCACAGCTGCAGCCGTTATTCACCACCTGAGCATAACTGGTGATCGTCACATCCACATTGGTCAACTGTTTCTGCTGCAGGCAGCTGTCATATACGCGCTTGACCTGAATGCACACCTTTTCCTGAATGCCATCCAGAGCAGTGCTGGCATTGACTGCACCCGGGCAGCAATTGGTATGGGCGTTTTTGTAGGAATAAAAGGACATAAGAACGCCTCCTTGACTGGGATTCCCTTGCGGGCAGAAGAGCGATTCATACCGTCTTCACACTCATCCTATGTCGGGAGGCGTAATCGGTGCATTAATGCACAACAAAATCAAATGAAGTTTCCGGATAAGGTTCACCGCGAAGTTTATAATGCCACCATTCCTGCTCAAACGGACGGAAGCCTGCTTTTTCCATGGCAGTCTTAAGCAGTAAACGATTCTGTGCCTGTTCTTCCGTAATGTTCTTCGCTCCATGCCAGGACAGTCCGCCGAAATAATCAAAGCAGGTTCCCATATCCACTTCATTCCCATTAAAATCCGTCAGCGTCAAATCCACAGCGCTTCCGCGGGTATGCGCTGAATTCCGGGCAATATACCCCTGGTCTACCAATAAACTGCGCTTCTTGAAGTCAGGATAGAATTCCTCAGAAGTCAGACCATCTTCCTCCTGCTGAGACCATCTAATAAAATGTGCAACAGCACGGCGCGGACGATATGCATCAAAAATCTTAATGCGGTAACCCTCCTGCCGCAGTGCATCCGCAGCAAGGGCCAGTTTTTCAGCCGCCTCCTTTGTCATAATCGCGAAGGGTGCTTCGTAACCTTCTACCACATTGCCGGTAAAGTTGTGCGTACCGGCATAACGTATTTCTTCTATGACATCAGGAATAACATCCCGCACATAGACAAACCCTTCCGGCAAATCATACGCAGACTGAATCTGCATTTGTTCCGGCATGGTTTCTTCTCCGTAACCCACCGGATAAGCTGACATAAACAATGCCGTAACCAACAGCAATATCATCCATTTATTCATATGTATATTTCACCGTTTGGGGATTTCCCCACAGATAGTATGTAATTACAATCTCTCGTACCGGCGTGGGTGTACCGCGGGTCAGCAGCACGCACCAAATATCACGCAAAGCACCAGGAGAAATATTGACCTGATTTCCGTCATCATAACTCAATATATCCCCATCCTTTCCGACCACCTGCATCTCCACCATTTCTGCCGGAACCAGGCAGCGGTTTTTAAGACGGAGGGTATAGATATAGAAATTGTACTCCGATGCATCAAGCAGCAACTGTTCGCCGTATACCGTCGCTTCAGCTGTTCCGTATTCAAGATTTCTTTGCAGTTCCGCAAAATCTTCATAACGGCTTTGCGCAGACAGTGTCTGCATGCCCTTCCCTTCCACCACCAATGCAGTATTGAAAAGTGCATACCCCAGCATACCGGAAACGGCCAGCACAAGCACAAGGATGATCACAGCCAATGTTTTCACACGCATACGCTCCCGTCTTATTCAGAAAGAATCCTGTTCATCTCCGCAATCATTTCCGCATCTTTCAGACGGAACTTGAATTCCACGCGTCGGGAAGCATCCATATTCACAGATCCGTCTGCATTATACACAGGATCGGAATAACTGCGTCCCTTTGCCGTCATCATCTGCTGAAGTTTCAAGGTCTGTGCAGCGGAAAGACCGGGCATTTCCAAACAAAAAGTTGCCACGTTCAGTGCACGGTCCTGTGAAAGCTTCAGGTTGTTGATATAAGTACCCGCCGTATCGGTATGGCCTTCAATGATAATCTCGCCCACATAATCCTGATAGCGTTCCTGCAGAAGAACGCTCAGGTATACAGGCAAAAACTGACGGAGCAGCATTTCGCCGCTGTCTTTTATATTGGAAGAATTCGTTTCAAAAAATACGGCGCTGTCCAGCAGAATATCGCCCGTATCGGGATCCACCGTAGCTTTCAAGCTGGCCTGGGTCAGCGCAAGGCTCAATTCTTCGATAATCTGTGTTCTCACGCCCACAAGATTATCAATTTTCTGCTGCTGAGAATCCAATTCCCCCTGTTGTGCCTGCAAAACCACCTGCAGCGCAGCCAGTTTATCCGCCTGCTCTGCCAATTGATCCGCCTGAGCTGACAGCTGCAGCTGCAGCGCAGCCTGCTCATCCTCCTTGGTCTTCAAGGCATCCTGAGCTGCGTACAGGTCCGCTTCCTGTTCGTTCAACTGAATCTGAATGGCAGCCAGTTCTTCCTGTTTTCCCATCAAAGTAACATTAGCTTGTTCCAATTCTTCTTCCCGCTGAACCAGCGTGATCTGTGCTATATCCAGTTCAGCCTTCTGTTCATTGAGCTGCTGGGTTTTGATATCCAGCATATTATAATACTGGTACACACTGTAGCACACAGCCAGAATAAACACCATCAGCAGGGACGCCATCATATCCGAATAGGATATCCAGTGTCCTCCGGAATCTCCGCCTTTTGGTTGCCGCGCGCCTGTTTTTCGCAAAGGACGGCTCATGCGTTTGCCACCTCTTTTTTGCATGCTTCAGCAATGGTTTTCAGCTGCACGGAAATCTCCGTCATGGTACGCTGAAGAATGGAAAGTTCTTCTACCAGCCCTTTTTCTTCGTTTTCCTGATGAAGTTCGGCAGCCTGTTTCAACACTTTAAGCCGTTCGTTGAGCACGTTCATTACGCTGCCCACATTTTCATCAAAAAGCCCAACGGATTTATTGAGACCGCTGCCGATATTCTGCACAAAAGAGGCATAACTGCCGGACAGCATGTCCGCACTCTTTTTCATTTCCTGCGTAACCGCTGTCATATCCTTACTCTGCCCCTGCACGGCCTGCAGCGCTCTGCTGCTCCACTCTGCATAATCCCGCATATCCACCTGCAGTTCACGCTGATGATTGCGGATTTTATCCAGCAAAGCAGACTGTTCTTCATTCCCGGCAATCAGGCCGTTAAGCACCTGCGCGCCATGGGCAAGGAATTCATCATTGCTGCGTTTGGTTTCTTCCACGGATGCAATATAACTTTCAAAACGGGTCATAATTTCTTCCGTAGTGCGCTGGAGATGCGCCATGCCGTCCATCAGATGATCCGCAGCATTCATGGCGCCCTGCAGCGATTCATAGTTCACATGCTGTGACTGGTTGAGCACAGAAAGCGTTTCGCCCAGCTGCACCAATTGGTTGCCAAGGCTGCGATTCATCTGAACCACAAACTGCTGCGCAATCATATTCACGCCATCGATCTGAGACTGCGTCTGCCCCATGATAAACTGGGTCATCTGCTGAGTCACGGGAACCAGGGAGCGTTCCAACGCTTCCTGCATGCCGCCGGATACACGATTTGCCATTTCACCGGACATGCGGCGAAGCATTGCATCCCGATCCCGCTGCTGGCAGATCATCATTACACTTTCATCCAGAGGACGCTGCATGACCAGATCATGAAAAGCTTCCTGGAATTCGTCAATAGCCGAAACAGCGCTGCCGATAGCCATGCGGTTGAACACATTAAAAACAAGAGAACAGGCAATACCTACAATAGATGTAGAAAAAGCAAACGTCATACCGCCAATCATGGCCGGAATAGATTCCATCGTTTTGGCTGCATCGGAAACATCCAGCCCGCCAAGACCGCGAATCAAACCGATAAAGGTTCCAAGAATACCCAGGCTGGTCAGCAAAGACGGAATCATTTCGCCCAGCTGAATATGACCTACGCTGTAAATTACCGTTTCGTCATTTACATAGTCATCCAGATTGCAGGCAAGACCCCGGGCGTCCAGTTGCTCCGCATTCTGCAGGAAACGGCGCCATGCATTCTGCATGCGTTTTCCCAGAAATACAGAATCCTGCCAGGCAGGTCTTTCGCCATTCTGCGGCGGCATGGTTTCCAATACCCGAATTGCGCGGCGAAGCCGGTGCGCCTGAGCGCGCAGCGGAAACACGCACTTGAACATACCAATCACAAAAACTACTGCAGTAGCTGTATATACCAATACATCCGTCATATTCTCAGCCAGATTCTGGATCATATCTGCAAACATCTTGATTCACTCCTTCCGGATTCTTTCTATATTGTAACGGATTTATCATATTTTTGCAATACAACCGACAAGTTAAACCCGATTTTTTACACTTGTGTCCTGCTCCCTGCTTTGCGTTGACAGGCATTTCAAAAAATGGTATTATGAGCTGATTATATATGAAAGAAGGCGTTATCATTGCACATCTGGAAAGTCCTTGCCGCTATGCTGCTTTGCATGTGTATACTGTTTTCATTTGCAGTTGCGGAAGAATACACAGTTGATGATGCCGCCTCCACACTGACCGTTACTTTTCTGGGCGACTGCACGTTAGGCAGTGAAGATCAGTTCTGGGAGAGAGATACTTCTTTCGTGTATCATATCAACCAGTACGGATACGATTATCCCTTTGCGCTGGTGCAGGACATCGTCGGCAAGGATGACCTGACCGTCGCCAATCTGGAAAATGTCTTTTATGAGTATACCGCCAATAAAGCGCAGAAAACCTATTGTTTCCGTGCCCCCACCGCTTTTGCCAACATCCTGCCCGCCGGCAGTGTAGAATGCGTTAATCTGTCCAATAATCACACCGAAGATTACGGTTCCCGCGGCATCCGTACCACCGTTGAAACGCTTGAAGCATTGAATGTCGGCTGGTTTGGCACCACCGATTATGCCAACGATGTTTACATTTACGAAAAAGACGGCAAAAAGATCGGTTTTGTGGGCATGTACCTGACCTACTGGTGGCGCAACAACGATAAACTTAAAGCCAATTTCCAGAAACTGTATGATGCCGAATGCGATGTGATTGTGGGTGTCATGCACGGCGGTGTTGAATATTCCAATTACCACGATGAATCTCAGGATAAACTGGCCAACTACATGATCAAAATGGGTGCCAGCGTGGTAGTCGGACATCATCCCCACGTACTGCAGGGCGTTTATGTCAAAGATAACGCCACGGTCGTATATTCTCTTGGCAATTTTGTTTTCGGCGGCAACAAAGCCATGCGTGCCTACCAGAGCGCCATGGCGCAGTTCACCTTCTGCTTTGACGATAACGGTGAATACACCGGTCACCAGCTCAACATCATCCCGTGCCAGTATTCCGGCAGCAGGGAGTATAATGATTACCGCCCCTTTATGTTTACCGGCACTGAAGCCGAAAAGGTCATCGAAACGATGCGCCGTGACAGCAACATCCGCCTGAATCCCTATGTAGAAGGCGTGGGCGCCGTGCAGGATTTTGTGCCCGCACCGGAGAAAACAGTAACCGAAGAAGACGGAAATTAATCTTCCTTTTTCTTCCGTTGATTACAGCGTTTTTGACAGGAGGTATATCCCGTGATTAATGCGCAGGATTTTATATCCAGCCTTTCTCTGCAGGTGCTTTCCCCCTCCACTGTAAAAGAATGGGAAGTGCATACAGCAGACATTAATCGTCCCGGTCTGCAGTTTGTAGGTTTTTATGAGTATTTTGCCTATGAGCGTCCTCAGGTCGTGGGCAAGGTTGAAATGACTTATCTGGAATCCCTGCCCGAAGAGGTGCTGGAAGAGCGTCTTGAACGCTTCTTTTCCTTCCCTATTCCCTGCCTGATCATCTGCCGCGGCATGACGCCGCCGGATATTCTGCTCGAACAGGCAAGAAAACACAATGTGGCTGTATACGGTACTGAAATGATCACCACCCGTTTCTCCGTAAACGCCATCACCTATCTCGGTCAGTGTCTGGCGCCCCGCTCCACGCTGCACGGCGTGCTGCTGGATGTTTACGGCGTAGGTGTACTGATTACCGGCGAAAGCGGCGTAGGCAAAAGTGAAACCGCTCTTGAACTTGTCAAGCGCGGCCACCAGCTGGTAGCTGATGATGTGGTGGACGTTTTCAAAGTTACCGACAGCCGTCTGGTTGGCGAATCTCCTGCCACCATCCGCCATTTCATGGAAATCCGCGGTATCGGCATCATTGATATCAAAGCCATGTACGGCATCGGCTCGGTCATGATGAGCAAGTCCGTGGATCTGGTCATTCATCTTGAGCACTGGAAAGAAAAGAAATCCTATGACCGTCTGGGTCTTACGGATGATTTTACCACCATCATGGATGTGCGGGTCCCGCAGATTGTTCTGCCTGTCCGTCCCGGACGAAACCTGGCCATCGTTATCGAAGTAGCCGCCCGCAACTTCACCCTCAAGCGCACCGGTTATTCCGCAGCCAAAGAGCTGGACCGCCGCCTGAACGAAATGATGACCAAGGGAAGAATTGACGACTGATAAACAATTTACATTTCACTATATCATTTGGGAGGCATCATTATGGTATACATCGGCATCGATCTTGGCGGAACCAATATTGCAGTGGGCGTCGTTACCGAAGAAGGTCAGATCATCGGTACCTGCAGCACCAAAACACTTAGTGAACGCCCCTATCAGGAAATCGTTCGCGATATGGTCACCTGTTCCATGAACGCCCTGAAAAATGCAGGCAAAACTGTAGAAGAAGTGAAGGCCATCGGCGTAGGTATTCCCGGCGTGGCCGACCAGAAGACCGGTTTCGTCATCTTCTGCACGAATCTTGGCTGGCGCAATATTCCCCTGAAGGACGAAATCCAGAAGTATATCGACCGACCCGTGTACATTGACAACGATGCCACCGTTGCCGGCTTTGCCGAAAGCGTTGCGGGCGTGAGCAAGAACTGTCAGAGCAGTGTGTTCATCACCCTGGGCACCGGCGTTGGTGCCGGTATTGTTATCAACGGCAAACCCTGGAGCGGCGCTCACGGCGTAGGCAGCGAACTGGGCCACATGACCCTGGTTGCGGACGGCGTACCCTGCACCTGCGGCAACGACGGCTGTGTGGAACGCTACACCAGCGCCACTGCCATTATCCGCATGGCCAAGCAGCACTGCCAGGCTTATCCCGAGAGTGAAATCCTGCGCCGCTGCGGCGGGGATCCCGAAAAGATCAACGCCAAAACTGTGATCGACTGCGCCAAGATGGGCGATAAGGTAGCCACTCAGGTATTTGACCGTTACGCCCGTTATCTTGCCATGACCATCAACAACATCACTGCTTTCCTGGATCCCGAAATGATCGTTCTGGGCGGCGGCGTAAGCCATGCAGGTCAGTTCCTGCTGGATGCCGTGGAAGAAAAGCTTCCCCGCTTCCTGATGTACAAGACCCTGCCCAGCCCCAAGATCACCCTGGCGCAGCTTGGCAACGAAGCCGGCATCATCGGCGCCGCACTGCTGGGCCGCGATTAATCTTTTGTTCCCGATTCCATAGACCGGAGGAATGTATTCATGTCTTATCTGATTAAAGACCTTTTCCGCGCCACCCCGGAAGACGGCGCCATCGTCACGGTGGAAGGTTGGGTGCGCACCCTGCGCGACAGCAAGGCTTTCGCTTTTATCGAACTCAACGACGGCACCTTTTTTAAGAACCTGCAGGTCGTCTGCGAAGAAACGCTGCCCAATTTCAAGGAAATTGTCAAGACCACTCAGGGGTCTTCCCTGAAGGTTACCGGCAAGCTGGTCAAGACCCCCGAAATGAAGCAACCCTTTGAAATCAAGGCAACCGAAGTGGAAGTGGTGGGTCTTTGTGCTCCCGATTATCCCCTGCAGAAGAAGCGCCACACCTTTGAATACCTGCGCACGCAGGCTCACCTGCGCGCACGCACCAACACCTTCTCTGCCGTGTTCCGTATCCGCTCTCTGGCTGCTCAGGCCATTCACGCCTTCTTTGCTCAGCGCGGCTTCGTGTATGTGCACACTCCCCTTATCACCACCAGCGACTGCGAAGGCGCCGGTGAAATGTTCCGCGTGACCACCCTGGACCTGAACAACCTGCCCAAGGACGAGCAGGGCAAGGTCAAAGAAAACGAAGACTTCTTCGGCAAACCCGCCAACCTGACCGTTTCCGGCCAGCTCAACGGCGAAGCCTACTGCATGGCTTTCCATAACATCTACACCTTCGGCCCCACCTTCCGCGCCGAAAACTCCAACACCCCCCGTCACGCTGCCGAATTCTGGATGATCGAACCGGAAATCGCTTTTGCCGATCTGAATGATGATATGCAGTTGGCTGAAGATATGCTGAAATACGTCATCAAGGACGTTATGGCCAAAGCTCCCGAAGAATATCAGTTCCTCAACCAGTTTGTTGATAAAGGACTGATCGACCGCCTGAACCACGTGGCAAATTCCACGTTTGCCCATTGCTCCTACACGGATGCCATCAAGATTCTGGAAAGTGCCGATACCAAATTCGAATATCCCGTCCATTGGGGCATGGATATCCAGACCGAACACGAGCGTTACCTGGCCGAAACACATTTTGGCGGCCCTGTGTGCGTGCACGATTATCCCAAGGATATCAAAGCCTTCTACATGCGCATGAACGAAGACGGCAAGACCGTTGCCGCCGTGGACGTACTGGTGCCCGGCATTGGCGAACTGATTGGCGGCAGTCAGCGTGAAGAACGTCTGGATGTACTGATGAACCGCATCGAAGAACTGAAGCTGAACCCCGAAGCATACAGCTGGTATCTGGATCTGCGCCGCTTCGGCACCGTGCCTCATGCAGGTTTTGGTCTGGGCTTTGAACGCCTCATCATGTACATGACCGGTATGACCAACATCCGCGATGTACTCCCCTTCCCCCGCACCACCGGCAACGCAGAGTTCTGATTTATTCCAAAGGGCCCGTTTTTCGGGTCCTTTTTGCGTTCTTCCATTTGTAAATCCTTTCTCAGCGCCTTGACAGAAAAAACAATTCCCCCGTATAATGATTACGTTTCTTACAAATTGCAAGGAGATTGTTATGAAAAAACTACTACTGTTCCTTGTCCTTATGCTCATTCCCCTGACTGCCATGGGTGAAATCTTTATCGATGCACCCGTGCCGGAAGACTGGGCTGAACTGGATACGCTGCGCATAACTGTTTTTAAGACAGGTGAAAGTGACTGCATGCTGCTGGAAAGCGGCGGCGAATGCATGATGATGGATGGCGGCGCCAACAAATGGCGCGAAGATCTTCGCAATGCACTGAATGCACGCGGCATCACGCATCTGAAATACTTGCTCAACACCCATCCGCATGATGACCATATTGACGGTCTTTACCGTCTGATGCAGTACGGATTTACAGCTGATGAGTTTCTGTCCCCTTTCAAAGAAAGCTTCAGTCACGACCTGCACAGCCGTACCGTAAAGCAGGCAGAAAAATCCGGCATCCCCTACCGTCAGCTTTTTGAAAACGATCAGCTTCAACTGGGCAATGCTACGCTGACCATGCATCGCTGGGAAGACGGCTCCTCTATCAATGATAAAAGCGGTATGTTCCGTGTGGAATTCGGCAATGCATCTGCTCTCCTGTGTGCAGACATTACTGGTCTTGCGCAGCGTTATTTACTGGCAAACCTTCCTGCGGAAGAACTGAAAGCCGATCTGATCAAGGCCCCTCACCATGGTCTGACCGCCTGCGCAAAAGAGTTTCTGGATGCTGTTGATCCCGGTTTCATTTATATGACAAATTATAAAACTGATACCCCTGCCATGGTCAATCAAGCTGAATACCGCGATATTCCCTTTATGCACTCCGGCAGCGGCACCATCACGCTGGAAACCAACGGAACTGACTGGTACATTAATCAGGCACTGAAAACTTTCTGATCATTGCATTTTTTCTCTCTTTCCGGGAATCCTGTAGTATGAAGAACGCTTATGAACCAAGGGCTGAATGCATTTTAGCAATCACACCATGGATCGTACCGTTCTTCATTTTTTATTTATTTTTCGTAAACATTTCGTCACATCTTGCCATTCCAATTCGCATGTGTTAGAATAAACAGGTATAAACTTGTTTCTAAAGGAGATTTTCTCATGCGCCGATATACACTTCTTTCTCTGGTTACTCTCACCCTGCTTATGCTCATTGCTGCATGCGCACCCGCCTTTGCGCAGACTTATTCATTTAACGAAATTTATGCATCCATTGATTTACCCGACGGCGTTTACAGCACCGTGCTGACCCCCGACAATCTGGGCAACAACACCGCTTTTCTGACCGAAAACGGCACCGATGCCGAAACTGCTGCTGACGATTTTGCCGCTCAGGGCATTTTGCTGAAAGCCTATGATAACGAAAATGACCGCATTTTCGTTCTTTCCGCCTTACAAACCGTAGATGCGCAGATGTACTTTGATCTGAACGAACAGGGCGAAGACATGCGCCGCGAATTCCGCGTTTCTCATAAGGATGGTACTGCTTACGGCATTCTGGGCTACACTTACTCCAGTTCTGCATGGAAAAACTACGGCGGCAACGTGCTCCGCTTCCTGAACACCCAGTACACTCTCCGCCAGGCCGGTGAAGAAAGCTGTCAAGGTTATCAGAAACGCACTATTCGCAATGGCTATACCATTACGCTGGATATGCAGGTTTACGGCCGCAAAGCAAACGAAAATGATTTGAAAGCACTGGACAAGATTATGAGTTCTTTCCAGTTCACGCAGATTCTCCCTATGCCTAAGCTTCCTGCAAAACTGATTCTTTCCTCTTCTGTTCCTGCCGAGATTTCCGAAGATACATTTACCATTCGCGGCATCACCACACCCAAAGCTGAAGTTACCGTAACTGCCATGTCCCTGGCTTCCAGCGACAGTGTACTGTTCTCGGATAAAGCCAATTCCGAAGGCGATTTTTCCGTTCAGGTAACGCTTCCCGCTCAGGGCGTATATACGCTTACCATTGCCGCCGAAGGTGCCGAAACCCTTCGCACTCAATTTGCTCATACCGTAAATTTCCAGCGCGGACTATTGGCCGTCACGCTGACTTCCCAGCCCGGCAGCGTTCTTTCTGCACAAACCGAAGTAAGCGGCTCTACCCTCTCCGGCGTTGAAACTCAGCTGGTTGTGACCGGACCCAACGGCTACACCTACAATAAATCCACCGAGAATAAATCCTTCAAATTCGCCGTTGACACTTCTCTCGATGGCACCTACCAGTTCAACCTTACCTTTGCAAAAAAGGGATATACCACCCGTTCCTTTACCTTTACCGGTACCCGCAGCATGTCTGCCGGCGAACGCATTGCCACCGTACGCGAAGATGCATCCAGTCCCGCTTACAGCAAGCTGAAACAGAACCTTTCTTCCTACGAAGGCGACATTGTCACCTTCACCGGTTATATTGCCGAAATTTCTCACAGCCAGTCCGTTAACGAATGGACGGTGGTGCTGGGGCTCACCAAACTGGACAGCGGATACAACGATCTGATCTATGTCATCTGCAAAGAAGACCCCGGCGTAATGCCCGGTCAGAGAGTTCGTCTCTACGGCACCGTTTCCGGTGAATTCCCCATTGTCAATGAAGATAAATCCTTCCCCCGCTGCGAACTGATCTTCTTTGAATCGGCCGAATAATGCAGCACAAATAAGCGTCCGGAACATAATTTGTTCCGGACGCTTTTTCATATTGACTTTACTTACCCTGCAAAATCATACCGTCATAGGAAATTTGAAAACCTTCAGGGTTCATCAATGCTTCCATTTCTTCGTGCATCATATGCCCGTTATGAGAGAAATGGTGGCAGATAAACACCGTCTTATCATTCGCCATGCCTTCCTCGAGCATACGTTCGCGGGTGGGAATATTTGTATCAAAACCCATATGTCCGTAATAGGCATTGCTGTCCAGAGGGCCATTCGTGCAATCCAGGCTGACAAAATCGAACGTATAGTTCTTCAAAAATGCCCAATTCTCTTCCCGGAAATATTGGGTATCATGGGCATACAGCCAGGTTTCTTCGCCGTCTTCAATCAGGTAGAACAAAGATTCAGGACATCCGTGATCGGCAGGAAGCGCGGTGAATTTGAGCCCCTCCACTTCAACCGTCTCATAGGGCTTGATTACATGGAACTCAAACAGATTTTCCGTTCCTTCCCGATGGCGGGCGAAAAAGCGGCGGTCAAACTTATCTTTAGTAAACTGACTGCCGTATAGATGCAGTTTGCTGTGATCTTCCATATGCGCATAGCCCGGGAAGAAGCAGCCCAGATCTTCAGGGTAGCAATGATCTTCATGGGCATGGGTAAAAAAGATGTGCTTTACTTTGCTCAGATCCAGCTTCAGAGAAATCTTGGCAAAGAAAATATCTGCATTAAAATCAATCAGCACCCGATCATTCAGAATAGCCCCGGAACGCCTTCTGATATTTTTGCCGCCCAGTAATTCGGCTTTTTTACACGCCTCACATGCGCAAAACAGTGCCGGCCAGCCTTCTGCCGCCGCAGTACCCAAATATTGCAGTTTCATATGTGCCTCCAAACTGTAGATTGAATGATATATATTTCGACCTGTTCCCTTTTTTTCCTGCCACGCAATGCCCGTCAGGCATAAATCAGCTGCGCAATTTCTCCGTCTGCAGTAAACAGGAAGGTCTTTTCATCCGCCAATTTTTCTGCACCGGTCATATCCAGAATGTGCACACTTTCTTCCTCATTCTTTGTTTTGAAAGCAATCCTTCCCGGAAAATAGCACTTCAGCATATTGGGCAAAGGTGTATTGCAGAGCCAAACAAGATGGACGCCTGCATGGCGGCCAAAGGGGCCAAGAATGCGCATGCACGCATTTATTTTCGTTTCGTACACATCCATCCATTCTGCAGCGGATTCCACCACACAGACGATCGGCTTTATGATTTCCCCTGTTTTCAGTGTATAATCATTTCGATTGCAGCAGCCTGCATTGCGCATCATCTGCAATTTGTTCTCTGCATCAACTGCAGTTTTCTGCAGTTCCTGCAGCGTCTTGATGAACATCACCTGATCAACATCCAACTCCTTTATCATTCGGGTAGTCCATGCTTCACGGACGTTTTTATCTCCTCCTCCAACCATGAGATGCGTAATTTTCTCCAAATCAACTCGCACCGGTGTGTTGTTTCCATCCATTCCAAGGGTTATACTCATCCCTTTTTGGCAGCATTCATTCATATTCTTTCTCCTCCCTCACTCATAATAAAATAACGCAAAAGGGCATGCACGTATTACGCGCATGCCACAAGGTTACAATTCATCATCCGCAAACATTTCATAATACTGTTCGCGGGTAATCAGGGTTTTTCGGGGTTTGGAACCATCCTGCTCAGACACAATACCGCGGCGTTCCATTTCATCTACCAGGCGGCCGGCGCGGGCATAACCAATGCGCAGACGACGCTGCAGCATACTGGTAGACGTCTGTCCTTCTTCAATTGCCATCTGAATCACTTCATGCAGCAATTCATCCACCTGGCCATCTCCCATATCCATGTCATCATCACGGGACGGCGCAGACTTTTCCTCCTGCTGATTGTTCTCCAGATGCTCCATGATATTCGGATCATAATTTGCCTGATAATGCGCACGAATATGATCTGCAATCTTACGGCATTCTTCTGCCGTAATAAAGCTGCCCTGCACGCGCAGCGGAGACACACCGGAAGGCTTATACAGCATATCGCCCTTACCCACCAGCTTTTCCGCACCCTGAATATCCAGAATTGTGCGGCTGTCCGTACCTGTAGTCACAGCGAAGGCAATACGGCCGGGAATATTGTTCTTGATCACGCCGGTAATAACGTCAACCGACGGACGCTGCGTGGCCAGAATCATATAAATACCTGCAGCACGTGCTTTTGCTGCCAGACGGCGGATGCTCTCTTCCACGTCTTTGCGGCAGGTATCCATCATATCAGCCATTTCATCAATGATGATCACAATGCTGGGCAGACGCTCTTCCGGCTTCTGGCGTTTGTTGTAGTCATCCAGGTTCCGTTCGCCCATATCACTGATTTTGGTGTACCGCTCTTCCATTTCCTGCACAGCCCAACTGAGCGCACCCGCAGCTTTGCGCATGTCCGTCACCACAGGAATCAAAAGATGCGGAATACCGTCATACATCTTCAATTCCACCTGTTTAGGGTCAATCATAATCATGCGCACATCATCCGGAGATGCCCGGTACAGTAAACTGCTTACAATGGACTGGATACATACCGACTTACCGCTCTTGGTGGAACCTGCAATCAGCAGATGCGGCATATCATCCAGATCGCATACCACGGCATTGCCGGCAATATCTTTACCCAAAGCTACTGTCAGCGGCGATTTTTTAGCCTTCATCAGCTCGCTGCACAGCACATCCCTGAACATAACAGGCGTTACTTTGGCATTAGGAACTTCAATGCCGATATAGTTCGTGCCCTGAATAGGCGCTTCCATACGTACGTGCTTGGTCTTCAGGCTCAGCGCAAGGTTGTCCGCCATGCTCAGCACGCGGGACACACGAATACCCGGAGCAATCTGAATAGCAAACCGTGTAATGGCCGGTCCGTGCATCACCTGCATGACCCTTGCATCCACATTGAAGCTCTTGAGCGTTTCTTCAATGATCTGAGCGCGTTCGCGATCCTCCTGAGAATGATCCTCCTGGCTCACTTTTGTATTCTCTGCCAGGCAATCAAGCGGCGGCGCCTTATAATCCACCAGCAAGGGCGCACCAATAATACGCGTCTGCGGCTTGGAAACCATGCCGTCCATGCGCGGCGCTTCTTTTGCATTTTCAAACGCCGGTTCGCGTCTGACGGGAGTACTGCGAATAGAAATCCTTTCCCCGGTCAGCTCAACCGCATTATCAGTAAACACAGGCTTGGCATGACCGCTGGTCACCTGTTCTGTCAGCTGATCGTCTGCAGGAGCCATTTCCGCCTGACGGCGGCGCTTGTTAAGCTGCTCCATCCAGGACGATGCTTTGGAAGCAGTGCTTTCCGATGCAGTTATATGCTGCGTTTCTTTCTTTGCGGCGTTATCGGTGCCAGAGAAGGCAAAGGTACGCTTTTCTTCTGCAGGTTTCTTTTCTGCAGCATTTTTCGCAGTTCCATTGTCACGCAGAACAGGTTCATCCACCATTTCCTGCACCGGCACCACTTCTTCATACCAGGGCATTTCTTCCTGTGAGGAAGGTTGAGTTTTCTGCATCGAAGCAGGCTTTTCATTTTGATAAACCGGCTCCCATGCGGCCACAGGCTCCTGGCTTACCGAAGCGGATGTATCAAAATGCTCATCGTAAATCTGCTCGTTGGATACTTCATAGAACATACGCCCGGCCATTTGCTGAGAAGCAGCCCGCTGTTGAGCAGGGTTCATGCTCTGTCTGGAAAGCTGATCGTAATAGGATGCATCCGCAGCTGCATAACGGCTGTTGACAACAGGCTCCTGCTGCACGTATTGCACCTGCTGTCCGGGGTTGAGGTCCTCCAGCGGCAAGTCCTGTACCCAGTCCCGTTGTTCCTGCTGATATTGCTCTGCCTGCTGCTGTTCCATTTTGGCCTTTTGAGCACGACGTTCTTCCTGACGGACTTGAAACTGCCCGGCAGCCCGCTTGATATCAATGCCCACCAGCCAGATAAACAGCGCAATAGCACCCACTGCAAACAGCAGCGCACTAAACACCTGTCCCAGCAAGCTCCATACCGGAAAAGCAACCAGCATGCCAAGCAAACCGCCGCCCAGCTGACTACCCAAAGAATAGGCCCGACGCAGATAAGCGCCATACCCCGTAGGGTTATTGACAACATTCTGCTCGTTCACATAACCAATATAGTCCATCAGGCTGCCGCGGCCGGTAATCATGGTAATCAATGTCTGAAACGCCAAAATAGCTGTAAACAGCGCCAGCATAATCCAGACATCCTTCATAGGCACCTTATGTTCCAGACCAAAGAGCAGCTTAACAGCTGCATAAATCATCCATACCGGCATCAGCAGACATAAGGAACCGCACAGTCCCTGCAGTGCCCGGTTCATATCGAGCAGCACAGTACTGTTTCCGCGCCAGATTTGTGAAAGCAAAAACATTAGTCCTGCGGTCAGCAGCACAATACCCGCCAGCAACTGCAAAGGCGCAGAGCGCATGGATGTATGCAATCCATGCGCTGCATTCCCCTTCTTTTTCTTATCTGTACTCATAAGCCCTCTTCATTATTGATTGGTCAATACCGCTGCGTACAGCACACCGTCAACGTCCGCATGAAGCTGCAGCTGATACTCCCCATAATCATAGTAATCACTCACACCCGCACACAGCAGATATTGACCTGCTTCGCTGTCTCCCATTTCCATGGAAAAATCCGGTGTGCCCAGAACCTGCATCCATTCCTCTCTGGTTGTGCAGCCGGTCCGGATGCCCCACAAACTAATGTTGCGGCTGTATATCCCCGTAACATTTTCTTCCTGTGCATCCGTCAGCAGCAACGACCCGCGCAGACGTGCATCCTCCATTTCGTAATACGCGCCCGCAGGATAAAATCCTGCATCCACAGTAGACCGGAAGCTGTCAAATGCATCTTCAAGCGTCATGCCAATCTGTACAGGCAGCGCGCCCAATACGCCGCTTTCTGAAGCCAAACGCACCTTTTCTTCCGTATCCTCATGACAGGCAAGCATCAACTCTGCATAACCCAAGCGGTCGAGCACGCTGTTCTCAGAAAGGTTCAGGTACGCTGCCATTTCATGGTAAGGAATGGTAATGCTTCCTGCAAATCCGGACAAAAATGAAAGCTGCTCAGCATCGTAGTAAAAAGTGATGCCCGTTTCGTCCAGTGCATAGTTATCAAGCGGCACAGGAAAGAGTTCGCTGTTCTCCATGTGGGTTGACAAAATAGATTCAGCATGATCTTCTACAAACATCTCGACAAAAGCAGCAAAATCATCCACGTTCGTAACCACTTGCTCCAATTTCACCTGTTCGCCTGAAACAAGATCCATCACCATGGGATAATAAATCTGAGAAGGGCGTCCCGTCAGCATTTTCCCACGTGCAGAAAACACAATGGATACGATAGACACATTCGCATCCGATGGTGACATTTCATAACCCATCTGAAGACCGGTGCTGCCTTCTGTAATTTGAGACAACAGCTGTACATACGGCATGATACAGGCCTGATTCTGAATCATTTCATTGATCCTGGCAGAAATCTCCGCATCCTGCCCCACCGTAAAAACAGGGCACGCCACATAAGATTCCTGCGCACCTTCTATGCGCATTTCTTCTATCTTTGCAAAAGGCGCTATTTCTTCTGCACACACAGCAGCAAATGCCATACAAGCAAACAGCACCAGACAAACAAAACGGTTCAGCAGTCTCATACCACACCTCCGGTATCTCTATTCTATCGCATTTTTTCCGTACTGGCAAGTCAGGACAGGCTGAAGCTGTGCTCCTTCAAGAGCACATGCTGCCGCACTCAACAACTGGTCAAAATCTGCCACCAGCGACCGGGGTTTCTTCACTGGGTCATCCTGACCGAACGGTACAAAATAAACGTTTTTCATGTTCAAAATCTTCCCAATGTTTTCAGCTGCCGTTGAAAGGCCATCATTGGTAGAAGGTGCTATCAGCACAGGCCGGCTGTTCCGTAAATGTGATTTGGCTCCAAGCAAAGCCGGTGTATCAAAAATGCCATGCGCCAACTTTGCCATGGAAACACCGGTCATGGGCGCGATAATATATAGATCAGCCAGTTTTTTGGGTCCTATCGGCTCCACTTCCGTCAGCGTAGTCCACGGCGTTTTCCCGGTCAGTTCGGTCAAACGCCTCTTTACTTCATCGCCGGAATAAAACCTCGTATCCGTATGCGCCGCATGGTATGACAATATAGGGAATACATCATATCCTTTTTCCACCATCTGCTCAATCTGATCGAACGCTTTGTGAAAAGTGCAAAAAGAACCGGTCAACGCAAAAGCAACGCACGTTTTGCTCACACGCAGCACCCTCTTTCAATAGCATCCAGAATCCGCTTGGCTGCCGTTTGAGGACAGTAACGGCCGGGGATGCCGTTCTCGCGCCAGGCATGAATACGCATTTGTTTTGCCTCGTCCAGATTGAACCCATAAGGCGCACTAGCAGTATCCATCAGCAATGCCCCCTTACGCATGTTCCTTAAAGCGCTGCCGCCGATAATCTGTGCAGGCACAGTATTAATGACCGCATCAAATGTATGGATTTGCGCCAAAGCATCCTCAATATCCAGGCAGTTTTCACCTATTTTTTCACGCTGGTGGGGATTCCGCGCCGCCACGCAGGTATTCACCTGCATTCCCTGTAATATGTCGTGAAGCGCACAGGCCAGCCTTCCCCCGCCTATAATCAGGCATTTACTGCCGATGATCCGGAACGGAGCTTCCCGCATCAATGCGTACACGGCGCCTTCGGCAGAATCCATTGCATTTGCCTGCTGGTATTTTTCATCTTCATACAGACAAAGCAGTTTCCATTCAGCCATCTGTGCATTTCTGCGCATTTCCTCTTCAATCATCCCGCACACCAGGCATTGGCCTCTATGCAGCCGTTCTTTCAAGGCCGGTGTGATTTCTGATTTTGGCAACGGAAGCACAATCACCTGGGCATCATCTGGGCATGTTACCCGGTGTCCGCGCGCATGCGCCATTTCACGCAGATAGTATGTGCGTTCATTGTCACCGCAGATATATATCCACATAAAAACCCCCCTCAACTCCTGCAATACTGCATTTTATGAGGGGGATCGTCTTTCGGTGATTTTCCTTACAACCCGGGCAAATAGTGACGCGGGCGTTTTCCGGTTACGGCAATGCTGCGCTTTGCACGTGCCAATTCGTGCACGGTCTGCATGACATCGTCCATCTGAACGCGCTCAATACCTTCAATCTGCTCTTCAAGCGTAATGATTTTATCTGTCAGGATCATTTGCGATCCTATGTTCTGCATTCTGCTGAATGCGCCTTCCAAACCAAGTGCATAACTGCTTTTCAGCTGTTCTTTGGCATGCAGCAATTCTTTCTGGGTGATACCGTCATACAGCAGCTTCCTGATTTCAAGGTCAATCTGCTCCAGCACTTTTTGAGCATTTTGGGGAGCAGTTGCTGCGTATACGGTAAATTCGCCGCATCCGGGATAGGAATAAGGGCAGGTATCTACTGCATAAGCCAGCCCCATTTCTTCACGAATTCGTTGGAAAAGGCGGGAAGAGGAAGCGCCTCCCAGAATGCTGTTCATAACGGACATACGGTAAATATCCGGACTTTCCACAGGAATACCGCGATAACCGATGCAAAGGTGAATCTGCTCGGTATCTTTTTCTTTATACAGGCACTTTTCTTCCGGCACTGCGATCGTTCCAGGATACACAGCTTTCCCCGCACCGCTCCAGGAAACAAAATGGCGCTCCAACAGTTCCATAACGACATGCTTATCAAAGTTTCCGGTTATTACCAGCACAGCGTTTTCCGGCCCGTAGAAGCGGCCTTTGAACGCCTGCAGATCATCCACCGTATAAGCACGAATACTTTCCGGCTTTCCGGCCACCGTCATGCCAAGCGACTGAGAACCATATACTGCTTCTGCCAACAGGTCAAAGGCAACATCTTCCGGAGAATCTTCCACCATGGAAATTTCCTCCAGAATAACGCCCTTTTCTTTTTCAAAAACATCCTTTTCGTAGCGCGGATGAATCACAATATCCGCCAGAATATCCATTGCAAGAGACAAATGCTCATCCAGCACCCGGATATAGTAATTGGTACTCAGCTTCCCGGTGGATGCGTTCACATTGCCGCCCAGCATATCCATTTCTTCAGCCAGCTGACGTGCTGTTCGGCGGGCAGTTCCCTCAAATGCCATATGCTCAGCAAAATGAGCAAGCCCGTTTGTTTCAACACTTTCGAGCATTGATCCTGCGCGGATCCACACGCCAACTGATACAGACCGCAAATACGGCATGTGCTCCAGTACCACTTTCAGCCCGTTTTTCAAAGTAAGCTGTTCCAAATGTAGCTCCTTAAAGACGCAAAGAGGGAAACCTTTCAGTTTCCCCCTGTGCGTATGTGCTTAGGAATTACCGATTGCTTTCACGACGGGGCGGACGGGCACCGGCGGGAGCAGAACGGGTAAAACCGGGATTATCATAGGTGATATCGTTACGGATCAGGTTCACACGGCCCTGAGAGTCGATTTCGCAAACCTTGACTTCGATTTCATCACCGATCTTGCAAACATCTTCCACCTTTTCCACGCGCTTGTTGGCCAGCTTGGAAATATGGAGCATGCCATCCTTGCCGGGCAACAGTTCCAGGAAGGCGCCGAAGTTCATGATGCGCACGACCTTGCCCATGTATACTTCGCCCACTTCGATATCCTTGGCAATGCCCATGATGATGGACTTGGCCTTGTCGGCAGCAGCCTGATCGGGAGTGGAAATGAACACGCGGCCATCGTCTTCGATGTCAATCTTCACACCGGTTTCGGCAATGATCTTGTTGATCATCTTGCCGCCGGGTCCGATTACTTCGCGGATCTTTTCGGGGTTGATGGTGAACTGGATGATCTTGGGAGCAAACTTGCTCAGCTGTTCGCGGGGCTGCCCCAGGGCTTCCAGCATGATGCCCAGGATGTGCAGACGGCCCTTGAGAGCCTGGCTCAGCGCACGGGACAGAATTTCGCGGTTGATACCCTTGATCTTGATATCCATCTGGATGGCAGTGATACCGTTCATGGTACCAGCCACCTTGAAGTCCATGTCGCCCAGGAAGTCTTCCAGGCCCTGAATGTCAGTCAGCACGGCGATCTTATCGCTTTCGGTATCCTGAATCAGGCCCATGGCCACACCGGCAACAGGAGCATGGATCGGCACGCCGGCGTCCATCAGGGACAGGGTGCTGCCGCACACGGAAGCCATGGAGGAAGAACCGTTGGAGCTCATGATTTCGCTCACCAGACGCAGTGCATAGGGGAATTCCTCTTCACTGGGAATGACGGGCACCAGAGCACGTTCAGCCAGCGCACCGTGACCGATTTCGCGGCGGTTGGGGCTGCGCAGACGGCCGGCTTCGCCGGTGGCATAGGAGGGCATGTTGTACTGATGGATATAGCGCTTGCTTTCTTCACTGGACAGACCATCCAGCTGCTGAGCTTCGCTGACGGAGCCCAAGGTGGTCACGGTCAGAGCCTGCGTTTCACCGCGGGTGAACACAGCGCTGCCATGGGTACGGGGCAGGATGCCCACTTCGCACCAGATGGGACGCACTTCTTCCACGGTACGACCGTCGGCACGGATACCCTTATCCAGAATGTTGCGGCGCATCACTTCCTTGTTCAGGTAGTACAGCGCATCAGCCACTTCGCCTTCGCGGCCTTCAAACTGCTCGGCAAAGTGATTCATCACATCCGCCTTCACTTCGGCTTCACGAGCCTGACGTTCCTTGCGGACGGTGGTTTCGTAGGTATATACGCACTTATCGTAAGCATACTCGCGCACAGCAGCCTTGACATCCTCGCCGGTGGTAACCAGGGGATAATCCTTCTTGGGCTTGCCAATTTCAGCCACGATCTTTTCCTGGAAAGCAACCAGTTCCTTGATGCTTTCGTGAGCATACAGAATGGCGTCCATCATGGCGTCTTCGCTGACTTCGTTGGCACCGGCTTCCACCATCATGATGGCATCCTTGGTACCGGCGACGGTCACGTGCATGTCGCTGCGGGCTTCTTCTTCCTCATTGGGGTTGAGCACAAACTCACCGTTGATGCGGCCAACAACCACAGCAGCAGTGGGACCGGCCCACGGAATATCGCTGATAGCCAGCGCGATGGAAGAACCGATCATGGCAGGGAATTCCGGAGGATTGTTGGGGTCCACAGACAGGGTCTGGGCCACAACCTGCACATCATTGCGCAGTCCCTTGGGGAACAGAGGACGCAGAGGACGGTCGATCAGGCGGCAGGTCAGAGTCGCCTTTTCGGTGGGACGGCCTTCGCGCTTGATGAAACCGCCGGGGATCTTACCCACAGCATACTGCTTTTCTTCGAAATCCACAGTCAGCGGGAAGAAATCCACGCCTTCACGGGCATTTTCAGAAGCAGTGGCATTAACCATGACAACGGTGTCGCCGTAGCGAACGATGGCAGAGCCACCAGCCTGCTGGGCATACTTGCCGAATTCCAGCGTCAGAGTACGGCCGGCAAATTCCATAGAGTACGCTTTGTAATTCATTTTCTTCTTCTCCTCACACACACTCACTTTGAAGCCCCTGCTTCAAAGCACTATTGAAAAGGCTACCGGCTGAAAATCGGTTTCAGCCGATAGCCCTTATCAGCAATTACTTACGCAGACCCAGCTTTTCGATCAGGGAGCGATAGCGTTCGATGTCGGTCTTCTTCAGGTATTCCAGCAGACCGCGACGCTGACCAACCATGAGCAGCAGGCCGCGACGGCTGTGATGGTCCTTCTTGTTGAGCTTCAGATGCTCGTTCAGGTGGTTGATGCGTTCGGTCAGCAGAGCGACCTGAACTTCGGGGGAACCGGTGTCGCCTTCGTGGCGGGCGTAGGTAGCCATGATCTGAGACTTGAGAGCCTTGTCCATTGTGAGTTTCCTCCTCTTAATCTTGAAACTTGCAGCGGCATTGCCGGTGGTTTCCTGCAGTTTCTGTTTCGAATCGCCGCTTACGCAGCACGCCGTCGGAGCGTCGGGCGCCCGGGCAAACGGTTCAAAAAACCACGCCTCTCATTGTAGCATGAGAAGCGTGGTTTGTAAATATGCATTTGGAAGTTTTTTCAGGTTTTCCTGAAACTCATCCAACTTTTTCCAGGTTATTCAGCCTTTTCTTCGGCAGTGCGCTTGTTGAACAGTACGTTCACCACGATACCCAGGATCAGAGCGGTGGCAATGGAGGAGATGGTCACGGGGCCCAGGTTCAGGGTCAGGCCGCCGATACCGGTCACCAGAATGGCCGCCACAACGAACAGGTTGCGGTTGTCATTCAGGTTCACGGGCTGGAGCATCTTCAGACCGGAAACAGCAATGAAGCCGTACAGAGCGATGCACACGCCGCCGGTGATGCAGGAGGGAATGGAGTTCACAAACGCGGTGAAGGGGCCAAAGAAGCTGAGGATGATGCAGTACACAGCAGCAATGGCAATGGTGGAAATGGAAGCGTTGCCGGTGATGGCCACGCAGCCGACGGATTCACCATAAGTGGTGTTGGGGCAGCCGCCGAAGAAGGAACCGATCATGGAACCAACGCCGTCGCCCAACAGGGTGCGGTGCAGACCGGGTTCGGTGATCAGGTCGCGCTCGATGATGGAGCCCAGGTTCTTGTGGTCGGCAATGTGCTCCGCCAGCACCACGAAGGCAACAGGGGCAAACAGCACGAAGATGCTGACCACATCGGCAAAGCCGGTGAACTTGGAAGCGCCTTCCTTGAACATGCCGACGAAAGTGAAGTTGGGCACCTGGAACAGCTTCATGCCGTCAAAGGCAGCCAGGTTCACGATCTTAATGTAGTCGCAGTTGGTCCAGTTGCCGATGAAGGTCAGCACCAGAGCCACCAGATAAGCGCCCAGGATACCGATCACAAAGGGAATCAGACGCACGTTCTTGCCGCCTTTGGTGGAGGCATACACGGTGATGAAGAAAGCCAGGATAGCAACCAGGATGTGCACCAGGTTATAGTTATCGGGGCTCACGGCGATGTTGGCGATGTTGTTGACGGCGCTGCCGCACAGAGAAAGACCAATCAGCGCCACGGTGGGGCCGATGACCACGGGAGGCAGCAGCTTGTTAACCCAGGCAGAACCGGTCTTCTTGATGATGAGAGCCATGATCACATACACCAGACCCGCAAACACAGCGCCCAGGAAGATGCCCAGATAGCCAAAGGCCACAGCGCCGCACAGGGGGCTGATGAAGGCGAAGGAGCTGCCCAGGAACACGGGGCTCTTCTTCTTGGTAACAAAGAGATAGAACAGCGTGCCGAAACCGGCGCCGCACAGTGCGGCAGGCTGGCTCATGTAAGCACCGCTGGCATCCACCAGCACGGGCACAAGCAGAGTAGCTGCCATAATGGCCAGCAGCTGCTGCAGCGCGTAAATCAGGTTTTGCTTAATAGGCGGACGGTCCTGAACATCGTAGACGAGTTTCATATGTATCCCCTCCGAATTTTTCTTTTGACGCATAGCGTCATGCTGTGTGAGTCCAAAAGAAAAGCTTGCCATAGATACACGGCAAGCTGCACATTTGAAGTCAAAGTCATCTTGTCGGCATCCCGTACCGTCTTAAAGACCCACACTTTGTAATTTATCACACCTTTTGTTCAGTTGTCAACCCGCTATCGACATTTTTTGATGCGTCATCGGCATTTTTTGCATCTTGAAACATTTCGTCTTGCAAACTATAATATTATGGATGATATACATTTAACGGAGGCATTCCTCATGTTTGAAGTACTCAACCACTTTAACCTGGACGGTCAGGCCATCTCCTGCGAACGTTACGGCAATGGCCATATCAACGAAACCTATCTGGTGGTAACCGATGTTTGCCATCAGTATATTCTGCAAAAGATCAATAACCATATCTTTAAGGATGTACCCGCGCTGATGCGCAACATTGCATCCGTTACAGGCTATCTGTACGAGCAGATCCGCGACCCCCGCCGCGTACTGACGCTGGTCAAAACAAACGACGGTCAGGATTTCCTGTTGCACGACAGCGAATACTTCCGCGTTTATGAATTCGTGACCGACAGCATCTGTCTGGACCGCGTGGAAAGCCGCGAAGATTTCTACAACAGCGCAGTGGCATTCGGTCAGTTCCAGAACCAGCTGACCCTCTTCCCTGCCGCCACCCTTTCCGAAACCATTCCTCAGTTCCATGACACGCCCAACCGCTACAACAATTTCAAAATCGCCCTGAAGAACGACGTAATGGGCCGCGCTGCTTCCGTTCAGCAGGAAATCGATTTTGTTCTTGCCCGTGAAGCCGATGCCGCAGTTATGATGGATCTGCTCAAAAAAGGCGAACTGCCCCTGCGCGTTACGCATAACGATACCAAGCTGAATAACGTAATGCTGGATCAGGTGACTCGCGAACCGCTGTGCGTTATCGACCTGGATACCGTCATGCCCGGCCTTGCCGCCAATGACTTTGGCGACTCCATCCGTTTCGGCGCATCTACCGCTGCGGAAGATGAACTGAACCTGAACAAGGTCACTATGTCTCTGGACCTGTTCAAGGCCTACACTGAAGGTTTCCTGGGCGCCTGCGGCAAGAACCTTTCCGCCCTTGAAATTGAAACGCTGCCCATGGGCGCCAAGCTGATGACACTGGAATGCGGCGTGCGCTTCCTGACGGACTATCTGGAAGGCGACACCTATTTCCGCATCCATCGCGACCATCACAATCTGGACCGCTGCCGTACCCAGTTCAAGCTGGTAGCCGATATGGAAAATAAATGGAGCGACATGATGAAGATCGTTACTTCTTTCCGCTGATATCGCATAAACTTTGTACAAACATCAAAACAAAAACATCGCCCCAATATGAATCGGGGCGATGTTTTATTTTACATGCAGTTTTAATCTTCCAGAATCTCGATCGACACCACTTCGCGCTTGCTGGTAATATCATTCCGGTTTACGCGCGCATCGTGATATTCGCATTCACAGCTCTGATTGTCATAGGGATCGTGACGATACTGTTTCATAGGAATATAGAAGCTCTGCATAAACTCACTGGCTCCGGGCATGCGGTAGGGATCCAGATTGCAGAAATAGAATTCCCACTTTTCCCGGTCTCCGTCCCGATGGGCACTGCCGCCAAACGAAGGATCGCAGAACAGCCAGCCGTAGGGCGCTACATAGAACTGGGCCCAGTCATGCATGCCAATATCCCAGGGGCAGGACCAGAACCCGCTCTGCCAGCGGGCAGGAATACCTGCACAGCGGCACAATGTGATAAAGGTAATGGCATGAACACCGCAATCACCTTTCTGCCCGGCCATAAAATACTCGGGAATCGTAGAAGGCAGCGTCATGTATTCGCGCATAAAAGAGTAGATGTTCTTCGTGGTAACAAACTCATAGATCTTTTTGGCCTTGATCAGCGGATTGGTTTCATCGCCCACAATCTCTTTGGTCATCATCTTCACAAAAGGTGTGAACTGAATATGGGGAAGCTGTTCTTCCGTATAGAAATTCGGCTGCTGAGCACTGACCTTGTCAGGATCAGGCTGCATGTAATCAACATGCGTTTCATAAGTGTATTCCACTTCAAAAAGCTGATCCGGCACCGCTTCAAACCTCACCGTGCGGGCAGGAAAGTCCTTGGGGGCAATTACTGCGTCATCATGACTTACACGGAGAATGTTCACATTCTTAACCTGCGCATATTCCACAGGCAGCGGCAGCTGGCAAACCACCTTCTCGCCCTTTCTTTCCTCCGGCGGATTCACTTTGGTGGAAAGCCGCAGATGAATTCTGGCCTTCATGCCGCCGTGTTTTTTCATATAAGTTAGTGTGTCTTTCAGATTCTTCTTATCGGACGCACTTTCTTCCCTGCGCGCTAAATCCTTGCAGCGGTCAAGGTACTGCTTTCGTGTAACAAACAAATTGTTGACAAAACACTCTTTGTACATCACTTTGCCGTTGATATAGGCCCATTCAACAGCATTATTCATGCGCAGCTCATGCAGTTCTTCGCGTGTGAAGCCTTCAATCTGATCCATGCAGATCTGCAGCGCTTCTTCTTCATCATGAATAAACTCTTCCACCCAGCGGGCCATAACGTCCTTTTCCAGTTGAAGGCGCTTCTTCAAAGGATCCGGAACACCTGCTGCAATTCTCCTGTCAATGGCATCATTGAGCAGCTTCTGATCGCCGAAAAACTTAAAGCGCTGTATATCCTCGGGCAGCGGAACTGCCAGATATTCCATATAGTGATTCATTCTTTTTCCTCCTTCAAATCAGGTCTGATTTTTATGTTCTGTTTTTACTTATAAATTCCTGCACAGATGGGAAAATTTAAGGTTAGATGTTGACAAAATCACCCCTGTAAAGTACAATGAATTTAACCTGCGGGTGTAGCTCAATGGCAGAGCTCTAGCTTCCCAAGCTAGCTACGTGGGTTCGATTCCCATCACCCGCTCCACTGGTACAGATATCGTAAAAGTCACCTGCTTTTCTTTATCTGTCCGGACCACCGGCAGGATGCCGGCTAATATCTTTCGCCCGGCTGTAATAGCCCGGCATCAAAAAAACGCACAGACGTTTTCAAGGAGGAGATTCCCATGGCGAAGGAACATTTTGAAAGAAATAAGCCCCATGTCAACATCGGCACATCGTCATGCAGGAGCGAACCTTCATGGCATCGATATCGCCAAAGATGGACAGTGCAGTTTTATCCTTATGCTCAAGCAGG
>JAFYLS010000104.1 GCA_017550035.1 Clostridia bacterium
ACCAGTCTGCGGACTGGTTCGCAATGACAGTGTTTTTGGTGCGCGAAACAAGGTGGTACCGCGTAAACTTTACGCCCTTGATGATTCAAGGGCGTTTTTTCATTTTAGGAGGAATCCCATATGTGTGAAACATGCAAGGGGAATTACTACATTACAACCCCCATCTACTATCCGTCCGCCAATCTGCACATCGGCCATGCTTACTGCACCGTGGCTACCGATGCCATGGCCCGCTACAAGCGCCTGCAGGGCTATAATGTCAAGTTCCTGACCGGCACCGACGAGCATGGCCAGAAGATCGAGGACAAGGCAAAGGAAGCCGGCGTTACCCCTCAGCAGTTTGTGGACAACATCGTGCTGGGCGAAAAGGGCGTTATCGACCTGTGGAAGCTGATGAACATTTCCTATGACCGCTTCATCCGCACCACCGATGACTACCATGTGGCTGCCATCCAGAAGATCTTCAAGAAGATGTACGACAACGGTGACATCTACAAGGGCTCCTACAAGGGCAAGTACTGCAAGCCCTGTGAATCCTTCTGGACCGAGAGCCAGCTCAAAGACGGCAAGTGCCCTGACTGCGGCCGTGAGGTCATGGATGCAGAGGAGGAGGCTTACTTCTTCAAGCTCAGCAAGTACGCTGACCGGATTCAGGATCTGCTGGAGAATACCGATTTCCTGGAGCCCCGCTCCCGCGTGAACGAAATGGTCAACAACTTCATCAAGCCCGGTCTGGAGGATCTTTGCGTTTCCCGTACCAGCTTCACCTGGGGCGTGCCCGTTGATTTCGACCCCGGCCATGTGGTCTACGTCTGGATCGATGCTTTGTTCAACTACATGACCGCCCTGGGCTTTGAAAACGACAAGTATGACGATCTGGATGCTTTCTGGCCTGCTGATGTCCACTTTGTGGGCAAGGAAATCGTCCGTTTCCATTCCATCATCTGGCCTGCCATGCTCATGAGCCTGGGCCTGCCCCTGCCCAAGAAGGTCTACGGCCACGGCTGGCTGAACTTCAACGGCGAGAAAATGTCCAAGTCCCGGGGCAACGTGGTGGATCCCTATCTGCTTTCCGAGCGTTTCGGTGTGGATGCCCTGCGTTTCTTCCTGCTGCGCACCTTCCCCTTCGGTTCCGACGGCAACTTCACCAACGAGCTGCTGATGGGTACCATTAACACCGACCTCGCCAACACGCTGGGCAATCTGGTTTCCCGTACCGTTGCCATGAACCAGAAGTACTTCGATGGCACTCTGGCGCAGGGCGGTGAGGCAGCGCCCATCGACGAAGAACTGAAGGCTCTGGCTGCTGAGGTTTTCGCAAATTACGAAAAGCAGATGGACAAGTTCCAGTTCTCTAACGGCCTGAATGAAGTGTTCCGCCTGCTGGACCGTGCCAATAAGTATATCGATGAGACCACCCCCTGGATCCTGGCAAAGTCTGAAGAGACCAAGCCCAGACTGCTGACCGTCATGAAGAATCTGTGCGAGTGCATCCGTATCGCTGCGATTCTGATCACTCCCTTCATGCCTGAGACCTCTGAGAAGATCTTCAACCTGCTGAATGTTCCCGCTGAGGCAAGAGTGTGGACCGCCCAGTGCTACTGCGCTGACGAGAATGCTGTTTGGAATACCGTGGTGGGCGCACCCCTGTTCCCCCGTCTGGATGTGGAAAAGGAACTGGCCGCGCTGGAGGAACTGAGCAAGGCAAACCAGAAGCCTGCCATCGAGATCGAGCCGTACTCCGAAGAGAAGGTGGATTTCGACACCTTCTGCAAGTCTGATTTCCGTGCGGTCAAGGTTAAGGCTTGCTGCAATGTGAAGAAGTCCGACAAGCTGCTGCAGTTTACGCTGGATGACGGCACCGGCACGGACCGTCAGATCCTTTCCGGCATTGCCAAGTTCTACAAGCCCGAGGAACTGGTGGGCAAGACGCTGGTGGCCATCACAAACCTGCCTCCCCGCAAGATGATGGGCCGGGAATCCTGCGGTATGCTGATTTCCGCTGTTCACACCGTCAATGGCGAAGAGAAGCTGAACCTGCTGATGGTGGATGATGCCATCCCCGCCGGCGCAAAGCTCTGCTAAGCGGGAAAATATAAAATTTGATCCCAGCCGCAAAACGCGGCTGGGATCTGTTTGTTGTATTGAAATTCCATCAGGATGTTCAAAGCGGAAACAGTTACGGGTAATGTTCGTTAGTACATGTAGGGGCGACCAATGGTCGTCCGCGGGCGGCGGATCGCCGCCCCTACAATGTTGAGCGTAGACAGTTGAGAAAATTGGAATTGGCTTATTTGATTCTCTTTAAGAAAAAGTACTCTGCATATCCATCGGTCGTATTTTCATAATAGCCAACTATCTTGTAATCCAATGCTTCGTAGAATTCTTTGCCTTGCCAACTGAAAGTATCTAGGCGAATTGTATTTGCACCCATTTCTCTTGCACGTTTTTCCATCTCATGAACAAGCTGTTTTCCATAGCCTTTTCTGCGGTAATCAGCAGCTACAAACACCGTGGACACATACAGGATTTTAAATGCGGTCATACAGGCATCCAATCCTGCCACGATTTTCCCATCCTCTTCTATTCCTATTTGAATGCATCCGTCCATTTTATACGTGATATATTTTTCGTCAAAAGCGCTTAATTGGTTTTCTACAGATTCCAGCTGCGCTTCATTCAAATCAATTATCTTCATAATATGTCCATCCTTACAAATTCAAGTTTATCTAACAGAAAGGATCAGTCTGGAAAGTAGCGCATCGAGTCTTAGAATCTGTCGATGATGGCCTGCGTGCCGTGTTCCATAACAGCATCGGCATTGCCTTCGATGGCTTCGCGCAGGAGTTCAAATTCGGTCAGACTGCCGTGGGGGACAGCCCACGCGCCGGCATCGGTGCCGGGGGCGATGATACCACCCATGGCGGCAAAGGTGGACACATTTTCCATGGCGGTTTTCAAAATGGCACCTACGGCGCATTCGTCAAAGCGGCTCTTGCCCCGCAGGTTGCCAACAGTGGAAAGGGTGGGACACCAGATGCAGCCCGCCTCTTTCATGGCATGAAGTGCTTCGTCATTCAGGTAGGCACCGTGTTCAATGGAATCTACGCCATACTGTGCCGCTGCAATGGCAGTGGGTGCACCGTTGCAGTGAGCCATGACGGAGAACCCCTCCTCATGGGCAATGTAGCTCAGCTCCCGGATCTCCCCGGCAGGAAATCCCGGCTCAGTCAAAACGCCGCAGCGGTCAAAGTCCATCAGGCCGGAAATCATGATCTTGATAAAATCTGCACCGTTTGCCCGGTGTTTTTTGACTAATTCTGCATATTCTTTGAAGTTTTCGTATTTTTCTCCGATGAATGTGCCGTAGTGGCCTGCTTTACACAGCGGAGCGAGGGGCGTGCGGTAGGTGATGCCGTATTCCGGTGCCAGCTCCCGCGCCTTGACACCTGCACCCCAACGGTCACCGCCGTCACGCAGGTATGTAAAGCCCAAATCCTGATAGGTTTTCAAAATCTCCCGGATCCATGGTTCATCAGGAACGGGATTATGACGGGCAATGGCACTGCGCCATTCAATGGCGTCCAGAACCATGTGCATATGGCAGTCTGCACGCATGCGATCACTTCCTTTGGTAACCAGTATAGCACTGCGCAGCCCCAAAAAGCAACCGTTTTCATTTTTCAGAAATATTTATAAACTGTTTATGCTTTTTCACCATCCTTGTGTTATGATATGAAAAAGTCAGGAGGTAATGTGATGAAACGAATGATTGCAATGTTAATGGCACTTCTGATGCTTGGCGGCTGTGCTGTGAAGGAAGAAGCGCCCGCAGCATCTGTACCCACTGTCCCGGTGCAGGTTCAACAGGAAACTGCATATGAAAGCCGGTTTTCCACCGAAACACTGATCGAGCTTTCTGATGAAGGCATCAAGACCAAGACCCTCAGCGTTTTTGCCAGCAATGACATCATCTATTACGAGGATAGGGATTTCTACGAAAGCGGCAATCCCTACGGCGAGGGTGAGGATGCGGACAAGCATGCCGCAGAGGAAGCGGAGAAGCATATTGTTGTAAACATTACTGAGCCCGGTGCTTACCGCGTTACCGGAAAGCTGTCTGCCGGACAGATCCGGGTGGATCTGGGTGAGGATGCCTATGAGGATCCCAATGCCGTGGTGGAACTGATCCTCGACAATGCGGACATAACCTGCACGGTGGCACCGGCTATTTTGTTCCTGAATGTGTACGAGTGTGACGGCGCGTGGAGCGAAGATACGGCAAAACCTGATGTGGACACCTCCGCTGCCGGTGCAAACCTGATCCTGGAGGGTAAAAATACGGTCAACGGTTCCTATGTTGCCCGTATCTATAAGGATAAGGAAGGCGAAAAGAAGCTCTGGAAGCAGGACGGCGCCATCTATTCCTATATGTCCATGAATGTTTCCGGCTCCGGTGCGCTGGATCTGACGGCGGAAAATGAGGGCATGGACACCGAATTGCATCTGACCATCAACAGCGGTAAGATCACCATCCGTTCCGGAAACGACGGCATCAATACCAATGAAGATAACGTGTCCGTCACCACCATCAACGGTGGAGATATCCATATTATAGCAGGCCTTGGTGCGGAGGGCGACGGAATCGATTCCAACGGCTATCTTGTGATCAATGGCGGCAAGGTATTTTCCTCTGCCCATCCTGCTGCCGACGCGGGTCTGGACTCCGATCTGGGCTCCTATATCCACGGTGGTACGGTTCTTGCACTGGGTTCTTCCATGGACTGGGCGGAAAGTGACTCCGATCAGGTGACCATGAACCTGCAGTTTGCCCAGTATCAAAGTCCTGCCGATACCATTGTGGTGACCAGAGAGGACGGCACGGAAGTATTCTCTTACGATCCTGCCGCCGATGCAGTGGTAGGAGAGAATGCCCGCCGTTTTATGGGTGCGATTATTTCCTGCCCCGATCTGAAACAGGGAGATACTTATCTGGTTTACACCGGCGGCCAGCAGCTGCAGTACACAGGTACGGATGTGATGCGGCGACCCGGCGGCTTTGGTGGACAGATGCCGGACAACGCACCGCCGGAGGGCTTCGATGGACAAATGCCCGAAATGCCGGAAGGCTGGACACCGGAGCAAATGGGAGAACCGCCCGCAGAATTTGCAGGCAAAATTCCGGAGGGCTTTGAGGGTCAAATGCCGCCCATGCCTGACGGACAAGGAGGTGGCGGCCGTGGCGAACAGAAGGGGAAACCGGAAGGCTTTAATGGATCCGGCAGCGCGGAGCAGTCCGGTGAAGGAAATACACTGTTTTACATGCAGGATAAAGTCAATTTCTTCTCAGGCCTGACCGCAGCCAGCGAATAAAACAAGTGCCTGCGCAGCTGAAGCTGTGCAGGCACTTGAGCGTGTCAAAAAAGTCTATCATTTCGCATTATCTTCGATAGAATTAGTAGGGGCTGCGACCCGCCGCCCGCTTTCATTCCTTTATATATGTTCGTATTATTTTGAAAAATGAAATAATTTTTCTGTTTTTGCACGCAAAAATCGTGAACACTTCGGGCGGCTAATAGCCGCCCCTACAAGCGCACCAGAAGATCTC
>JAFYLS010000105.1 GCA_017550035.1 Clostridia bacterium
AGAATGTGACGAATGTCACCCCTGAGCTTCGACCTTCTTCTTGTAGCTTTCCAGACGAGCCTTGGCATCTTCTTCGTTCTGGGCAAAGAGCTTTTCAGCAGCTTCGGGGAACATCTTCAGCAGGGTCTGATAACGGGTTTCGCCGCGGATGAAGTCCTGATAGCTTTCGGTGGGTTCCTTGCTGTCCAGGGTGAAGGGCTTTTCGGCATCGGGATTGAAGCGGTACAGGGGCCAGTAGCCGGCGTTGACAGCCTTGCGGATTTCAGCCTGAGACTGGCTCATGTTGATGCCGTGGTTGATGCAGGGCGCGTAAGCGATGATCAGGGAGGGACCATGGTACTTTTCGGCTTCGTTCATGGCCTTCAGCAGCTGGGCGGGGTTAGCGCTCATGGCAACGGTAGCCACGTACACATAGCCATAGCTCATGGCCATCATGCCCAGGTCCTTCTTCTTGGTGCGCTTACCGGCAGCAGCAAACTTGGCCACAGAACCGGTGGGAGTGGACTTGGAGGCCTGACCGCCGGTGTTGGAGTACACTTCGGTATCCAGAACCAGCACGTTCACATCCTGGTTCTGAGCCAGCACGTGGTCCAGTCCGCCGTAGCCGATGTCATAGGCCCAGCCGTCGCCGCCGAAGATCCAGATGGACTTCTTGACCAGCATATCCTTGGCTTCGTAGATGGCCTTGCACAGTTCGCCGCAGCATTCGCAGTTCTGCTTTTCTTCGACGCACTTCACGATGACTTCGGCAGTCTTCTTGGTGATTTCGGCGTCATCCACGTTTTCCAGCCATTCGTTGGCAGCTTCCACGTATTCGGTCCAGTCGGGGCACTTTTCGGCCAGAGCCTTGATATTGTTGGCCAGGTGAGCGCGGCGCTGGTTGGTGGCCAGGTTCATACCGAAGCCGAATTCAGCGTTGTCTTCGAACAGGGAGTTAGCCCAGGCAGGACCATGGCCCTTTTCGTTGACGGTGTAGGGGCAGGTGGGAGCAGAGCCGCCGTAGATGGAGGAGCAGCCGGTGGCGTTGGCAACGATCATGCGATCGCCGAACAGCTGGGTAACCAGCTTGACGTAGGGGGTTTCGCCGCAGCCGGCGCAGGCGCCGGAGAACTCGAACAGGGGCTGCAGGAACTGGCTGCCCTTGACGGTGGTCTTGTTGACGGCGATTTCAGCGGGGAACACCTGCTTGGCAGCGAATTCCCAGTTTTCTTCTTCATGAGCCTGAGAGGCCAGGGGTTCCATGGTCAGAGCCTTCACCTTGGAGGGGCAAACTTCAGCGCAGTTGCCGCAGCCGGTGCAGTCCATGACGGAAACCTGAATGCGGAACTGGTAGCCGGCGAATTCCTTGCCGATGGCCTTCTTGGTGACGAAGCCGGCAGGCACTTCAGCGCCTTCCTTCACAACCACGGGACGGATGGCGGCATGGGGGCAAACCAGAGAGCACTGGTTGCACTGGATACAGTTGTCCACGTTCCAGGCGGGAACCTTCACAGCGATGCCGCGCTTTTCGTACTGGGTGGTGCCGGTGGGCACGATACCGCGGGGATCGAAAGCGGAAACGGGCAGGCTGTCGCCTTCCTGAGCCAGGATGGGCTTAACGAAGGTGTTGAAGTATTCGCTGGCTTCCACGTGCACGGGCAGAGCGCCTTCGGTGGCGGTGGCCCATTCAGCGGGAACGGGAACTTCCTTCAGACCGGAGATGGCGATGTCGATGGCGTCCCAGTTCTTCTGAACCACGGCGTCACCCTTCTTGCCATAGGTCTTCTTGGCATAAGCCTTCATGTACTTGTCGGCATCTTCGTAGGGGATGATGTCGGCCAGCTTGAAGAAGGCAGCCTGCATGATGGTGTTGATACGGTTGCCCATACCCACCTGAGCGGCCAGCTTGATGGCGTTGATGGTGTAGAACTTGGCCTTCTTCTTAGCAAGCAGCTGCTTCATGGAAGCGGGCAGATGCTGGGCCATTTCTTCGGGTTCCCACTGAGAGTTCAGCAGGAAGGTGCCGCCTTCCTTCAGGGAAGAAACCATGTCGTAAGCGGTCACGTAAGCGGGGTTGTGGCAGGCGATGAAGTCAGCCGCGTCGATCAGGTAGGTGGAGCGGATGGCCACGTCGCCGAAACGCAGATGGGAAACGGTCAGACCGCCGGACTTCTTGGAGTCATAGGAGAAGTAAGCCTGAGCGTACTTGTCGGTATGATCGCCGATGATCTTGATGGAGTTCTTGTTGGCGCCAACGGTACCGTCGGAACCCAGACCGTAGAACTTGCAGGAAACGGTGCCCTTGGGAGCGGCGTCGAACTGAGCGCCGATCTTCAGGTTGGTCTTGGTCACGTCGTCAATGATACCCACGGTGAAGTGGTTCTTGGGAGCGGCCTTATGCAGGTTGTCGTACACAGCCTTGACCATGGTGGGGTTGAATTCCTTGGAGCCCAGACCGTAGCGGCCGCCCACAACCACGATGTCCTTCTTGCCGTTTTCCATCAGCACGTTGCAGACATCCTGATACAGGGGTTCGCCCAGAGAGCCGGGTTCCTTGGTGCGGTCCAGCACGGCCACCTTCTTGGTGGTTTCGGGCAGGGCGGCAAGGAAGTGCTTGGCGGAGAAGGGACGATACAGATGAACCTTGATCACGCCGACCTTCTTGCCCTTCTTGAGCATGGCGTCCACGGTTTCGTGGATGGCTTCGCAGCCGGAGCCCATGGCCACGATCACTTCTTCAGCTTCGGGATGGCCATAGTAGTCAAACAGCTTGTAAGCGCGGCCGGTGAGCTTCGCCACCTGCTTCATGTACTTTTCAACGATGGCGGGCACCGCTTCATAGTACTTGTTGGCAGCTTCGCGGTTCTGGAAGTAGATGTCGGGGTTCTGAGCGGTACCGGCCTGATGGGGATGTTCGGGGTTCAGGGCACGGGCGCGGAATTCCTTCACCTTTTCCCAGTCAACCAGCTTGCCCATGTCAGCATAATCGATGGCGTCGATCTTCTGAATTTCATGGCTGGTGCGGAAACCGTCGAAGAAATGGAGGAAGGGAACAGAGCCCTTGATAGCGGACAGGTGAGCAACCAGAGCCATATCCATGGCTTCCTGCACGGAACCGGAGGCCAGCATGGCAAAACCGGTCTGACGGCAGCTCATCACGTCGCTGTGGTCGCCGAAAATGGACAGAGCGTGGGCGGCCAGAGCGCGGGCGGACACATGGAACACGCTGGGCATGAGTTCGCCGGAAATCTTGTACATGTTGGGGATCATCAGCAGCAGACCCTGAGACGCGGTGAAGGTGGTGGTCAGCGCGCCGGCAGCCAGGGAGCCGTGCACAGCACCGGCAGCACCGGCTTCAGACTGCATTTCAGCAACGTGCACAGTCTGGCCAAACAGGTTCTTGCGGCCCTGGGAAGCCCATTCGTCCACGTATTCAGCCATGGTGGAAGAAGGAGTGATGGGGTAGATGGCAGCAACGTCACTGAACGCATACGCGACGTGGCTTACTGCACCGTTACCATCAATAGTCAACTTGGTAGGCATGGTAAAGACCCTCCCTTGTTATTGTATAAAAAGCGTACAAATCTCGCTTCTCATCCAAATCAATATTATATAGCCAGAAACAGTTTCCGTCAATGATTTGATACGAACATTTCTTGCTAATTTTGCCAGAATGTCGATCATTGTCCGTTGAAACGGGCGCTTTCCAGAAATGCCCGGTAGCGCATCATCACCTTTTCGTCTTCCTGAATCAAACGCACCTGACGGGCAAGGTGCCGGGCATGGATGTTGCACAGTTCCTTTCCCAGTTCCCTGCAGGCAAGATCAGGTCTTCCCGTCACATGGGTTTCTCTTTCCATGGGCCAGTGAACGGCGGAAAAGATGCCGTTTTCCCCCATCCATTCAGCGCCCTTGAAATAGTGGGGTTCCTTGGGATCATACAGGTCCATATGCACCAGGCATTCGTCATACGCCATCACCAGCGCCGTTTCGTCCCGGTCGGCATGGCCGGGGTCGTCGTCCCAGCCGTACTTGTCCCCCAAAGCTTTTTCCTCTTCGCCGGTCATGTACCAGGTGTTGACCGTAAACACCACATAAGGCTTGCGCTTGGTCAGCATGCTCTGGGAAAAGAAGGGCAGGCATTTTTCGTTGCCGCCGTGACCGTCCGCAATGAGGATCTTTTCAAAACCGTTGCGGTGCAATTCGTCACAGATGCCTTCCAGCAAAGCCAGTATCAGTTCCCCGGGCAGGGCAATGGTGCCCTGTCCGTTCATGGTTTCGCCGCCCTGACCAAAGGTCACTTCGGGCGCTACCACCATGGACGGCAGTATTTCTTCTGCTTTATTCAGGATCACACGGTTAATGAAGGTGTCCGTGCCAAGGGGCAGATGATGCCCGTGCTTTTCGGTGATGGATACAGGCAGAACCACCGTGCGGTTGCTTTCCTTCACCGCTTCCCGAAGCTGATCCGCGGTCAGATTTTCCCATTTCATCGGGTGTTCCCTCCGGTCATAAAATCAAAAAATGGAAAAGAGACGCAGGCTGTCAAACGAAAACCTGCGCCTCTTTAACAATACTTACTTGTTCAGCAGTTCCTTCACGGTGTTCACCACGTTTTCGGTGGTGAAGCCGAATTCTTCAAACAGCAGTTTGGCGGGAGCGCTGTCGCCGTAGTGATCCATACCGATCACCTTGCCGTCCAGACCGATAAAGCGGTACCAGGGCATGGTGGCGCCGGCTTCCATAGCCACGCGGGCACGGATGGAAGAGGGCAGCACTTCTTCCTGATATTCCTTGCTCTGAGAGAGGAACAGGTCCATACAGGGCATGGACACCACGCGGGCAGAGATATGATGTTCCTTGCACAGGATCTCCTTGGCCTGCATCAACTGTTCCACTTCGCTGCCGGTACCCAGGAGGATCACGTCGGGGGTTTCCTTGCATTCCTTGCCCAACACATAGGCGCCCTTCATGGCGCGGCCGTCGGATTCGGCATACAGAGGCAGGTTCTGGCGGGACAGGATGAACGCGGTGGGCGTGCCGGTGGTCAGTGCGGAAAGGTAAGCCGCCACGGTTTCGTGGGCGTCCGCGGGACGGAAGGCATTGAAGTTGGGCATGGAACGCAGCATGGACAAATGCTCCACAGGCTGATGGGTGGCGCCGTCTTCGCCCACACCGATGGAGTCATGGGTGAGGATGTACATGACGGGCAGGTTCATCAGCGCAGCCATGCGCATGGCGTGCTTCATGTAGTCGGAGAATACGAAGAAAGTGGCGCAGTACACGCGCAGACCGCCGTGCAGGGCCATGCCGTTGCAGATGGCAGCCATGGCATGTTCGCGGATGCCAAAGTGCATGTTGCGGCCGGAACGGTTTTCGGCGCTGTATTCGCCGCCGCCCTTGATGTCGCTCTTGTTGGAGGGAGCAAGGTCGGCGCTGCCGCCCACCAGGTTGGGCAGGAGCTTGGCCAATTTGTTGAGCACCACGCCGGAAGTGGAGCGGGTGGCATCGCCCTTTTCAAAATGCCAGAGTTCGTCGTTCATGAGCACTTCGTCGGGCAGTTCGTTGGAGAACCACTGCTCCCATTCGGCAGCCAGTTCGGGATACTGTTCCTGATAAGCCTTGAACAGTTCGTTCCACTTGGCTTCGGCCTGGGCATTCTTTTCCATGCAGGCGGCCAGATGAGCGTACACATCCTCCTGCACGGAGAACTTGTCCGCAGGCATGCCCAGCGCTTCCTTGGTAACAGCCAGGTTTTCTTCGCCCAGAGGTTCGCCGTGGGCAGAAGGCTTGCCTTCCTTGGCGGGGCAGCCAAAGCCGATCTTGGTGGGGCAGATGATCAAAGTGGGCTTGTCGGAAGACTTGCTTTCTTCCAGCGCAGCAAGCACCTGTGCATAATCGTTGCCGTTTTCCACGCGGATGACGTTCCATTCGCAGGCTTCGAAGGTCTTCTGTACATCTTCGGTAAAGGTGATGTCGGTGCTGCCTTCGATGGTGATGTCGTTGTCATCATACAGCAGGGTCAGTTTGTTCAGCTTCAGGTTGCCGGCCAGAGAGATGGCTTCATGGGCAATACCTTCCTGCAGGCAGCCGTCGCCGCACATCATGTAGGTGCGGTGATCCATGACGGGGAAGTTTTCACGGTTGAACTTGGCAGCCAGCATGGTTTCGGCAATGGCAAAACCCACAGCGTTGGCAATGCCCTGACCCAGAGGACCGGTGGTGGTTTCCACGCCGGGGGTACGGCCGTATTCGGGATGGCCGGGGGTCAGGCTTCCCATCTGGCGGAAGTTCTTCAGTTCGTCCATGGGCAGATCATAGCCCATGGTATGCAGCAGGGAATATTCCAGCGCACTGGCATGGCCGCAGGACAGAACGAAGCGGTCGCGGTTGAGCCACTTGGGGTTCTTGGGGTTATGGGTCATCACATGAGCCCACAGCGCATAAGCCGCAGGGGCAATGCCCATGGGCGCGCCGGGATGGCCGGAATTGGCCTTCTGCACCATATCGGCAGCCAGCATACGGATGGTATTTACGGTTTTCTGTTCCATGTTCATTTTTCCATAACCTCCTGAGATGCAATGTAGTTGTGAAGAGGTGTCAGATCCACGCCCGGGGCGTTGTCCAGCGCAAGGAGCAATTGCTCTGCCATGTGCCGGTTGCCGCCCAGAACGTCACTTTCAAAATTCAGGGGCAGTACGGGATCATGCACGGACATGCGAAGCAGGAACCAGGCGCTGTCCAGTTCGCTGTCCAGATCAAAGGTGATGCGCACGCCTTCCCGGTTATCGGGCGCAATGTGCCATTCGGCGGCATGGTTGAAGGCGTAATCCATCACCTTTTCAATGGCCATGCGGCCTGCATTGCGGAAGTCGGGCGCGGTGATATTCAGGCGAACTTCGGCGCTTTCCAGGGGTTCGCGCAGATCGGCGATCAGGTCGGAAAGCTCCTTGCCTTCCTGCTTGAGCAGCATGGCCTGGCAGATGAGCACGGTGGCCAGATACATGCCGTCGTCCAGGAAGTTGTTTTCACGAAGCGCCGCATGGCCGCTGGTTTCGATGGCCAAAGGGCAGTTGATGCCCGCTTCGTTGAGGCGGATGGCTTCGTCGATCACGTTGCGGTAGCCGCGCTTGTAGCGGTAGTGCACGCCGCCCCATTCGCCGATGAACTTGGCAAGACCGGAGGAAGTAACGGAGTCGGTCACAATGGTAAGGCCCTGCTTTTCGGAAAGCAAAATGGCGGAAATCAGCGCGATCAGGCGGTTGCGGTTGATCTCGCGGCCCGTTTTATCCACAATGGCGGCGCGGTCGCAGTCCGCATCGAAAATGACGCCCAGATCTGCGCCCACCTTCACCACCGCAGCAGAAACGGAAGCCATGGCTTCCTTGTTTTCGGGGTTGGGAATGTGGTTGGGGAACATGCCGTCAGGCTCCAGGAACTGGCTGCCTTCCACCCATGCGCCCATGTCTTCCAACAGATCAGCATAGAAGCCGCCGGCGCCGTTGCCGGCATCCACCACCACGTGCAGACCGAGCAACGGCTTTTGCACGTCGGTATCCAGACCCTTCATGATGCGGTCCTTGAGAATGGACGCATACACAGGCAGGAAGGCTTCGTCTTCAATCTGGCCGCCGGCCTGATGGAAAGACTGGCTGGATTCGGCCAGGGAAATAATTTCCTCCAGCACGGCGGAAGAAATGCCGCCGTCGGGCAGGAAGAACTTGAGACCGTTGCGGTCATAGGGATGGTGACTGGCGGTGACCATCACGGACGCATCGCCCTTTTCGTGGCGGTCGGTATTGAGGGCCACAAACATGGCAGGCGTGGTGCAAAGACCCACGCGCACCACATGGGCGCCGGCGTCCTGCATGCCGTAGGCACAGGCATCCAGCAGCTTTTCGCCCGTGATGCGGGAATCCCGGCCGATGAAGATGCGGGGTTTTTCCACGCCCTTTTCACGCAGATAGCCTACCAGCGCCGCACCGATGCGGGCAGCCACATTTTCCGTCAGTTGGACGTTTTCGCCAAACGCCCTGCCGCGCACATCCGAACCGGATATCAGCGCGCGAAGATTAACCATACATTCACTCCTTATCCACTCGATGGAAAACAGAAAAAACAAATTTGATCAAAGAACTTTCAGCAAGCTTCATTCATCCTCGATGCAGCCCTGCAGCATGCGGTATACGGGCGCCATCGTCTGAAAATCCTTAAACACGCGGTTGACCAGCGTTTTCTGGTAGATCCACTGCATCTTGGTTTCCCGTTTGGAAAAATACAGCGACCGCATCAGGTACAGCCCTTTGAGTTCATGGGGGATCTTTTCCGGCACCTGCATCTTTTTCCACCATGCGCCGCCCAGCACAAAATCCGCTTCCTCCACACAGGGAAGGAGATTCAGAAAATCCAGCGGCTTTGCTTCCATCTGCCGGCGCATGCGGTCCATCATGTTGCGGTTTTCGCCCCAGATGCCAACGCCCCAGCTCACGCTTTCCGGCGCCAGCTCAAACCAGTAAAAGGGCATGCCGTCCTTATCCGCACCTGCGCGGCGGAAGGCCAGCCACAAATGATCCCGGTACGGAGATTTATCTTTGGAAAAGCGGGTGTCGCGGTTGATGCGGGAAAGACATTTGTGAGGCCGCACTTCAAAATCCGGATCGATGAGCAGCATTTTCTGCCCCAGATCCAGAATAAAATCGTAAAACGGCTCCCTCACGTCCCGGATATAGCGTTCCCTGTTTGCATCCATAAACGACTTATCGTTATGGAATCTCAGTTCCAGAAAGAACGGTATGGTTTCCCTGGGAAATCCCTGAAACACAGTTTCTACCTCCACGCATAGTTGGTTATATTATAACCCAACTCCCGTTTCATTTCAAGGCTCACCGGGTTGCTCATCAAAAAAATGCATGTTTTTCCCTGCCCAGCCATAGGATGGAGCAAACACACCGTCCGGCACAGGAGGGACTCTCAATGGGAATAAAAAAGATTCCGGCAAGCAGCGGCGTTCCGGAAGACCGGGTGCTTATGCTGGCCCGGTACATCATCCATACAGGCGATACGGTGCGTGCCTGCGCCAGACACTTTTCCATGAGCAAAAGCGCCGTGCACAAGCTGCTGGGCACGCCGCTTGAACACATGCATCCCGGCCTTTACAAGGAAGTAAGGCAGGTCATGGACTACCACAAAGCTGTAAAACATTTGCGCGGCGGCGAAGCCACCAGGCAAAAATACCTGCATGCAGCCAAGGACGCGCAGAAAAAACAAAATAAACCAACCCGGAACTAAATCAGCAAAAAGGAAGGATGTATTTTTTTACTCCTTCCTTTTTGCATTTCCCCCGGATACAGAAACTGTGTTTTTTCGCGGATTTTGCCAGTGTGAAAAACGCTTTTCCCGCCCATGCTGAATGCGGAACAGACAAAACGGCAAAAAACAAATGACGAGAAAATGGCAAAAACAATGAAAAATGATGAAAAAGCGAGGCGACATGCCATGGAAGATCCATCCCGATCCTTTTTCCATCTTTTCCGTTTCTTCCCGCGCCTGTTTTCCCGGTTTCTCCGCTTCATCACAGGCGAGAGAAAAAAAGCAGCCGCCCTCTTCCTCAGTCTGCTCATGATGGCAATCGTGTCTTCCCCTCCTGTGCAAAGCGCTCTGCGTCTGCCCCTGCACATGCGCATGACCCCCGGCCAGCGCATTCAGCTGCCCTCCGGCATAACATGCGTGCTTTCTTCCCAGGATGAAACGCTGCAGAATACCCAGGGCGTATTGACCGCAGGCGAAGTGGGCGAAACCGAAGTATCGCTGAAGCTGTTCGGGCTGCTGCCCCTGCAGGAGATGCGGGTGCAGGTCACGCAGACGCGCACGCTCATTCCCGGCGGACAAGCTGTGGGCGTAGGCATGCAGATGGCGGGCGTGATGGTGGTGGGCGTCAGTGCCGGCAGCCGGGCCGAAAAGCACATCCGTCCCGGGGACACGCTTCTGAAAGTAAACGGTCAGAACATTCTGGGCGCAGAAAATCTCAGCACGCTGGTGCGGCAAAGCGGCGGGCAGCCTTTAAGTATCCTCTACATGCGCAGCGGAGAAACGCACACCGCATCCATCCTGCCCGAAAAGGATGAAACGGGCTACAAGCTGGGTGTATGGGTGCGCTCATCCACCGCGGGCGTCGGCACGCTGACCTATTACGACCCGGAAACAGGCAGTTACGGCGCCCTGGGCCATGCCGTCAATGACAGCGATACAGGCAAACGTTTTCAGGTGCACACCGGCAAACTGTGGCAAGCCCGCATCGTGGATGTAAAAAGGGGCATCCGGGGCGCGCCGGGAGAACTGAAGGGCAGTTTTCTGCAGGAAAACCGGGTGCTGGGCGATATCCGGAAAAACACGCTGCTGGGTGTATACGGTCAATCCTCCCCCATTTCGAACCCGCTGTATCAGCAGGGTTTGCCCGTCGGGTATCAAAGCAGCGTGCACACAGGCAAAGCGCAGATCCTTTCCTCGGTAGACCCGGAAGGCGTAAAAAGCTATGACGTGGAAATCGTGGAAGTGACAAGGCAGAAAAGCGCCGCGCCCAAATCCTTCGTGATCCGGGTAACAGACGAAGAACTCATCCGGAAAACAGGCGGCATCGTACAGGGCATGAGCGGCAGTCCCATCATTCAGGACGGCTGCATCATTGGCGCCGTCACCCATGTTTTTGTAGACGAGCCTTTGATGGGCTACGGGCTCTACATCGAATGGATGCTGGAAGAATCCGATACCCTGTCCGCAGACCGGGCGGCATGATCCCATTCAGCAGCATCCCACCAAAAAGACATAAAAACATAAGCACGAGGACAGAGGTCTTTTTCCCTCTGTCTTTTTGTTTTCAGGCATGTTATAATTTACCCGGCACAAATACGCAGGGCTGTACGAAATGTTCCTCAAAACATTCTTGCACAGCAGAATGGCGAAAAACGATGAAAAAAACGACAGCAAAAACGATTCAGACGGCTTTCAAAAAATCCCTGCCGGTCATGGCGGGGTATGTGGTACTGGGCATCGGCTTTGGCATATTGCTGAAAGAGGCAGGCTACGGCTTTTTCTGGTCGTTTCTGATGAGCCTTACCATTTACGCCGGTTCCATGCAGTATGTAGCCGTATCGCTGCTCACCTCCGGCGCTACGCTCCTTACTGCCGCGCTGACTACCCTTATGGTCAATGCCCGGCACCTGTTTTACGGGGTGTCCATGATCAACACCTACGAACACGCCGGAAAGGAAAAGCCCTATCTGATCTTTGCCCTGACGGACGAAACCTATTCGCTTTTATGCGACGGCACCGCCCCGGAAGGAACGGATGCCCACACCTACCGCTTTTTCGTATCCCTGTTCAATCAGTGCTACTGGATACTGGGCTGCGTGCTGGGCAGTTTGATCGGCACCGTGCTTCCCTTTGATACGGCAGGCATTGAATTTTCCATGACGGCGCTGTTTGTGACCGTGCTGACCGAGCAGTGGCTGACCGCAAAAAACCATCTGCCTGCCCTCATCGGCCTTATTTGCTCCGCACTTTGCCTTTTGATCTTTGGTCCGGGCAGCTTCCTCATTCCCGCCATGGTGCTGATTACCGCAGCGCTATTGTGCATGCAAAAAACCATGCAGCAAAAGGAGGGGGAAAAGGCATGAATCAAAGGCTGTACGCATTTTTTATGGTGGCAGTCATTTCTCTTTTCACGGCGCTGCTTCGTTTCCTGCCCTTCTGGGTGTTCAGAGGAAAGCGCGCCGTGCCGCCCGTCATCCGGTATCTGGGAAATGTGCTCCCCTGCGCCGTCATTGCCATGCTGGTGGTCTACTGCCTGAAGGACGTGTCTCTTGTTTCCCTGTCCGGCTGTGTTCCTGTGCTGCTCAGCGTCATCGCCGTCATCCTTCTGCACGTATGGAAACGCAGCACCCTTTTGAGCATCATCGGCGGCACGGCGTGCTATATGGTTTTGATCCGGCTCATGTAAAATACTAAATTTTCAAGGGAGTTTTGCAGTTATGAAAAAACGGTTTTTGTGCTTCACCCTTCTGATGGTTCTGATTCTTTCCTTCACAGCTGCCGCGGAAAGCACGCTTTCGGACATGGACGCCGTTTCCGCGCGGATGCAAACCATGACGCTGGAAGAAAAGGTGGGACAGCTCTTCATCATCCGCGTGGATGCGCTGGATCTTTCCCAGCCCGTTACGCAGGTCAATGACGCCTGGGCAGAGGGCATGCTTTCCCTCAGTGAAGAAATGACACAGGCACTTCAAAAATATCCAGTCGGCGGCGTGGTACTCTCGGGCAAAAACATTGCGGATCAACATCAGCTGCTTTCTTTCACCGAGGCACTTAAAAACGCAGGAAAAATCCCCTTATTCATTGCCGTGGACGAAGAAGGCGGCCTGGTTGCCCGCCTGGCCAATACCCCCGCTCTCAACCTGCACAGGTACGAAAGTGCCATGGCAGTAGGCAAAAGCGGCGATCCCGAGGATGCCGCAGATATGGGCAAAACCATTGGCAGCTATCTGCGCCTGTACGGCTTTAACATGAACTTTGCGCCCGTAGCGGACGTATTTACCAATCCCCTCAACACCGTGATCGGCAGCCGTGCCTTTTCCACGGACGCAGGAACGGTTGCGCAGATGACCCGCGCCTTTGCCGATGAACTGCAGCAAAACAGGATCATTCCCGTGTTCAAGCATTTCCCCGGTCACGGCGATACAGCAGAAGACAGTCATACCGGCCTGGCCGTCAGCTACAAGACATGGGAAGAAATGCTTGCCTGTGAATGGCTTCCCTATGAAACGCTGACCAAGCTGGACTGCGTGATGACCGCCCACGTAGCCACCCCGAATGTAACGGGCAATATGCTGCCCTCCACCATGTCCGAGGAAATCCTGCGAGGCGTTCTCCGGGATGAACTGGGCTTTTCCGGTGTGATCCTCACCGATTCCATGGATATGGGCGCCATCACGGAGGCTTACACCCCCGGCGAAGCCGCCGTACAGTGTATTCTAGCGGGCTGCGATATGGTGCTGGGCCCGGAAAACCTGCAGGAAGCTTATGATGCGCTGCTCAGCGCCGTCAAAAACGGCGATATTCCGGAAGAACGCATCGACGAAAGCGTTTACCGCGTCCTGACGCTGAAGGAATCCTACGGCATACTGAACTGATCTCCAAAACAACAAACAGAGCCGGCCCGGCTCTGTTCTTTTTTGCTTTCCCGTGGTATAATCCTGTTAGCGATACGATACATACGGAGGTTCCTATGAACAATTTCACCTTTTACAGCCCCACCTATTTCGTTTTTGGCAAGGATCAGGAAAACCATGCCGGTCAGTACGTGAAGCGTTTTGGCGGAAGCCGTGCGCTCATCCACTACGGCGGCGGCAGCGTGGTGCGCTCGGGCCTTCTTGCCCGCGTGAAAGCATCCCTTGAAAAGGAAGGCATTTCCTACGTGGAACTGGGCGGCGCAAAGCCCAACCCCCGCAGCGGCCTGGTATATGAAGGCATTGCGCTTTGCCGGAAGGAAAACGTGGACTTCGTACTGGCCGTGGGCGGCGGCAGCGCCATTGACTCTGCCAAGGCCATTGCAGCCGGCGCCGTGTATGACGGCGATTTCTGGGATTTCTACTGCGGAAAACCGGTGGAAAAAGCCCTGCCTGTCGGCACGGTGCTCACCATTTCGGCAGCCGGCAGCGAAGGCAGCCCGGACAGCGTGATCACCAAAGAAGAAGGCATGTTCAAGCGCGGCGCATCCGGCGAAGCGCTGCGTCCCGTGTTCTCCATTCTGAACCCCGCTCTCACCCAGACGCTGCCCGCCTACCAGACGGCCTGCGGCGTGACCGACATCATGGCGCACCTGTTTGAACGCTACTTTACCAACACGAAGGATGTGGAAGTCACCGACCGGGTCATTGAAGGTTTGCTCATGACCATGATCCACGAAGCGCCCAAGGTGATCAAAAACCCGGATGACTATCAAGCCCGCGCCAACATCATGTGGGCGGGCATGCTGGCCCACAACAACTGCTGCGGCGTAGGCAGAGACCAGGACTGGGCCAGCCACTGCATTGAGCACGAGCTTTCCGCCCTCTATGACTGCGCCCACGGCGCAGGCCTTGCGGTAGTCTTCCCCGCCTGGATGCAGTACAACATGAACCACGATGTGATGCGTTTTGCCCAATTGGCCTCCCGCGTATGGGGCTGCCCCATGGATTTCCAGCATCCCGAAATCACCGCGCAGCAGGGCATTAACGCACTGCGCCAGTTCCTCCGCTCCATCGGCATGCCCCTGACGCTCAAGGAAGTGGGCGGCAAGGAAGAAGACATTCCCTACCTTGCCCATACCGCTGCCTTTGGCAACGGCAACGGCGGCACCCTGGGCGGCTTTGTGGTGCTCAAGGAAGACGACATTGCCAATATCTACCGCCTTGCCCTGTAATTTCTGATATAACACAAACGCAGGCTCCCCAATGAGGCTGGTGGAAAGGATGGAGTTATCCTACACTTTACATCATGCCAATAGCGAGACCGCAAGCCTTTCACGGCTTGCGGTTTTGTATATTGCTGTGATAGAATGAAGGCGATAAACTTGAATTTGACGAGGTGCTTGAAATGCTTAATATTCGGTATGTTCAACAAGAGGATAAAGATTTTTGGTATAGCCTTGACAGACATTTGCCAGAGCAGGAATTTGACAATAAAGTTTCCCACCAAAGAGGATATGTCTTATTGGAGGAACATACCCCCATTGGACTGTTGAGATATAATCTCTTTTGGGATAACACGCCGTTCTGCACCATGTTATTTGTCGACTGTAACCATCACGGAAAAGGTTACGGAAAAATGCTGATGGAGCATTGGGAGATGGATATGAAAGCACGAGGTTACGGTATACTTTTAACTTCTACACAGGTTGACGAAGAAGCACAACACTTTTACAGAAAACTGGGATACAAAGATTGCGGTGGCTTTGTTATAGATGTTCCAGGTTATGAGCAGCCTATGGAACTGTTCATGATTAAAGCTATTTAATCCAATTCCAATTTGACGAACAGTTAGGCAAACTTGAATTTGGCGAATAGCTTCCGAAGGAATATGTAGGGGCGGTCTGTGACCGCCCGCGGGCGCACACAGTGCGCCCCTACGATGTTAATGTTAGACTGTTCGACAAACTTGAATTTGGCGAACAGTAATGTAGTAAACATGGAGGAAGCACATATGAATATTAAACTCATTCCCATCAACGATGATAACAGAGATGCTGTTTTAAGCCTTTCCTCTCGTGAAGATCAACCCTTTTGTGCGCCCAATGACTATTCCTTGGAACAGGCCGAAGAGTGCAATGCAGAATGTCCCGGTGTAGCCCGGCCCTTCGCTATTTATGCTGAGGAGAAGCCGGTCGGTTTTTGTATGTTTGCCTTCGACCCCGAAGAAGAGGATCCGGAGGACAGATACTGGCTTTGGCGCTTTATGATCGATCAAAACGAACAAGGCAAGGGATATGGC
>JAFYLS010000106.1 GCA_017550035.1 Clostridia bacterium
CATCATCAGCAGCCGTCCGTTGGCGCTGGCATTGGGCATCCAGGGCGTCCAGTAGGGATCGTTGTCGGCATAGCGTTCCAGCAGGTAATATTCCGGACTCATGCCGTACAGCATCTGGGCGTTCAATGTTTCTTCCGCCTTGTCCCTCTCGCCGCTTTCCAGCCAGTTGTAGAACCAGTACAAATCGGAGAAGGACGTATACCAGGTGTGGCCCGCCCAAGGGTCGGCATTGTGGCCCTGGAAAATGAGACCGTCGTTCATCATGCCGGTAAGGCCGTGATCCATCATGCCCCGGTTGCGGTAATAATTTTCGATCAGCCTGGCTTCCCGGCTGCCGGGATCAATGACTTTGGCACGGATCAGCATGCCGGGACCGTCGGTGGCGTAGGAGCCGTAGGGCGGATCCGTCATGGTAACGCCAAGGTCAAAGGTGAGGCGCATTTCATCGCCGAAAATGCTCTCCTCGGTGAGATCGTGCAAAATCTTCTTCATGCAGGCCATATAGCTTTCGTACCCGGCACGGACGATGGGCGCACGCGCATCCTGAAAATGTTCAAAAGCCTTAGCCATCCATTCGTAACCCAGCAGATTAAAGGCATCGGTAAAGGTCCAGCTCTGGAATTCGCCGGGCCAGTCCGAGCTCTTCATGGGCGGGAAAATGCCTACGCCCTTGGCAGAGCCGTCCATCGTCTTCATGCGCTGACGCTCCATCCATTCAAAGGCCATGTACATGCGGTCGCTGTACCTGCGGAAGGTTTCTTCTTTGTCAATGAACAGAGTGTGCCGCGCACAGCCCATGCAGGCGGCGCCCGTGATGCTGCCCCACATGTTGCCGCTCAGGTTCTGCACAGCGCCCTTTTCCTCGCCCTCCACGCACTGAAGGGTGAAAAAGTAGGTGTCGTACGCCGTTTGGGTGTAATGCTCAAAATCCCCCAGTCGGTCCAGCGCGGTCAAAAACTCCACGCCCTCATTGGGCCAGATGACGCGCTGCAAACCGCCCTGACGGGGCAGCACGTAATCCTTTCCCACAGGATAGGAGAACATCTGCAGGCACTGCAAAACCAGGTTGTTCACCATCTCGGCATATTTTCCCGTTTCCCCGCCGGGATGCTTTTTCAGCCGTTTCAGTTCACCCTGCCAGAAGGCAAGGGTTTTTTCTTTTTCCTGTTCATAATCAAAGGGCGCAACTGTGCCGTGGCGGAAGCAAAGATCAAAGGCGATCTCTTCCCCGGGATGCAGGGTAAAATCCATCTTCACCAGATGGCGCTGGTACCACATCAGCCCCTTTCCGTCCCCCTGCCAGCAGGGATTCAGTTTTTCCGTGCCCTGCAAAAGGATCTGGTAATCCCCGTCGGTCAAAAGATCCCCTTCCATTTTCCAGCCGGACGGAATAAAGCCCCAGTTATGCACGTTGGAATCGTACTGGGCGTAGCCATCTACTTCAGTGCCCACCAGATGGTCTTCCCTGCCAGTGCGGGGCAAAAGCGCCAGATGCACTCGGGCAGCATCTTCTCCCGTTCCCTTCACGGTAAAACGGGTATAGCAGGTGCTCACCCGCTGCTGATCGCAGAAGCTTTCCATGTGGATGGAGTAGCCTTCAAAATCCTGCTGCAATGCATGGACAGGCGCGCCGTCCGGGCGCACAAAATAGCGCACTTTGGTAAAATCGGGAGACTGCATATCCTCCCCCACCAGCACGCGGAGTCCGGCAGAAATATACCCTGCCGTTTTCTCGATCACATCGCCGCAGATGAGACGCATCTCCGGCCACATGGTGAATATATTTTCCGAAAAAGGCGGATGCAGATAACGCTTATTGGTAAAAGGACGCTGCCACAGGCGCTTGTCACTGACGGGCTGCAAAAAGATCCCTCCGATTTCTGTATCTGTTTGAATACTGTTGTCTTCATTATAATACAGCCTCGGTGGTACTTCAATAAGAACACTGGCAAAACATCTATATTCATTGCTTTTCATTTGACCGTTTGCTATAATGAATACATCTTTATCGCGCGAATTTTGCAGACCATTCGATGAAATAAAACTGTGGGGTATATACGAATGAAAAATCTTTTTGACAAGCAAAAAAACACTGAAAAACTGAATGAACTTGTACAGAATACCACCGAATTGAGCAAGAAAGCAGCAGCCAGTGCAAAAAGCAGCGTACTTTCCATGATGGAAAAAACCAAAAATGAACTCTACGCCCAGAAAATGAAAAAATATAATCCCATTTTCCCGGAACAGTATACCAGTGCCACCTTCAATCTTCCCAATATGATTCAAATCGTAGATGATGCTGTTCGCCGCGGCATAGATGTATGCGAAGGCTCCATCGGCTGGCTGGGTAATGAAACGGGAGTAGAAATTCTACATCTGTACGACGAAGCTGTTCCTTTCAGTAAATTACAATTCATTCCTTCTGCCGATTGTGATGCTGTGTACTATGTAGACAGTTTTGACCGCCGCCGTTTTATTCGCCTGGACTGCATTTTCAGTAAGGCTCATGAAGAACGTCTGGCAGAGTTAAAAAATGTAGCCTACATGCTGGGCGCCAAACGATGCAGCATTGAAATCAGCGAGTCCGGATCGGAAATGCAGCTGCAGCATAAAAAAGCGTCTTTTTCCGCAACAGTAAAAGGCGTACATACAGAAGAAAAAGCTGAACAACAGTTTGCCGTCAAAGACAGTTACCGTCGCAGCGGTCGCATTGATGCCGAGTTTCAGGGAAGCGATCACCCGGAACGTCCTATTCTTAAATGGTTCGCACATGACGACAGCATCAAACGGTTGATAGAGATGCGTTGTGACGGAAATCATTCTGTCAAGAGCGAAACCTTGATCCTTTCAGGGGCATCTTCTGCCACTATGAGCCAAAAAACCGCTTATACCATTGACACGGCACTCAATAAAATGTATGGAGGAAAAGGCTCTGTTTCTATGGATTCCCAGGCTGCAAAAGAACATAAGACTCAATTGCAGTTTTTTGTTGAATTCTAAACAC
>JAFYLS010000107.1 GCA_017550035.1 Clostridia bacterium
AATTGAAGGCATGATGTGCATGCACTGTGAAGCCCGCGTCAAGAAGACGCTGGAAAAGATCGAGGGCGTTACGGAAGCCGTGGTCAGCCACGAAAAGGGCAACGCCGTGGTCACCCTTTCCAAGGACGTGCCCAACGATGTGCTGAAAACCGCCGTGGAGGATCAGGACTACAAGGTGCTGGACGTTCTTTGATCCGCCGTCAACACAAAAAAGGAACCGTTTTTTCACGGTTCCTTTTTGCTTGCTTCTCTGCGGTTTTATTCCTGTTCCATATGCCGGAGAATGGCTTCAAAGGTCTGGGGAGACAGCTGATGCTCGATCTTGCAGGCGTCTTCCCGGGCAATTTCTTCCTCCACGCCCAGTTCCATGAGGAACCGGGTCAGCATCTTATGACGGCGGTACACCTTTGCCGCCACCTCCATGCCCGTTTCCGTCAGGGAGATCAGGTTATCCTTATCCATCAGGATATAGCCGTTCTCGCGCAGATTTTTCATGGCCACACTGACGGAAGGCTTGCTGACCTGCAGGGCCAAAGCAATATCCACAGAGCGCACGGAACCGTTCTTTTCCGTGAGCATGAGGATCATTTCCAGATAATCTTCCGCCGACTGATGAATCTGCATTTCATACGCTCCTTTCTGTATTTTCTTTCTGTATTTTCATTCTGTTTTTTCATTCCGATCGGGTCACGTTTGCCATCATATCATACATCGCCGGGGATTTCAAGGCTGCTTCCCCGGTGCAGCGTAAAGGGCTCGGAAAACACCTTCTGTCTGACGCCGCCGGTACGCGTTTCCACCCGCACGGTATATTCGCCCGCAGGCGCCCAGGTACCGTCCTGCATGCGCCCGTCCCAGGAAAAGGTGCTGCCGGGGAAGGGCTGGGGACGGGTGGTCTGGCTGTAGGCAATGCGTCGCACCACGCGGTTTTCCCCGTCCACAACGGATACGGACAGGCTGCAGGGCAAATCATGGCGGATCACAATGTTGATCTCTTCTCCCATCTCGGGATAAAACGCCTTCCCCGCGTAGGCGGACAGGGCAATTTCTCCCTCTGCCGGCTGCACGCAGAGCAGATGAGACGCCTGCATCTGCAGCCGTTCATCCTCCTTGGTAATAAGCAGCAGCATGACGTAGCCTGCGGTATCCATTTGCTCCGTTTCCAGAGACAGCGTACGCATTTTGCGCCCGGGGGTCACGTTTCCGCCCTCCAGCGCGCTGTCACTGATCATCTGGGCGTTTTCAAAATCCCACTTGCCCTGATGGTAATAGATGAGCTGATAATACACCCGCACTTCCTCGTGCAGGGTGTAGGAAAAGGTCATGGTGTTCTGACCGGGTAAAAGCATGTCCTGATCAAAGTTCAGCGCGGACACCACCTGCTTATCCGCCCGGGAGCGCACGTCGTAGGTAAACAGCGGAAAGTGGCTGCTTTGCGGATACATCTGGGGCGTGGAGGCCGCATAGTGGGTGTAGAGATAGGCGTACATTTCTTCCATCATCACGGTGCCGTCCGCGTTCATATCCGCCTGGGAGCGGGGCGCAAAGGCCTTGGAAAGCACGGTGGCAAAGTAGCTGGCGCCGTACTGGATGTTGGGGTCGCCGTCGTCCCGGCTCTTCCAGTACCAGCTTTCCTCGCTGCCCCCGGCACTGGTCAGCACCAGATAATCACCCCCCGCAAAGGGATTTTCCACCTCCCGAAGGGACAGCCCCTTGCCGATGAACGCGCCGGAATTGCAGGCGTCCAGAATGAGGATCTTTTTCCCCTGCACATTTGAGAGCATGCTTTCCAGTTCCACGGCGGTCAGGGCATATTCCCTTTCCCCGTCGGAAAGCAAAAGCGCCGCCTCTTTCAAAGCCTGTCCCTTTGGATATACCCCGTGGGTGGAGATGTAAAACAGATTGATATCATTTTCATCCGCGCCGCCGTAGGCATGCCGGATGGCGTCTTCCAATTCTTCCGGGGACGCCAGCGAATCCTTTTCCGTCACGATGCGGCGGTATTCCCGGGTATCGCGGAGCAGTGCCTGGGCGATCAATGTTACGTTGCTGCCGGCGGCAGGCGCGGTGGACGGCTGGGTCACGAAAGAATCGCAGCCGATCAAAAGCGCACGGAGCCGAATTGGGTTTTCCACGGTTTTTTCCACGGTTTTTTCCGCCGTTTGTTCCAATACATTCTCTGCTGCTTTTTCTTCCGCCAAAGCCGCAAAGGGCAACAGGAGCAAAAGCGCGCACATAAGCCATGAAAGTATTCTGTGCATCCGGCCGCCCTCCTTTCCAAGTGTCTGTTCATTATACCACAATTCCATGCCGCATACAACGACCGCCCACCTGGCGGGCGCATCAGGTAAAATCAGGCAGAAAAGGATAAGATAAATTACAAAGTTGTACACGTTTTATATTGAAATTTGCTTTCGGGATGGGTATAATAGGAGTGTATGTATATATCTTCTCTGAAAAGGAGTGTACTGAATAAATGAAAGCCATTATCAACGGCCGCATCATTCTGCCCGAAGGCGAAGTAAGCGGCAAGGCCCTGCTGTTTGATGAAAAGATCGTGGGCATCGTGCCCGAAAACGAAGTGTGCGACTGCTGTAAAAAGATCGACGCCAAGGGCGCTTATGTGACCCCCGGTCTGGTGGACGTGCATATCCACGGCTACCTGGGTGCCGACACCTCCGACGCCGACATGGACGGCGTGCGTCTGATGGCCAAGGGCATTCTGGAAAACGGCGTTACCTCTTTCCTGCCCACCACCATGACTGTGGATTGGGATATTCTGGAAACCGTGTTCCAGCAGCTGCGTGAACTGAAGGAAGAAAGCCTGAAGGACGAATTCGTGGGCGCCGAAATTCTGGGCTGCCACGCCGAAGGTCCCTTCATCAACCCCGCCAACAAGGGCGCTCAGGCCGAATCTGCCATCCTGGCTCCCGATGCCGATAAGGTGCTGCCCTACAAGGATATCATCAACGTGATCACCTACGCCCCCGAAATGGAAGGCGGCATGGAATTCACCAAGAAGCTCAAGCAGTTCAGCGACATCAATCTGTCCATCGGCCACACCAAGGCCAATTTTGACTGCGCCTGCAAGGCTATCGGCCTGGGCATCAACCGTGTGACCCACACCTTCAACGCCCAGACCCCCCTGCATCACCGTGATCCCGGCGTGGTGGGCGCTGCCCTGACCCAGGACGTGTACACCGAACTGATCGCTGACATGTTCCACGTCAACCGCGGCATCTTCACCCTGATGAACAACGCCAAGGGCAACAAGATGGTCCTGATCACCGACTGTACCCGTGCAGGCGGTCTGGCTGACGGCGAATACACCCTGGGCGGCCAGCCCATCTTTGTCAAGGGCATCGAATGCCGCCTGGCCGACGGCACCATTGCCGGCTCCGTGCTGAAATTGAACAACGCTGTGAAGAACTACCGCGACAACGCTTCCATCCCCATGTGGAAGGCCGTGCGCGCCGCTTCTCTCAACGCTGCCGAATCCGCAGGCGTTGCCGACCGCAAGGGCTCTCTGGAATGCGGCAAGGACGCTGACGTGGTCATCATGGACGAAAACTGCCAGGTGCTCAAGACCTTCGTGCGCGGCGTGTGCAAGTTCGAAAAGTAATATCTTTTAAAGCCGAAACCAATAAGCCATTATTTACTATATTGGAGGGTCAAATCCTATGGAACTCAAAGTGAAGGCGCCCCTTGATCTTCAGTTTGCCCCCATGTCCGTCGTGCTGCGCGAGTACGAAAAGGACGTGGCCGCTGCCGCCGAAAAGGTTGACTTCTGCGTGAACGTGGAACGCAACCAGGGCTACTGCGACTACTACCGCATGAACATCCTGCCCGACGGCGTGGAACAGGAACGCACCATCGACCTCTTGGACCGTCTGGTGAAGACCATGCTGTGGTCCCGCGGCGGTTACAAGATCACCGTTGCCGGCTCCAAGGCTGTGTACGAACACCTGAAGGCTGCTTACGCCGAAGGCGGCTCCCGTTATTTTGACGCCGACTTCATGTCCACCGTGTACGAAAAGCCCTTCGTGGTGGAAATGGCTGCCTGCCCCAACTGCATCGCCGTGAAGCGCGAAGCCGCTTCCTCCGTGGGCCGTCATCTGGATGGCTGCCGCATCGGCTTTGACGCCGGCGGATCTGACCGCAAGGTTTCTGCCGTGATCAACGGTGAATCCGTGTACAGCGAAGAAGTGGTCTGGTTCCCCAAGACCCAGTCCGATCCCGACTATCACTACCAGGGCATCCTGGACGCCATGAAGACCGCTGCTTCCCATATGCCCCGCGTGGACGCCATCGGCGTTTCTTCCGCCGGTGTGTACATTGACAACCGCATCATGGTTGCTTCCCTGTTCCTGAAGGTGGGCAAGGAAGACTTCGAAAAGAAGGTCAAGAACATGTACATCGACGTGGCCAAGGAAATCGGCGAAAACATCCCGATCGAAGTGGCTAACGACGGCGACGTGACCGCTCTGGCCGGCGCTATGGATCTGGAATGCGGCAATGTGCTGGGCGTGGCCATGGGTACCTCCGAAGCTGCCGGCTTCGTGGACAAGGACATGAACATCACCGGCTGGCTGAACGAACTGGCCTTCGCTCCCGTTGACGCCTGCAAGAACGCCATGGTGGACGAATGGTCCGGCGACTATGGCTGCGGCGTGAAGTACTTCTCTCAGGACGCCGTCATCAAGCTGGCTCCCGCTGCCGGTATCGAACTGGACGAAAACCTGTCCCCCGCTGAAAAGCTGAAGGTCGTTCAGAAGGAAATGATCAACGGCAACCCCGAAGCCGCCAAGATCTACGAATCCATCGGCGTGTACTTCGGCTATGCCATCGCTTACTACAGCCGCTTCTATGACATCGACCATGTGCTCATCATGGGCCGTGTGACCTCCGGCGAAGGCGGCGCTCTGCTGCTCGAAAAGGCTCAGGAAGTTCTGGACAAGGAATTCCCCGAACTGGCACAGAAGTGCAAGCTGCACATTCCGGACGAAAAGTCCCGCCGCGTGGGCCAGTCCGTGGCTGCTGCCTCCCTGCCCGCCATCGGCTAATCCTCCCCGCAAGTTTTTTCACCCCGTCTTCTTCGGAAGGCGGGGTTTTTTGTGCAGTTTTTCTTGGAGTTTTCCTGGGGATTCTATCCCCAAACCCCTGCAAGGGGACCAAGTCCCCTTGACCCCGCCTTTCGGGACACAGGCACGCCAGCACCAAGCAGATTCCCCGTGTTGCCCGTACAACAATCGACAGCAGTGCATCCAGCAAGACAGGGGCGAAGCCCCCGATCCGCAGTATTTCTCCGGAAACCGGTGAAATACGTAAACCTTCTTCCATAAAAGGACGCCAGAGAGTTTACTCTCTCGGCTCCTTTTTGGAAGAAGAAGGTGCAGCGCGCACAGCGCCTGCTGCACCGGCGGATCGTTCAAACACAACGTGCCCTTACAGCAACATTGTGAGATTGCCGAAACCGAAAGCAAATCACATTGACCAACACAGCGAGGGCCGGGAGGCTCAGCCTCCCGGTAGGGGTGC
>JAFYLS010000108.1 GCA_017550035.1 Clostridia bacterium
GATAATTCAATAAACGGAGGGACTCTCATGAAGAAGATTCTTGCGTGGCTCAGCGTGATGGCGCTGTGTCTGTCTCTGGTGGGCGGCGCGTTTGCACCCGCACATCATGCCCATGCCGAAGAAGCATGTGCCCATGAAAATTTGAGCATGGAATACATCAATGAGGAAGGGATGTTCGATAAGTATCATGCTCTGACCTGCCTGGATTGCGGTACTGTGGTAGGCGAACCGGAAGAACATCAGGGCGGTGCTTACGGTTGGCATGGCAATAATACCCATACGGAATTCTGTTCTGTATGCTTTGTGTCGCTTGGAGAGGCTGAACCCTGCGTTCCGGGCACCGAGTATGCGGCCAACTTTGGTGAAGGCACCCACAGCCTGAGCTGCAGCCTGTGTGAAGGCCCTGCTTCAGCCGAAGCCATTCCCTGCACGCCCAGCGGCAGTTACATAGCCTATGCGGAAGAGGACGGCTACCACTATGCCGTGTGCAGCGTGTGCGAGAACGAATTCAACAAAACGGCCTGCACGCCCAGCGGCGAGTATGTCATGGCGTGGGAGGGCGATGCTTGCATCGGCCACCAGAATGTATGCGCGGTTTGCGGTTGCGGCTATGGCGAAGTGCTTCCCCATAAGCAGGGCTGGTTCCGTGAAAACGGTATGTGGTGCGCCTATGGCTGCGCGGATTGCGGTTACGCACAGGAAACCGCCGAGCATGACTGGGATAGCGCTTCCTACAAGGATAAGGGCGACGGTACGTGGCACAGCATGACCTGCAAGCGCTGCGGAGGCGAAGGGGCAGAAACCCACTGGATCGCGACGGGCACTGCTACCTATGCTTCCACCGGCGATGCCTATATCCATACTTACAGCGGCCCCTGTGAAAAGTGCGGCGTCGTGATAGAGCGGGAAGGTTATCACTACGCCAATTCCTGCGGAGCTACCGCCTGTGCCGGCTGCGGACAGGAAGGCGCGCTGGTGTTCCGCGATAGGATCGAGCATGAAGTGGGCGAATGGCTGTTTGAAGACGGCAAGCATTACCAGATCTGCGCGAAGTGCAATCAGAAGGTCAATGTTGGTCCCTGCGAATACTACTGCGATGAAGACGGCTGCTACTATTGCGGCAAAAAGAATCCCGGCATGGCAATACACTGGGATGAAGAATATGTGGCCAAGGAAGACGGTCATTACTGGGTGTGCGTGAACTGCGGCAATGAAGAGTTCATTAACGAGCATGCCATCTCCTGTGATGAAGAAAGCGGCTCTATCTGCTGGTATTGCGGCGAAGAATATCCCGACCTGAAGCCGGCCCATGATTACATGCTCTTGAGCGATGAAAATGGTCACTGGGAAGAATGCTGGACTTGCGGCGATAAGAAGGCTGTGGAGAGTCATGTGGCAAACTGCCTGACGTATGGCGTCTGCTGCATCTGCACGGAAGAACTGCCCGAGGATGCCCAGTACGATCATTTTGAAATCGTATGGATGAACACCGGCAAGCAGCACTGGAGCATGTGTTCCTGGTGCGGCGATATCATTCAGAAGGCTGAAGACCATACCCCCGCTGCAGATGATGCAACCAAGTGCAGCGAATGCGGCGGCAAGATTGCTGCTGATGCACCTACCACTGCCCCCACTGCAGCCCCCACTGTGGCGCCCACCACTGCACCTACCGCAGCCCCCACTGCGGAACCCACTGTGGCACCTACCGCAGCTCCCACTGCGGAACCCACTGCAGAGCCTACTGCAGCCCCCACCGAAGCGCCGGAAGACGGTCATGAGCATGGCTGGAAGACCCGTGAAATTCCCGCCACCTGTGAACAGGACGGCTTCCTGGTGGATAACTGCCCCATCTGCGGCATCGAAATGGGCCGCAGCCGTGTGAAGGCCACCGGCCATCAGTACGGCGAATTTGTGGACAACGGCGACGGCACCCGGACGGCTGCCTGCGCTGTGTGCGGTGCAACCGTGACCGAAACGGTTGAAGTGCCCGCCGAAGAACCCGCTGAAGAAGCAGCCGAAGCACCTGCTGAAGCGCCTGCTCCTGTGGTGGAAGGCGAAAATGTTCCCGTGAACGCTGTGCTGGAAGTGAAGGCGGCGGAAGAAGTGCCGGTGGATGAAGAGATCCTCTCTGCCATCGAAGGCACTGTGGAAAAAGCCTTTACCGTCACCCTCTTTGTGGAAGGCGAAAAGGCGCAGCCTGCCGGCGAAGTGACCGTGAAGCTGCCTGTGACCGAAGAAGAAATTGCCCAGCTGGAAGGCAAAGTGATCATGGTGATCGCGGAAGACGGCACTGTGACCGAAGTGCCCTTTGAGATCGTCGAAAATGAACTGATCATCAAGACCGAGATCCTGGGTACCTTCATCATCGTGGCAAAGGCTGCATAATCCTGCGTTTCCCAAATCAAAACAGCATCAATCCGGCGGCAGTCGTAAGACTGCCGTCTTTTTCGTGTATTCGATGGGGTTTTGGCCTTTGACAGCGGGATAAAGTGCCTTTTTTCCTTGTATATCAAGGGTTTTTATGGTACAATACCTTGTCTGTCGCAGACGTGAACGGCAGAAAAAATAAGGCGCAAGACGCCTTTGGAGTGAACACAATGATCGACAAGTTTCCCACCGTAGTGCCCGGTATGCCGGGAAAGAGAAAGCGCAACGTGTACGTATACGTGCCGGATTATGCCACCGAGGATATGCGCTTTCCCGTATTGTATATGTTTGACGGGCACAACGTGTTTTTTGATTCGGATGCTACCTACGGCAAATCCTGGGGCATGAAGGAATATCTGGAAGATACCCAGGCTCCCATGATCGTGGTGGCGGTGGAATGCAACCATGGCAAGAATTATGCCCGGCTCAAGGAATATTCCCCTTACTCCTTCGGACGGGGAGAGGATGAAATCAAGGGCAAGGGCAAAAAGTACATGGCATGGCTGACGGGGACCATGATGCCCTATATCAATGCCCATTATCCCACCCTTACTGGCCGCGAGCATACCTGGATCGCCGGCAGCAGCATGGGCGGGCTGATGAGTCTGTATGCCGTGCTGGCGTGCAATGACATTTTCTCCCGGGCGGCGTGCCTGTCGCCCTCTTTATGGACGGCGCCGGAGCAGTTGGTGGATCTGGTGAAAAACACCGACCTGGATCCCAATACCATGGTGTACATGGATTACGGCGCACGGGAAATGGGCAATCATCCTATGACCAAATCCTGCCTCATCAAAATGTGCACGGCGCTCCTTGAAAAGGACGTGGTGGCTACCTGCCGCATCGTGCCCAACGGCGACCATTGCGAAGCCTGCTGGGAAGAGCAGGTCCCCTTCTTTATGAATATACTGAACTATTGGCGTGATTGACGGAGGAAACAACGTGCAGACCTATTATACCAAGTGGTACAGCCCTTCTCTGGGCCGGGACATGGAAATCAAGGTGTGGGGCCATGCAGGCCGCCCCGTGCTGTTCATTCCCTGTCAGGACGGCCGGTTCTTTGATTTTGAAAACTATAAAATGACGGATACCTGGGCGCCCTGGATCGAAAGCGGCCGGTGCATGGTATTTTCCATCGATACCCTGGACAAGGAAACCTATTCCGCCACCTATGACGCCTATGCCCGCATCCGCCGCCATGAAGCGTGGATCCGGTACATCACCGACGAAGTGGTGCCCTTCATCCGCGGCATGGTGAATGCATATAACGGCTGGCAGGGCGAACCCGGCATTATCACCTTCGGCTGCAGCCTTGGCGCTACCCATGCCGCCAATTTGTACTTCCGCTTCCCGGATATGTTTGACGGGCTGCTGGCGCTTTCCGGCATCTTCACGTCGGAGTACGGCTTCCCCGGCTACATGGACGAAGAAGTGTACCGCAACAGCCCGGTGGATTATATGCGGGATCTGCCCGCCGACCACCCCTATATTGAAAAATACAACAACCACAAGGCCGTGATCGTAGTGGGTCAGGGGCCCTGGGAACAGCCTGAGAGCACCTTCCGTCTCCGCGATTTGTGTGCCGAAAAGGGCGTCAACGTCTGGTTTGATACCTGGGGCCATGACGTGGCCCATGACTGGGACTGGTGGTACAAGCAGTGCGCCCACCATATTGACCATGTACTTTAACTGACCAAGGAACAGAGGTAGAGCATCATGAAGAATTTCGTATTCATTTCCCCCAATTTCCCCACCAACTACTGGCAGTTCTGCAAGCACCTGAAGGACAACGGCCTGCGCGTGCTGGGCATTGGCGATCAGAGCTACGATACGCTTCTGCCCGAACTGCGGGAAAACCTCCATGAATACTACAAAGTGGATTCCATGGAAAACTACGACGAAGTGTACCGCGCCGTGGCCTTCTTCATCAGCAAGTACGGCCGCATCGACTGGCTGGAAAGCAACAACGAATACTGGCTGGAGCGCGACGCCATGCTGCGTACCGATTTCCATATCACTTCCGGCTTCCAGGTGAGCGATATGGAACGCATCAAGTACAAGAGCAAGATGAAGCCTTACTACGAAAAGGTGGGCATCAAGACTGCCCGCTTCCACATCGTCAGCGACTATGCCAACTGCAAAAAGTTCATCAAGAAGGTGGGCTATCCCGTTATCGTCAAGCCCGATAACGGCGTGGGCGCCAGCAGCACCTATAAGCTGAAGAACGATGAAGACTTGAAAAACTTCCTGCAGGAAAAGGAAAGCCATGTGAGCTACATCATGGAAGAATTCATCACTGCGGAAGTAAACAGCTACGACGCCATCATCGACAGCCAGGGCGAACCCATCTTTGAAACGGGCAATGTGACCCCCAACTCCATCATGGATGTGGTGAACAACGGCGATAACTCCATCTACTACATCGTCAACGAACTGCCCGAGGACACCCGCAAGGCAGGCCGTGCCACGGTGAAGAGCTTCGGCGTGAAGAACCGCTTTGTGCACTTTGAATTCTTCCGCCTCACTTGTGACCATCCTCACATGGGCAAGAAGGGCGATGTGGTGGCGCTGGAAGTGAACATGCGTCCCTGCGGCGGCTTCTCTCCCGATATGATGAACTTTGCCAACGGCACCGACGTATATAAGATCTACGCTGATATGATCGCTTACGACAGCACCCTGAAAGCCTGCGGCGAAAAGAATTTCTGTGCCTTTGCGGGCCGCCGCGACGGCAAGAACTACAAGCTGGATCATGACGCGCTGATTGGTAAGTATGCGCAGCAGATGCGTATGGTGAACCGTATTCCCGACGCGCTGTCCGGCGCCATGGGCAATATGATGTATGTGGCTAACTTTGCCACCAAGGAAGAGCTGGACCTGTTCTATCAGGACGCCTGCGCTGCCTGGTAAATTTGTCAGATGCAAACCCCCTCCTTCAGCAAGGGAAATGAAAAGGAGGGGTTTGTTCTTCATCTTGGCAAATAACGAAATGGAAAGGCTTGGCGGGTTTGCGTCTCCTCATATTGCTGTAACGGAATGAAAGAGATAAATTGAAATTTGACGTATAGAAACAGAGGAATGAATTCCAACAGATATGGAGGAAAAGTAAAATTGATGAAGCTTTATCATATGAGCCGTACGTTACAACTTGGCGATACACTGATACCTGATTACCAGAAGAGTATGGCTCTTGTTCAGCCGTTTATTCAAGCGTTGGAGCAAAGTACAGATTGCTTCTATGGGATGGTGTTAAACGGCAAATATATGTATGCATTATTGGAAAAATTCAAACTAAGAGAATGGTCTGATTATGCAAAATGGGCTACAGAAGCTGTTTTCGAGTTCGTTCGGAAGACAGAATTCCCCAATAGCTATAGCCGCATGAGCAGCAATTACTTTTACGATAATTTACCCAATTGTAAAAAGCTCTATGAGTATGATTGGGGATGTGAGAGCAAAGAGGAGCAGGAAAAGGTGCATCTGTTTGAGGTGGATGTGGATGACAATGCGCCTCAAAAACGAGATATGAACATCTATGATGAGGCATATGAAGCCATGTCTGGGTCACAAGATGTGCAGGTTGTTTTCGAGTGTGCTCGAAGATACTTTGGGGGAGATGCGACTGCAGAACCTACATGGGAAATATTGAGCGACAAAATCGCAAAAGCAGTAACAGATATTTCTGTCTGTTTGAGAAATGACAACGCTTGATAAATGCCAAACTGTCGAGAAACCGAATACCCTCTTCCCGTTGCCTGGTGAGGGCGCAAGGAACGTACTGAATCAGTGCATTGCGTTTGCCGGGCCCCATAAGAAAACGAGCATCCGAAGCGCCGGATGCTCGTTTGTTTGTTTGTTTGTTGACGGAGCAATTGTTCCTTCAGAACGCTTCCACCCAAAGGAAGGTTTGCTTACAGGTGCTTGCCGATCACCTTTTTGATCACAGGGAACAGCACGCAGAAAATGACTGCGCCCAGTGCGCCCTGACCGGCATTGCCCAATATGCCTGCACAAGCACCGAAGCCATGGCCCAGGAAGATGGCTTCGTAGAGGAAGTAGCCCAGCACCATCAGGCATTCCGCAGCCAGTGCGGACAGGATATACGCCGTCTTTTTGCCCTGCAGCTTTTTCAGCAGGAAGCCGCACAGCAGCGCCATCGAGCCCTTGATAATGAAGGTGGCGGGGGCGTAGAGCATGTAGCCGGTGATCAGGTCTGCCAGCATGGAGCCAACGGCTGCGGCAGCTGCGGAAAGCGGCAGGGGCAGCAGCCCGGCAGCGAGCAGCAGTACGCCGTCGCCGGGGTTGGCATAGCCGCCGGTGGCGGGAATGGGAATCTGCACCATCAGGGTGCAAACACAGATCAATGCGGCAAAAACACCGGTCAAAACCAGAGATAAAGTGCGGTTTTTGTTCATAATAACCCCTCCGTGAAAAGAAACGAATACAGTATAGCATCGGCCCTGTTGTCTGTCAACATATTCGTATGCAGTCGATTGCGATGGAGATTGAAGATGCGCTATAATAAATACAGGAAGAGATGAATAACAGACTGTGCCGTAATAACCAACGGCATTGAAAAGGAGAATGGAAATTGCGTACCGCTGTATCATTTCAGGATTTGACTCTGTCTGCCAATATTCCCTGCCGTATTCATGCGGAGGCAGTGGCTCAGGATCAGGTGAAGATAGAGGTTTTGTGGGAAGACATGACGGAAGAAGCGCCCCGCTTGCAGATTGACTGGGCGATGCCGGTGCAGGATATGCAGTACATGTGGTATCCTAGCTGCGGTTTTCGCCGTTCGCTGCGGGTGGACTGGAACGAGCCTGTGAAGAGCCATATTTCCAGCAGCGCTCCAGTCTATGTGCTGTTTAATGACGAGGGAGAAAACCGTATGACGGTGGCTCTTTCCGATGCGCTGACGGATATTGATACAGCCATTGGCGTGCATGAGGAAAGCGGCGAATTCAAGTGCACAGTGTGCATTCCGCTGGATAAAACGGGCATGACGCGCTTTTACAGCGTCATTTTGATGCGGAATCGGGAGAAAATGTCCTTTGCTGCGGCGCTCAGGAAGGTAAGTGCCTGGTGGGAGCAGGATTGCGGCTATGTTCCCATGGAGGTTCCGGATGCTGCCCGGCTTCCTCTGTATTCTGCCTGGTATTCTTTCCATCAGGCCACCATCGCAGCGGAAATCGAACAGGAATGTATCCGCGCCAGGGCGCTGGGGCTGGATACCATCATCGTGGACGATGGCTGGCAGACAGGGGATGGCAACCGGGGCTATGGCTACTGCGGCGACTGGCGCCCTTGCACCGGGAAAATACCGGATATGAAGGCGCATGTGCAGCGGGTGCACGATTTGGGTATGAAATACATGCTGTGGTATTCGGTGCCCTTTGTGGGAGAATGGTCGGAGCACTGGCCGGTGTTCAAGGACATGCTGCTCAACTATATTCCCGTGCTGCACTGCGGCGTGCTGGACCCCCGCTACCCCGCCGTACGGGAATATCTGATGGAAACGTATGTCCATGCCCTGAAGGATTGGGAACTGGACGGGTTCAAGCTGGACTTTATTGACGATTTTCTGCCCAGCACCCAGGCGCCTGCGCCGAAAGATGGGATGGATTACATTCTGGTGGAAGATGCCGTTTTGCACCTGATGCAGGACGTGATGCAGGCGCTGCGTGCCATTAAGCCGGATATTATGATCGAGTTCCGGCAGCATTATATCGGCCCTGCCATGCGCACCTTCGGCAATATGTTCCGCGTGGGCGATTGCCCCAATGACCCCATCAAAAACCGGGTGGGCGTGGTGGATTTGCGCCTGCTCTCCGGCAGCACAGCCGTGCATTCGGATATGCTGATGTGGCATAAGGACGACAGCACGGTGTGCGCCGCAAGGCAGATTCTGAACGTGATTTTTTCCGTTCCCCAGTTATCCCTGAAGCTGGACGCCATCCCGGATGAGCATGTAAGCATGATGCAGTTCTGGATTGGCTTTGCCAAAGAACACCGCGCCCTGCTGGCAGCGCCTATGGAGGTGCTTTCGCCCCAGCACATGTATCCTGTGGTGCGTACGCGCCTTGCGGATGAGCAGGCAGTGGCCGTTTATGAAAACTGTGTGGTGGACCTAAGCGATGCGCCTGTCACCTACCTGCTGAACGCCACCGCCGGAGAACATGTGGTGCTGCGGAGCACTGCAGGCCGGGTGCTGCAGGTGCGCACCTTTGACTGTATGGGCAAGTGCCGGGCTGAGTGGACGGAAACAACCGGGAAATTGTGGGAAATCAGCGTGCCGGTCAGCGGTTATGCCCTGATTTGCGGATAAAATTTGCAAATTTCTTGAATTTCCCTATTTACAAAACGCAAAAGCTGTGCTATAATTATTTTCGCTGTTAAGGCAGTATGGGGCATTAGCGCAGCTGGTAGCGCACAACACTGGCAGTGTTGGGGTCAGGAGTTCGAGTCTCCTATGCTCCACCATATCACCACTTGGTGTTCACATAGATCCCCAGTGGTGATTTTTTTATTGCCAATTCTTCAAAAGTTCCCGGATGCCGTGCAGGCGTCCGGGATTTTTGTTTGCGTCCGGGCGTAGAATATGGTATGCTTGCAGTAGCATAAATGGATTGGTTAACCGACAATATCTGGAGGAAATGTATGAAAGTTTTGCTGATCAACGGCAGCCCCAAAGCCAACGGTAATACTTTTCTGGCGCTGAAGGAAATGGAAAAGGTGTTTCTGGAAGAAGGCATTGAAGTCAAATATCTGCATGTTGGCAATCAGTTGCTCAGCGGCTGCGTGGCCTGCGGCGCCTGCCGCAAAACGGGCAAGTGCGCCTTTAATGACGTGGTGAACGATGCGGCAGCGCTGCTGGAGGAGTGCGACGGCATGGTGGTGGGAAGTCCCGTGTACTATGCATCCGCCAACGGCACGCTGACGGCGTTTCTGGACCGGCTCTTTTATTCCAGCCGCTACGATAAGACCATGAAGGTGGGGGCCGCCATTGCCTGTGCCCGCCGCGGCGGTCTTTCCGCCACCTTTGATCAATTGAACAAGTACTTCACCATTTCCGGCATGCCGGTGGCGTCCAGCCGCTATTGGAACAGCGTGCACGGCGGCGCGCCCGGCGAGGCGGCACAGGACCTGGAAGGCATGCTGGTCATGCGCACACTGGCAAGGAATATGAGTTTCCTCATGAAGAGCATTGCCCTGGGCAGGGAAAAATACGGCCTGCCCGAAAAGGAACAGGGCGTTTATACCAACTTTATCCGTTGAGCGCTGGGGAATTGAAAAAGCCGGAAGGAGTTTCAAGCATTCCTTCCGGCTTTTGATATGTGCCTGTTTATTCTATTTTGCCGGTCATGGTGGGAGAGACTGTATACATTACCGGCTCGGAAAAGCGGGTAAACCCTTGCTTTTCGTAAAAGGGAACGATGCGTTCTTCCGTTTGAAGCAGCCATTCGCTGCCCGGATATTTGCTCTTGCAGCACTTGAGAAGATGGGTGGCAATGCCCTGCTTTCGATAAGCTTTTTCCACGACCAGATCGTAAATGACGCTGCGGACGATGGTATCGCTCAGCACCCGCACACAGCCCACCAGCCTGTCTCCGTTCCATGCGGATACAACCAGCGTGGAATGGATGAAGGGGGCATTGAACACGAAATCCCATTGGCTGTTTTTTTCGTCGTGCCAGCCAGCCTCTGTGAACAGACGAATCAGCTGGTCGCAGGGCAAAGCTTTCAAATCATCGCGGTACGTAATGGGCATGGTATGAGTTCCCCTTTGTTTTTCATGATTTCATCATAGCGTGAAGAGAGCTGCCTTGTCAAGAAGAGAGGGGTATGGTATCATAGAGGAAACAAAAATACCGTACAATTTGTGAGGTTTTGTGTATGAAAAAGCTGGGGTTTGGTCTCATGCGTCTGCCCGAGAACGATCAGGGCATCGATATGGAAGAACTGAAAAAGATGGTGGATACCTTCATGGCGGAAGGCTTCACCTATTTTGATACGGCGTGGATGTACTGCGGCTTTAAGAGCGAATGCGCCATCAAGGAAGCGCTGGTGGATCGCTATCCCCGCGACAGCTTTACGCTGGCGGACAAGCTGCACGGCTCCTTCTTCAGCACCAAGGAAGGCCGCGACGAAATTTTCAACGAGCAGCTGCGCAAGACCGGCGTGGAATACTTCGACTATTACCTGCTCCACGATATCGGCGAAGGCCATTACAAGCAGTATACCGATCTGGACTGCTTCAATTGGATTCAGGAAAAGAAGGCAAAGGGTCTGGTGAAGCACATTGGCTTCTCCTATCACGATAACGCGGAGCTGCTGGACAGAGTACTTACCGAGCATCCGGAATTCGAATTTGTGCAATTGCAGCTGAACTATCTGGACTGGGACAGCGAAGGCGTACAGAGCCGCAAGTGCTATGAAGTGTGCGTGAAGCACGGGAAACCCGTCATTGTTATGGAGCCGGTGAAGGGCGGAACTTTGGCCAAAGTACCTGCAGACGTGGAAAAGACCTTCAAGGACTACGCCCCCCATATGTCCGTGCCCTCCTGGGCTATCCGCTTTGCGGCGACCCCCGAAAACGTGATGATGGTGCTTTCCGGCATGAGCAACATGCAGCAGATGCAGGACAATTTGAGCTACATGAAGGATTTCAAGCCGCTTTCCGATGAGGAAAAGGCCATCGTGCAGACGGCTGTGGACCAGATCAACGCCACCATCGCCATTCCCTGCACCGCCTGCAGCTACTGCACCGACGGCTGCCCCATGAATATTCCCATTCCCCGCTACTTCTCCCTGTACAACATTGATTTGCAGGAGAGCAAGGATAAGCCGTGGAATCCGCAGGGCGAATACTACGGCCGCCTCATCCAGGTGTACGGCGCGGCAGACCAGTGCATTCAGTGCGGTCAGTGCGAAAGCGTATGCCCCCAGCACCTGCCCATCATTCAGCATTTGGCAGAGGTTGCGGAATACTTCAAGGATAAGATGGATTGAGCAAACAACAAAAGAGACCGTAAAAAACGGTCTCTTATTTTATGTTGATTACGGTTTTGTTTTTCTTTTCTGCTTTTTCTTTGAAGATTGCAGCACCCCCTGCGGGATGGATAACATGTGTAACGACGATATCGGCTTGAGAGAGCATCCATTCGTTGCGCTTGTATATGGCAAGACGTGGCGGTACCGCTTCAAGTCCGTCAGGGAGAATTGTGTCTTTTTGTACATCTTTTTGTACAATGGATGAAGCAACTGGAAAATAGGCGAGTACGACTGTTATCTGAATGTGAGGATACTGTACGGATATTTCATCCAACGTGCGCTTTACAAGGAAATCAAAATGCCCCTGATTGCCTATGTAAAACCGATTTGCCCCCGATGCTCGATCAGGTGCGCAAAACCTTTCGTAATGTTGGAAGCAGGCTTTCTGAAGCATCGTGATGTCCAACGAAAGTGACAGTCACGTTTCTCACCTCATATAAAGTATACTTGAAATAAGTATACTTTGGTAATTGCGCCGCAAAATAATCTTAAAATATACTTGATTTAAGATATTTGGCGGTGATGAGATGAGAAACAAGAGCAACAAGCATTTGGGTATCGAAGTCGATCCCGAACTGCATGGGAAATTGCACTACATTGCCAGATATGAAGGACGCTCTGCAAACGGACA
>JAFYLS010000109.1 GCA_017550035.1 Clostridia bacterium
AGGCTTTGGTGAATCTGTTCAACGCCTGCGCCGGTATACAGGCGGTGTCTCTCATCGCAGGTATCCTTGATATCCCACAAAAACAGATCCGTCACTTCGCACAGCGGCGCGATCAGGGCAGGATCAAAAACGCCGCAGGTCTCCACGGCCGTGTTCAGCCCCGCTTCTTTGCACATTTTCAGCAGTGCAAGGCTCTTTTTTCCGTGCAGCATGGGTTCGCCGCCGGACAGCGTTACGCCGCCGGTTTTGCCGTAAAAGCTGTTGTCCCGGAGGATATGGGAAAGGATCTCTTCTGCGGACAAATCGCTTTGGCAGCTTTCCAGTGCACCGGACGGGCATGCGCGGACGCACTTCATGCACCGGGCGCAGGCATCGCGGCTGATGGTGTGCGTATCCCCCGTGAAGCGGTGAAGGTTTCGGGGACAGATTTCCCTGCAGGCACTGCAGCGTATGCACTGGGCGTCGGTGTAGAAAAAGTCTCCCTTCCGGTTCTGGGTCTCGGGATTATGGCACCACAGGCAGTGCAAAGGACAGCCTTTGAGAAAAACCGTGGTGCGGATGCCCGGGCCGTCGTGGGTGGAAAACCGCTGGATCTTTGTGACGGGCAATGTGATCATCTCATTATTCATGGCTTTTTGTCCTTACATGCCCTGTGCCGTGCGTTCAATCACCATGTCCTGCCATTTTTCGCACAGGGTGATGAAGCGGGCGTTCCAGCCGGATACGCGCACGGAAAGCGTTTTGTACTGTTCGGGGTGCTGTCTGGCTTCCATCAGCGTTTTCACGTCCACGGTGTCCAATTGCAGGAAGAAGCCGTTTTCCCGCACAAAGCCGCGCAGCAGCGCCTTCAATGCCTGAATGCCGTTTTCGCCCTTGAGGGAATGGGGGAAAATTTTCAGATCCAGCGCAATGCCGCACTGCTGTTTTCGCAAATCTGCCTTGCAATGGGAGCGGATGGCGGCGGTCACGCCGGCGGCGTCGGTGCCGGGGGTGGGGGAATCGTTGCCGGAGAGAATATCACCCTTTCTGGCGCCGAAGGCGGTGGCCTGACGGAAGGGCAGCCAGTCTATCTGCCGGCCGAAGGTGGAAACGCCGGGGATGAACCTTACGGGGCCGGGGTGGTTATCGGCGCAGATTTTGACCCGGTCGGCAAAGTCGTTGAGTACTCTTGCGTGCCACCAATCGCTTTCGTCATGGTCGTTCCCGTAATAGGTGTAGCGGTTTTTGATCATCAGCCGGAGGGGTTCATGGCCCTCCCAGTTGTTCCTTATGCACTGCACCATTTCTTCAAAGGTGAGGAGGTGATCCTCAAACACCGCCTTTTGGATGGCGTACAGGGAATTGCTCACGTCCGGCGCGCCGCCGATATGGGCGGAACGCACGGTATACCTGGGTCCGAAATCGTAATAGGAGCGGGCGTTTTCAATGCAGTCGTCTATGAACAGATCGCAGGGGGCGGAGTAGGGCGCATCGCCCTTATAGGTCCACCGGCCGTCTTTTTCCGCCCAGTTTTGCCCTACGCCAAGCTGCCACAAGTTTTCAATATCTCTGTCCAGTTCGTGGATATAGGCGGCATAGATTTCGTCCATGGAGGTGAAAGGAGGAATGTCGCCCTCCCGGTCGGCGCCGATTGCACGGGTAAAGCTCTGCAGTGCATCCAGCGGCGAATAGAGGAAATTGGTGCAGCCGGGAATCTGCACTTCCCAGCAGCCGTCGTTGGCAAAGAGGGGAATTTCGTGTTCGGGATAGCCCTGATCCCGGAATACGTTGAACACCATGTCTTCGTTGTACACGGCAATCACGCCGCCGCCATGGCGCATGACCTGCGCAATTTTCCGCATCAGCTTTTCCGGCGTTTTTTCATGAATGCGCATGGTGATGGGGAAATCTGAGATGCCCAGTTCTTCCACAATGTCCAGGATCAGATAAGTGACCTCGTTGGCGGTTTCTTTGCCGTTTATGTCTCTTCCTGCCAGCACCAGGTTCTGGTAATACTGGGCGTCTCCCGTACCGGGCGGCGGATTTTCGATCCATTCCATGCCCTTGATCATGAAGGAGGCGAGGATTTCCCGGGCCTCCTGCAGCGTGATGCGCTTTTCTTCCAGATCTTTTTTTAGGAAAGGCCCCAGCATAGCGTCCATTTGCCCAATGCCGGGCCAGATGCCGGTGAGACGAGTGAACGCGAATGCGAACCACAAGCTCTGCACCGCTTCGTGGAAGGTGCGGGCGGGAGAGAAGGGAACCTGCCTGAGCAGTTCGTGAACGGCAGGCTTTTGTTCTTTGGTGGCCTCCAGGTAACGGCTGTGAAAAATGCGCATGCCGTCAATTACGTTCTGCAGGCTTTTGAGATACCGCTTTTGCGCGGAGGTCAGCGTTTCATCCTGCATGCGTTTTTGAATGCGCTGCTCGTAACGGTCCATACCTTCTGTGAGCACGGGCGCATATTGCAGCGTCAGGTGGTTGACGCCGCCGGCCAGCGTTTTGCCCTTGTACAGAGCAGGCAAGCCGTGCCAGTCCTCCGGAAAGCGAAAGGCAACGCCCAAGGTGGCACTGCCGGAAACCAGTTCCTCCTCACAGATGCGCAGGGGCGCTTCCCGGCATACGGCAAGCAGCGCTGCGTCCTGCTGATCGATGAGCGGCAGCTTTTCAAAATCCTCGCTTTCGGGCAAAATGACGGCTTTGTATTTCTGGGCTTCGTCGCCGTAAGCGCCGTGCATGGCATAATAAGCCCAGGCCCTGGTTTCCGGGCGCAGGCGTTTGGGGCGGGGTGTATTGGAAGCGGTGGGAAAGCGCACGGTATATCCCCCTCTCATTTGCATTGTTTTCATATCAATTATACCCTGCCTCGCCCCATTAACGCAAGCATTATTCCATCACGCCGTCTACGTGGAAAAAATGGGCGCGGTGAAAGGTGTAATCGGACAGCGACTTCATCCATACGTCCCTTGTATGGGCAGCCACGTGGATATCGGGGTAGGGGGTTACAAGAAGCATGGCATGGTATAAAGTATCCGTTTCGTCGGAAAGCAGCACCGCATCGCCCGGCAGCGCTCTCTGTATGGTTGTAGGGTGCCCGATGGGTCCGGGCCGGTTTTTCCGCAAAAGGTAGTTCCACAGATAATTTACGCCCGTCCATGCCGGGGCGCGGTCGGAAAGGGAGAGGTAATACCAGCCGTACACCGGGGAAGAAAAATCCATCACGCCTGCGCCGGCAAACAGGCATTGGGACACAAAATTGGTGCAGTCGCCGCCCATATGGTCGAAATTTCCGTAGGCCGGATTGCGGCTGAGCGCCCACATTTGGGCATAGGCAAGGGCTTTTTCGCGGTCATAGGGCATGAAAAAATCACCTCGTAAAAGTGTATGCCCCCTTCTTCGCTTTCTTGTGTTTCCGGGCAAAAGATGGTATGATGGTTGTGTTTGAACGGAGGATGAACCATGCAAAACATTGAACTGCTTTCGCCCGCGGGCGACTGGGAATGTATTGAAGCGGCGTGCCGGTTCGGCGCGGATGCTGTGTATATCGGCGGCGATTTTCTGCAATTGCGCGCCAAAAAGGCGGGTTTTTCCCGGGAGGATATTCCCCGGGCGGCGGTTTACCTGCATGAACGGGGCAAAAAACTGTACGTCACCGTCAACTGCTTTGCCAGGAACGGGGAAATCGACAAGTGCGGGGAATACGCCCGGTTCCTTCGCGATGCCGGGGTGGACGCCGCCATTATTTCGGACCTTGGCGTGCTGTGCGCATTTCAGGATGCAGCCCCCGAACTGGACCGCCATGTAAGCACCCAGGCTAACTGCATGAACTGGCGCACGGCCCGGTTGTATGCATCGCTTGGCGTCAAGCGCATTGTGCTGGCCCGGGAAATGACCTTGCCCGAAATCAGGGAACTCCGCGAAAAGCTGGATCCCAGTGTGGAATTGGAAGCATTCGTGCATGGCGCCATGTGTATGGCCTATTCCGGACGCTGCCTGATCAGCTCTTACCTCAACAACCGCAGCGGCAACCGGGGCGAATGCACCCAGCCCTGCCGCTGGAATTACGCTCTGATGGAAGAAAAGCGGCCTGGCGAATATTTCCCCGTGCTGGAGGAAGACGGCATGACGGCCATTTTGTCCAGCCATGATCTGTGCGCCGTGCATCTGCTGGATGAACTCAAGGATGCCGGCGTGGTTTCCTTCAAGATCGAAGGGCGCATGAAAACGGCCTATTACGTGGCAAGTGCCGTCAATGCCTACCGCAAGTGTCTGGACGGCGTGATCACGAAGGAGGAAGCGCGGGAAGAACTGGAACGCATTCAGCACCGCCCCTATGCGGACGGGTTCTATAACGGCTTTGTGGCCATGCATCCCAACAACGACGGCCAATACATTCAGCAGTACCGCTTTATGGCTAATGTGCTGGATTGGAAGGACGGCGTGGCAACGCTTCGTCAGCGCAACAACTTTAAGGTGGGCGACGAACTGGAGGTGCTCAGCCCCAAACGCAGGAGTGAAGTGTTTACCGTCACTTCTATCCGTAATGAAGCGGGGGAGGATATGGCATACGCGCCCCATCCCAATCAGACGTTGTACGTTCCCTGTCCCATTCCGCTGGAAAGCGGCGATATGCTGCGCAGGAAAGAAACAAACGCATAAACATTTTCATCATCAAACAACAGCCTGTCAGGGTGCAAGAAAACCCCGGCAGGCTGTTGCTTTTTATGATCAACGGGCAGAAAAGTGGGTATCATCCTATTGAAACAAGAAACAGGAGGTTCTCCCATGAGACTGAAAAATAAAGTGACCATCATCACCGGCGGCAGCCGCGGCATCGGCTTTGCCACCGCAGACAAGTTTTTGCAGGAAGGCGCTAAAGTGATCATCACTGCCAGTACGCAGGAAAGTGCGGATAAAGCGGTGGCCTTGCTCCGCGAAAAGCATCCGGACGCCGTGGTGGACGGCATCAGCCCGGATCTTAGCAGTCTTAAATCCGTGCGGGAAACCTTCCGGCAGGTGGGCATCCGCTACGGCTGCGTGGACGTGCTCATCAATAACGCCGGTATTTCCGAAAGCACGCCTTTTCTGGAATACACCGAGGAAACCTTTGACAAGGTGATGGATTTGAATGTGAAGGGCGTGTTCAATGCCACCCGTGCCGCCAGTGAATGCATGGTGTCTCGGGGCAGCGGCGTGATCCTGTCCACTTCGTCCATGGTCAGCATTTCGGGGCAGCCCAGCGGCTTTGCCTACCCGGCATCCAAGTTTGCGGTCAACGGCCTGACGGTGTCTCTCGCCCGGGAACTGGGTCCCAAGGGCATCCGCGTGAATGCCGTGGCCCCCGGCATTACCGAAACGGATATGATGAAAAAAGTGCCGAAGGAAGTCATCGAACCCATGATCGCGCGCATTCCCCTGCGCAGGCTGGGAAAACCTGAGGACATTGCCAACGCCTTTGCCTTCCTGGCGTCGGACGACGCATCCTACATTACCGGCGTGGTGCTCAGCGTGGACGGTATGATGCGCAGCTGAAGCGGCTTTTGCACGCTGAGTCGGAAAAGAAAAAACGACGTACTTTTGTACGTCGTTTTTCTGTCTATGGACTACGAAAAAGATATTCTGGTGAGAATGTTGTATAGTTTTGAACTATCGCAATTAAATTCGATCACTATACGGTAAAGATTTCATATAGTTATCCATCCACTCCCAATCGGGAATATAGCCATCATCAGAAAATTCGTGTGTTTCATCAAACACAATACCATCGGCATTGCGTTTAACAGGAAGTTTTATCGTAAAGTCTTTTCTGAAATGGGCATTCAATTCACGTCCAAACGCTTGATATTTAATCTTGCATTCATTTCGAATGAGTGTGGCAATAAACAGTTTGGTATGATCTGACAAAGGAACTTTTTCCTGTAATACAGCTACATTTTGTGCAGTATAAAACGGTTTCTTTTGAATGAAGCAAGACCCCAAAAAACTACCACCTAAAGCCAATGACATTGATCCCGCAGGAAATGGTTCTTCTCCTTCGATTTCATCTACAAATCCGACAACACCGTTTCCGTTACTATCACGAGAAACATAGTTATATTTAGGGCTCTCACTTGTAGTAAGAACAGCATCAATACCGTTACCCATGGAAGCCTTTAGAATTCTATGCAAATAAAATTCCTTCCACTGTTCAGGCTCTAATTTCGTTGAAGAGGTGGGATTATTTTTTGTTGTAATTACCTTATGGTGCAATGATTTAATATACCTTTCGATCCATCCCCAATCGGGCTCCCCTGATTCTGTAACGGGAAGTAAAAGTTCTGTGGATTTAATGGCTTTTATTAGATAGGCCCTGCCATATGAGTATCGAAATCGTTCTCTTTGCAACAATGTAACAATAAACTGTCCTGTGTATTCATTTAGCCAATTTGAACGTATAACAACGATGTGATCGCCTGTTCCAAATTCGTTTTTTTGGTAAGAAATTGTTGCTGTAGTGTCGCCGATTACAATGGCATTTCCCAGTTCCGTTTCTTGAAGTTCTTCACGTGGTACATAACAGTCTACACCATTATTATTTTCGGTTCGAGTCACAAACGGGACGTGACCAGACTTCCAATCATTTGATGTATCCAGTTCTATTTTTGCGTGTGCATAGGCCTTATAGGGCTCGTCTATTATTGTGCCAAATACAATTCGCTTCCAAGAAGGAGTATTAAGCTTCATAAACACTACCCTCCTTAACCAAATAAGCAAGATAGTCGTTTATTGTTTTCTGAAAATCAGCATCGGATAACCCACTATAGTCTGTTTCCATATATGCTTCGGCAAGCCATTCATCTTTCCACGAAACACGATGCATAACAGATAATCCTGGCACTACTTTTTTGTTCTTATACAAATTGAGCCATACCTCTTCTGTTTTATTCCACAGACTATTGCCATCTGAATCTGTTCGTTCAACACGTCCTAATCCCTTGCGTTTAACAAACTTATCATCTTTGTAATAACCAAAGAAAGTTTCTTTATTTGCTTTTTCATGTTTTTGGGAAAGATCAAAAATCATACAGCAAGCCACTGCTGCAGCTCCGGGATAGAACATTTCTGTAGGAAGCGAAAATACTGCGTCGAGAGTATAGTTGTCCAACATTTTCTTTTTGAAGTCCTTTACATCTCCGGTATTACCAATGGCAGCCTGCATAGGTAAAAGTACTGCCATTTTACAGGTGGACGGGACATGGCGAGCTACCCATTCTACAAAATGCAATCCTTTGGAGGGATCTTCCTTTTTCTTGGCATCCCATCCCTTGGTATATTCCGGATCACAGCATTTTTTAGTAGCGTTATAAGGAGGATTCATCAACACAATATTGATATTGTTTTCAGCAATCCACTTAGCACGCTTAAACATAGAATCCTGCACAACATTAGAGTTGCCGTCACCATGAATCAGCATGTTGGTAGAGGAAAGGCCAAACGCGCCCTCTTCATATTCAATGCCGAAGATTTGGTTCTTTTTTACTTCTTCACGTTCTTCTTCAGTATCACAATCGTCCATTGCATCGGTCATGGCTCTAACAAGAAATGCACCACTTCCGCAGCAGGGATCCAAAACACGGGAGTTTTTGTTTACGCCAACTGCCTTGCTCATGAAATCACAGATGTGGTCAGGAGTAAACGCTTGGTTCTTGTCGGACTTTCCGACATATTTATTGAATGTGGTGAAGAACAGGTTTAATAAGTCTTGTCCAGCGGTGCTCTTGTCATTGATATAGGGAACAACATTATCATCAATGAATTGCAAAATATCCTCAAGTTCTTTATAGGTCAAACTTGTAACATCCTGATCGTCGAGAACTTTACTGTTCAGAACAGCAAGCTTTCCTGCTTTGTTCAGACTACCGCCACGAGTGAGCAAGCCTTCCAGAATATCTTTGATGCTCTTCAAAACAACACGTTCGGGAGCGAGCTTCTTTCCAGTTTTCGGATCAAGGGTTTCTTTTACATTTCTGTAAATAAGACCATTCTTAAGAGCCAGAAGGCAAGTGCCAACAAACTGACTGCGCAGTTTTTCGTTGATGCCATCCGAATGGAGTTTTTCGTTAAGCGTTTTAATAGAATCAACAACTTTGATTTTGTCGTTCACTTTACCAAAACACAAGTTTTCGTATTCTTCAAATGTACGAAGAATGGTTTCTTCTTCTATGCGATGTTCGTCATCAATAATGACAGATTGGCCGTACCAAACCCATACTTCATCGCCATCGGTTTCCGCAAGGATAGCAACGATCTTTTTGTCCGAGTATGCCTTTTCGAAGCGAACATAGTCCTGTAACTGACCTTGGATTTTGGCTTTATCCCAACGACTGAACTTGTTTTTGCATTCAACAAGAATCGCCAATCGCTCGTTCTCAAAACGAAGGTCAAGGAATTTGTGCTGTGTTCCAGCGGTGGCCTTTTGATAATCCTTAATGTCTTTACCAACGGATTTTAGCGCCTGCGCATAGCTAAATTCGCCTGTTTCGGTGTTTCCAACACGGTATTTATCACCGATTTTATTTATTATATCAAATCTGTTCATTTTCTTTACCTTCCAAATCTTTTGTCAGGATATCGGTCAAATACTGATTGACGCTATATCCACGTTCGTCTTTTTTCTTCTTTTGCACCTCATCCATCATTCGATTGTAAATCTCTGGTGGTAGACGCAGAGGGATCATTATTTTCTCGTATGTCGGGGTCTTCGTTTTGTTCACAATCCCACCTCCATATTGATATCATAATATCTTGATATAATGATATCAAAATCAAGAAAGAAAGTCAATCCTTTTCGAAAATAAAAAGGAGCATAGTGTGTTCTATGCTCCTTAAATATAGCGATGTTGTGAGAGTTCAAGTCTGTTCTGTGAAAAATATCCTTTTTGTACGTGCAAACCGAAAAGCAAAATTTCACCCATAAAAACAGAAAAAACCCTGATAAAATCAGAGTTTTTCTGTGGCTATATCTTTTTTGTAGCCCTTTGATGGCGGAGAAGGAGAGATTCGAACTCTCGAACCGTTTTACCGATTACACGATTTCCAGTCGTGCGCCGTAGTGGGGTTTATGCTGCATGCTATGGTATATGATACGGCTGGCTGCGTCCATGTCCGGTCTGTAAATGTGGCTGTATGTATCGGCTGTTACCTCGTAATGCGCATGCCCCATCAGTGATTGAAGTACACGCATCTGTACCCCGCCTGAGATCGCCAAGGAAGCATATGTATGCCTGAGCATGTGCGGGGTCACATGTCCCACACCGGCAGCAGCAGCAGCGGCGCTCAGATCGCGCCGCAGCTGCGTTGCTGAAACTTCGCAGACCTGCTGTTCTGCCTTGCCGGTGCCGAGGATTGGCAGAAGTTCTTCCGGCAGCGCCAGTACGCGCCGGGAAGCTGGCGTCTTCAGATCCGCCAGCGCCCCGCGCGCTGTCCGCTGCCTTCTGATCCGCGCATGCCCTTCCGTAATGTCGCCGTACTGCAGCCCCAGCGCCTCGCCCCTTCGCAGCCCCAGCACAGCCATCAGCAGAATTGCCCGGTAAGACCGCGCCTTTTCTGCCTCTCGCAGCAGCGCCCGGAGCGCGGCGGCGTCAAGATACGCCGCCTCGCGCTTCCGGGTACGCGGCTGCTCGGTCTCTGCTGCTGGATTCTCTGCCACATAGCCAAGTCTTTTTGCCCGCTTAAGTGCAGAACGCAAGGCAACTAGACAAATTTGCGCCTGTCTGGGCGTATTGGCGCCTATTCGATTAATTTCCCGTTGCACTTCCAAGGCGGCTATTTCCGTCAATTTTTGCCCAAGAAATGGGGGAGACAGTTTTTTCAGGGCTTGGCGGTACCCCGCGCCGGTAGATGGCGCCCGCAGCGGGTCTATGTAAGTCGTCAACCATAGTTCAAGCCATTCACACAATAACATAAAATCACCCCCTTTATGGTATCACCACACGCCATAAAGGGGAAGTACCGCAGAAAGGACCCCAGTATGAGTATACCACTACAGATTGTATCTTACAATGAAAAAGAGAACACATGTTCCCCTTCTCAGGAAGAATTGCTTCTCCGTGCAGCTCGTCGCCTCTGTGAATACTTTGAGTATTGCACCGCATTACCAACGGCCAACATGCACCGTGATATTGTGATCGATTGGCTCTCTGATGGTTTCGAGGAAGATATGCTGCATATCTGTATCGCAGAAACAGCCAGAGCGCCCCGGCCTACTTGGCGTTATCTGGAAGCCATCGTCAGGCATTGCAGAACAGACAAAACCTTCACTGTCGATGAATGGAACGAAAGAGACGTCCACTGGAGGCGTGGTTATTCTTCACGCAAAGAGAAATACAACGCCCCTCTTCCCCTGTAACCCCTTTTCTGAGGTATATACCACCGAGGAGTTACAGTTACTCAGTAAGTCAGTAAGTACTCGCGTGCGCGCACGCGTACGCGCGCGTGAGTTGCATTACAAGAATGTTAAGGAGATGTTACGTATGAGTAATAATCGCAGTTGGATTCCTGTTTCTCTGTATGCCTTTCAGAAAGGTATTGCCGTCAGCACCGTGCATCACTGGATCAAAAATAACAAAATCCCTTTCAAAACCCTTTTCAATAATGGCCGGAAATATTACCTGATCGATGAGTATCAGCCATTCCCTGTGAAGAAAACAAGTGATCCCACATGGCTTAATGGTGGCATTCGCTCTGTACCTGTGATTGATCTTCCATGGATGGATGACCAGATAAGCGTCGATCAGTTGATTGACGAAATCTCAAAAGAATGATATAATAAACAAGACGGGACTATATAGAGAATCGCTCTGTCCTATCAAACATGACCTGCGTAAGCAGGTCTTTTTTTGATTCGCTTTCGTTGTCGTCGCTCGTCTCCGGCGCTGCACCCTCCCCCCAGCCAGCCCCCCAAACCCCCCGGCAAAACCCCCCTCCCGCTGCGGGTGCGGTGGTCCGCTCCCTTTGGTCGCTCCATTTTGGGGGGCTTCTTTGGGGGGCGGCGTTTCGCTTGTCGCCTCGCTCCGCCCCCGGGGCGCGGGCTTCGCTTCTGGCTCTCCCGCCCCCTCCAGCGCTCGCCCCCGCCCACGGGGGCCGCCCCTCCGGTCGTTTATTGTGTGAAAGTGTTACTTCTTCCCGGTGGTCGTGGCTCCGTTTTGCCCGCCCGCCCGGCAACTGCGCGCGGCCTTTTGCTTCGGTCGAACGGCCGCCCCGCTTCGCCTTCCGGCGAACTCCGGCCGCCGGCAGGCGTTCGCAGTGCGTCCACCTCCCTTCGCGCCGTGCTCGCTGCCACCCCCCAGCGGGTGGGCGTCCCCGTGGGCGGGTTGTGTGCCTCCGGTTGTGGCTTGTGTGTCGCCCGGCGTCCTCGGTCGCCGCTCTGCAAGGGCACCGCCCGGCGCGGCTTCGCCCTTCGGGCTGCAGATTGCGCCTTGCCGGTGCCCTGGCAGCGTCTCCCTGCGGGGTGCGCGGGTGGTTTTCCCCCCGGACCCCCCTTCTTTCGCCCGCGCGGAGCGCGGGCAGCGTTCCCCCAGGTCGCTATCCTTCGCTGCGCGTCTTACAGTCTGCAAGTGCATTTGCAATGTAAACAAGCCCCCCGCGGCATCCTATGCCGCGAAGGGCCTGTTGCATTTTATTTTGATCACGCGTCAAGGCCGGGTTGTATTTCCGTGGATTTTCTGTGGAAAATCCGTGGAAATCTCCACCCTTCCCCCTTGACGTCCTTACAATTATGTTTTACAATAATGGACGCAACGGGAAATAGGGCAAGTGCACCACCACTTACCCTATGACCATAGTGTACCGCAGAGTACACCACTACTGGCGGAGAAGGAGAGATTCGAACTCTCGAACCGTTTTACCGATTACACGATTTCCAGTCGTGCGCCCTCGACCAAACTAGGCGACTTCTCCATTTTCTATTGTCCGCTTTCGCGGTGCGACTGCCGGCTGCGGGTCATGCAGCGGGATTGTCAACGCAAGAGAGTATATCACGTTCGCGGGAATTCGTCAAGCATTTTTTTCAAAAACAGTAAATTTTCTGTGCGTACCGGAGAGAATGCAGAAAGAATCGCAGCGGGAGCGGCAGATGGGAATGGCCTGTATCCCGCTGCGGTTTGGTGTATGGCTGAAAAACGCTTAAATTTCCAGCTGCTTACGCAGGTATCCGCACAGAATGTCCACAATGCGGGCGTTCTTGCCGCCGCGCATGACCACCACGTCTGCATCCTTCACATAGTTGCGGATGTACAAATCGTACATGGGTTTCACCGTATTCAGGTACTGCTCGGAAATGTTGTCAATGGCGCGGCCCCGTTCGTTAATATCCCGCTGAATGCGGCGCAGCAGGCAGATGTCCGGCTCCACGCTGATATACAGACGCAGGAACATTTTTTCCAGCAGACGCTCATCGTAGAAGGTGTGAATGCCTTCCAGCACCAGCACATCTGCCGGCTGGATGATTTCATCGGTATCGCTGCGGGCGTGGCGGGTATAATCGTACCCGCGGCGGCGGATGGGTTTGCCGTCCATCAGGTCGCAAATGTCGTGATAGAGCAGGTCATGATCAAAAATCGTGGGTTCGTCCCAGTTGATCTTCACCCGTTCTTCAAAGGGGCGGTGGCTCTGGTCCTTGTAATAGCAGTCCTGCTGCAAAACCACGCAGCGCGTGCCCAAATCGCGGGTCAATTCCTGCGCCAGAGTGCTCTTGCCCGAGCCGCTGGCGCCGCAGATGCCGATGAAGATCATGTATATGTACCTCCGTGCAGATTACTGTTGTGTTCAGATCAGGCGGAACTTATCGTCTTCGGTCAGTTCCAGCGCGTCCACCATCAGGTTGAAGCGTTCCATAGCTCCTTCACTGTCGGCGGGATGGTGGGTGTCGCTGCCAAGGTAGAATTTGCAGCCCGCTTCCTTAGCGATCTTGTAGGGGCGCAAAACGGTGGGGCGGATTTTTTCATCCTTCAGTTCGGAAAGCTCCATGTTCAGTTCGATGCCGCAGCCCTTCTCGGCGCAGGCACGGAAGAAGCGGGCGTACACATCGTCCGGGATCATGTCCAGCACCTTCAGGTACTGCTTGTTATCGAGCATGATCAGACTGCAGGTGAAGTGGGCGATGCCCACCTTATGGAAGGGCAGCTTGGCAGCCAGGAAGTGGTCCAGCCGTTCCATCAGGTGACGGGCGCGGGCAGGCACGTCGTTCTGGGGCAAATCGTGGGTGAAGGTGTCCATGTGCAGATGGCTCAGGGGCACGATGATGAAGTAAAAGTCGTCAAACCGGCTTTCGGGAATACCGATCACGCCGAACTTGTCCATATCCGTTTCGCAGCCGAAGAGGAATTTTACCTGTTCGTCCTGAGGCAGGGGCAGGGCCTTGGCAATGCGGTCGTAATTCTGGGGTTCATACCACCAGGAAGCGCCGGGCACCTGGGTGTCCCAGTAATGGTCGGTGAGGCAAACGGTGGAAAGGTGATTCTCCTTGGCGTACTCAAGCAGCGCCTGGGGGGTCTGCAAAGGGTCGGAAGAGCAGTCCGAGATCTGGGAATGCATGTGCAGGTCGTGATCAATGATAAAACGCATAGATGAAACCTCCTGCGAAAAGAATCAGGTTGTTTTATCTATTATACGGCATCCCGGACGCTGTTGCAAGCATTTCACATTGACGAAAGGGGCGCTGCATTGCTATAATAAAGGAAACTGTCAGCAATTTGTTCCGGCGCAGCACTGCGCGCCGGGAAGGAGGATACAATATGGCGAATCTGTACGTTGTCCATGTGAACCGGGAGGGCGAAAAGGCTCCCATTTCCCATTTCCGTCAGGAGGGCGTGATCGGCCCCGAAAGCTTTGCGCAGGTGCAGTATGTGGAAAACGAAGGCCTCAAAATTACCTTGACCTGCTATGAAAAGAACCCCTATGCCATCCGTACCGAGGAAAACGGCGCTGTGTGCTGCGACAGCTGCATGGAAGCCTTCATCGACTGCCAGCCGGAAACAGGCAAGGGCTATTTCAATCTGGAAGTGAACTCTCTGGGCGTGGTTCACTGCGCCTTCGGCCCCGGCCGTCATGACCGTGTGTTCCTCAAGGACATGGGCGTGCCCCATCCCGTGGCGGACGTGAAGATCTGCGAAGATCACTGGACCTACACCGTCATGATGCCCATTTCCACTTTGGAAAAGATTTACGGCTGCGACTGTCATTTTGCCCCCGGCCATGAAATGAAGGGCAACTTCTACAAGTGCATTGAAGACGGCTCTGCTCCCCACTGGGCGGCCTGGAATGCCGTCAGCCGTCTGGATTTTCATGCGCCCCATGACTTTGGCACGCTGAAGATCGAAGGCTGAGAAAGGGATTTTTACGCAAATGAAAATTTCCAAGAAAGACGCTCTGATGTGGTTCCGCTTTTTTGCGGAATTGCCGGACGATGAAGAAATGCTGCCCAATCAGCAGGAGATTGCCTACGCCACGTTTTACCAGATCGAGCGGGCGGTGAGCGCGCGCCGGGAAAAGATGATGGCGGAGATCCCGGGTCTGAAATGTCTGGAAGGGCGCACCTATTATGTGGGCAAAGAGGAAGATTTTCCCAGGGGCTGCAAGAGCTGTTTGCTGGGCAGCGGTCTTTCTGCCGTGCGCAAAACCAACAAGTGCAATCTGAACTGCCCCTTCTGCTACGACTTTGGCGAAATGGACATGCAGCCTCCCATCGGCGAAGGCCTGTGGGAAATCGGCGGCAGCCGCTTCTATGAGGACGATATTGATCTGCTTTTGAAAATCCAGAAAAAGCCCACGGGCATTGCTTATGTGTATCTGGAACCCTTTATGGAGATCGAAAAGTATTATGGTGTGATCAAAAAATTCCGTGACGCCGGGGTGCACCAGCATATGTACACCAATGGCACGCTCTGCACGGAGGAAAACCTGAAGGCGCTGGGCGAAGCGGGACTGGACGAACTGCGCTTCAACCTGGGCGCCAGCCGCTGTGCGGATAAGGTGATTGCTTCCATGAAGACGGCGAAAAAGTACATTCCCAAGGTGGGTATCGAAACGCCTATGACGCCGGACTTCTTTGAAAAGTTCATGGCGAAAAAGGATATGATTCTGGATACCGGCGTGGACTTCATCAACTGCGCGGAACTGCACCTCAATGACAACAATATCGGCAATTATGAGGGCGAAAACCTGTATATCAGCCGATTGGGTTACCTGTCTCCCATCTGGAGCCGGGATCTGACGCTGCAGTTCATGAAGCAGGCGGCAGAGGAAACGTGGCCCCTGGTGGTGCATGACTGCTCCAACCGCACCAAGTTCGCCCGCAATCTGCATCTGCAGAGCCAGGAAAAGGGTACGTTCGGCGCAAGCGGCTATGGCTGCGAATTTGCCAAAATGCCCTATGAAGCCTTCCTGCCCGTGCTGATGGACGAAAATTTCTCCTTTGTGGATGAAGAACCCCTGCCCTTTGGCTATAACCCCGGGGATATTGTGCTGTAAGCTGCCATAAGGGCGCCTGCCGTCCGGGAAAATAAGTAAATGCAAAAAGTGCCGGAAGAGAAAGCCTGCTTTCTTCTCCGGCATTTTTCTTTGCTGATTTTTCAGATGTTACCGCGGCTGGATGTGAATCACTGCGTATTCTGCCGGTGCATTGGTTTTGATGGGGAAGCGCCAGCCGGCAAAGCCGGAAGTGACGATGATCTGGGTATCGCTGTCCCAGTTGGTCTGCCCGTACACCCAGTCGTTGATGCCGAACAGGCGCATGATCTGCCCTAAGGGGAAAATCTGTCCGCCGTGGGTGTGGCCGGATACGATAAGGTCTGCAAACATGGCGGACTGATCGTAATCTGCGGGCTGGTGGTCCATCAGCAGCACGAAGCGGCCAGTTTCGATGTCGGAAAGCAATTCCTTTACAGGCATTCGGTCCGGGCGGCTGTTGTCTTCACGGCCTGCGAGGAGAATATCGCTGCCAAGCGGAGTGCTTTTGTCCTGCAAAATGGTGATGCCGGCATTTTGAATGGCATTGCGCAGGTCGTTTTCGGTGTATCCGCTGCGGATGAAGGAAAAGGGGCGGTCGTGATTGCCAAAGGCATAATACACACCGTCTTTGGCGCGGATGGCGCCCAAACGGGCAAACAGCGGCGCAATGCTGCCAAGGGGCGTCTGGTCATCCACAATGTCGCCGCAGAGCAGCGCGGCATCCGGGGAAAAGGCGCTGATTTCTTCCGCAACTTTTTCCAGTTTCTGATCATCCAGGGATACGCCGTAATGCATATCGGCAATCAGCACGGCGGTGTAGCCTTCCGCACGGATGGGCTTATCAGTATACACGGTGTATTCCGTGACGGTCACATGGTGGAGATTCGCATAGCCCAGCGCCATGACCAGCGCCGAAAGCAGCAGAGGCAGAATGCCGCACCAATGCAAAAGGACGGCAGCCGAAGGGAGCTTTTTGCCAAATACTTTGTAAAGCAGCTGCAGAAGTGCAATAAAGGCGGCAAGATGCAAAAGAAACAGACCGCTCATATGCAGCACGTTGACGCTGCACAGCGCCAGCACAAAGGCAAAAATGCACAGAGGCACCTTTTCCCGTCCGGTCAGCGCGGGTAAAAAGACCCCCACGGTATCTTTTCCAAAGGCCTTGTGATGGCGTACACAAAGGTACAGCCGTTTCAGATAGCCGTAATACAAAAGAAACAGCAATCCGCATAAAGCGGCCAGAAGCAGTGCTGCAAAAACGAGGATCTTTCCCATTTGCGTCCTCCCGGTGTTCAGTTGCTGATAAGGGAATTATACCTGTTTTCGCTCCGCTGCGCAATAAGCAGCGGGCAGGAAGGCAACAAAAAGCCCGGCGTCCGAAAACGCCGGGTACAAGGGGGAAAATGAAGAAGCTGTTTGATGGCGCAAAGGTATTGGGAAATTGTTTGAAGGAAGGATCCCTGTGTCCAATACGGCGGGGTGCAGGGTGCTCAGTCCCCTGCCTGGGGTTCGGGGCAAGTCTCCCATCACAGCCACACTGGGAAATTACTTGAAGATGGGAAAGTTACATCCAGTAAGGCGGGGTGCAGGGGGTTCAGTCTCCTGCCAGGGGTTCGGGGCAAGTCTCCCATTACAGCCGCACTGGGAAATTGCTTGAAGATGGGAAAGTTGCATCCAGTAAGGCGGGGTGCAGGGGGCTCAGTCCCCTGCCTGGGGTTCGGGGACGGCGTCCCCGAATCACTGGTCGTCGCCGAAATCGGCAACGTAGGCTTCCACCAGCTTTTCGGGCCAGTCGGAGGTGGGCTCCAGCTTGCCGGTGAAGAAGCGCATGGTCTTGGGTTCGTGGGTGAAGCGCAGACCGCCCACCAGATGACGGTGGTCATACAGCCACTTGACGCGGTCGATGACGAATTCGATCTGGCTCAGGGTGAACACGCGGCGGGGGAAGGCCAGACGCACCATTTCCACGGAAGAAATGTGTTCGCTGCCGTCGAGGTTGCGTTCTTCGCTCATGGTGCCGCGTTCCATGCTGCGGATGCCGCCGCACAGGTACAGCGCAGCCACGAAAGCGCCGGCGGGGTACTCTTCTGCAGGAATGTGGGTGAGAATTTCACGGGCGTTGATGTGGGCGCCCAAACCGCCTGCGGGGGTGATGACGGGCACGCCCATTTCATCCAGCGTGTTGACGGCATGACGGATGAACTGGGGAGACTGGGAGATCACGTCCAGATCCATGGTTTCTTCAAAACCCACGATCATGGCTTCCATTTCCTTGACGGACATGCCGCCGTATGTGAGGAAGCCTTCAAACATGGGAATCAAATCTTCCATATCGTGGAACAGCTTTTCGTCCCGGATCAGGATACCGCCGCCGCGGCCGAAGCCGAATTTGCGGCCGGAGAAGTAAACGATGTCGTACAGATCGCCGATCATGCGGATGATTTCGCGCAGGGACTTATCCTTCATGCTTTCTTCGCGGGTCTTGATGAAGTACAGGTTGTCCTGCAGGAGGGAAGCGTCCAGCACGGTCAGAATGCCGTAGGATTTGGCCAGTTCGGTGGCGGCCTTCATGTTTTCGTAGGAGACGGGCTGACCGCCGATCAGGTTGGTGCCGGCTTCCATGCGCATGTAAGCGATGTTTTCGGCGCCTTCTTTTTCCACGCAGGCGCGCACCTTGTCAAGGTCAATGTTGCCCTTGAAGGGGTTCTGGGACTTGGGAATCAGGCCCTCGTCGCGCACCAGTTCTTCCACATGGCCGCCCAGACGGGTCACATGGGCCTTGGAAGTGGTGAAATGGTAGTTCATAATGACGCAGTTGCCGTTCTTGACCAGATGCTCGGCAATGATATGCTCGCAGGCACGGCCCTGATGGGCAGGCAGCAGGTTGGAAATGCCGAAAAGTTCTTCCAGCTTCTTCTGCATGCGGTAAAAGGTCTCGCTGCCGGCATAGGCGTCGTCCGCACGGAGCATGGCAGACTGCATGTTATCGCTCATGGCGTTCACGCCGGAATCGGTGAGCATGTCCATGAAAATATCGCTGTTGTGCAGACGGAAGGTGTTGAAGCCCGCCTCGTACATGCTCTTCAAGCGTTCTCGTGCAGGCAGCAGGGACAGCTTCTGCACGATTTTTACCTTGTGCATTTCAATGGGCACTGCGGGGCGGGCGTAAAACTTGATTTCAGGCATGGTACATAACATCCTTTCGGAAAAAATCTTGATGTGATTTCGCTATTTTGTCGTCTTGTTATTTGCTGTTTTGCTTTTCGGAAATTTTGTGCTTCTCCAGTGTTGTGTTTTCACAGGGGCTATTATATAATAAAAAACGCTATCGATAAAGCGAATGATTTAGATGATAACAATCGAAATTATTGATGATAAACCAATGGGAATATATGGAGGCAGGCATGGAAATACGCAATCTGATCACCTTTGTGCAGGTGGCGGAACTGGGCAGCTTTACCCGGGCCGCCAAAGTGCTGGATTACAGCCAGAGCACAGTGTCTTTCCAGATCAAACAATTGGAAACCGAGCTTGACTGCCTGCTTTTTGAGCGCATCAACCACACGCTTAACCTGACCCAGAAGGGCAGGGAACTGCTTTCCTACGCCCAGAAGGTGCTGCACCTGACGGACGAATTTCACGAAAGCCTCAGCGAAACGGGTCAGGTGAAGGGAGAAGTGCACATCGTTACCCCGGACAGCGTGTGCGAAATGATGCTGCTGAGCCATTATGCGGATTTTCACCGCCGGTATCCCCAAATCCGGCTAACCTTTTCCACCGCCAATACGGAAGAAATGCTGCGCATGGTCAGTAAAAACGAAGCGGACGTGATGATGACGCTGGACAGCCATGTGTACCGCAGCGAACTGGAAATTGCTAAGGAAGAGCGTATGAGCGTGCACTTTGTAACCTCCGCCGCATCGTCCCTGAACGGAAAGCGGCTGACCTTTCAGGATATTGCGGAGGAACCCTTTATCCTGACCGAAAAAAGCATGGGTTACCGCCGGGTGCTGGAGGAGCATCTGGCGAAAATGAACCATGATATTCAGCCGGTACTGGAAGTAGGACGTACGGACGTGATTACGCGGCTTCTGGAAAAGGGAAGCGCTATTTCCTTCCTGCCGGATTTTGTGACCCGGGATGCGGTGAAAAAGGGCAAATTGTGCTATTTGGATGTGCAGGATGTGCAGCTGGATATCTGGCAGCAGCTGATTTTCCACCGCAGCAAGTGGCGCAGCCGCACGCTGAACGTTTTCCTTAAATATGTGATGGAAAACGAGTTTTCCAGGTGAGGGGCCTCCATCACAGGAGGATGCCAGGTGCAGACAAACTTGAATTTGACGAGGTGTATTGGATGAAATATATGACTTTCAACTCATCATGTTCCTATGCAGGTATTGCCAATATGCTAGAACAATACGGCATAGACACAGATGATAAAGCTATCGCACTTGCAATGAATCTCCCATATCTTTTTTTCTATAGTGATGGAGTGTATTTATCTGGACCAATGCTTCAAACAGCGGAATGGTTTGATTTATACTTGAATCCGATTGGCTATCAGTTGATTGAAAAAGCTGTTTCTGCCGATGGCATTGATGAATATTTAAAAACACAAAAAACAGCAATGCTCGGCATTAGTTTGGGAGAGAAAGGCAAGCACGCTGTGGTCTATACTGGAATAGATTCAAATTCTTTTGTATTCATAAATAACAAATGGGAAAATGAAGATTCGCCTAGCGAAATCCGTCTAACTAAAGAAGAATTACAAAAGAGAATCGAGCCAAAGGTTATGATTGCAACCTTACAGCAGATTCCTCCTAAAAGTATTAACTTTACCCCAAAG
>JAFYLS010000110.1 GCA_017550035.1 Clostridia bacterium
GCCGGTATGCCCGGTACTGTACGCATGGATGAAGGCGGCACGGTGGAAGGCGTTATGATTCCCCGGTTTACGGATCTGGATTTGAACCGTCATGTGAACAACACCAAGTATCTGAACTGGTGTCAGGATGCCTTGGGAATGGCTTGCATGGAAGAATATGAGATCTGTGCGTTCACGGTCAATTATGAGGCGGAAATACTTCCGCATATGCAGGTACAAACACGGCTCCTGCATGAAGGCGAAGCCTTTGCTTTTGCCGGTGCAGACGGGGAAAAGTCGCTTTTCGTGCTGGAGGGAACGCTGAAAAAGCGCATGCAATAACACGCAGTTCGAGTAGCGGCGCATAAAGAAGAATAGGGGTACAGCAATTCATAGGGCTGTGCCTGTTTTTGTCCGGTTGGAAAAATGACGACAGCCGGAATTCGGTTTGGTGAATCCGATGAGCGGGCGGGGAGATAAATGATGGAGAGAACCGTAAGAAATGCAGCCAAAGCATTGATCATTCGAGATGACAGAATGCTGGCAATCAAGATCAGTGACGGAAAAGAAGAATGGTATATCATGCCGGGCGGGGGACAGGGAGCAGAGGAACTGCTGCCGGATGCAGTCTTGCGCGAAGTGGCCGAAGAGATGGGTATACGTGTGGAAGTGAAAGATCTGGTATTTGTGATCGAAGGAGTGCACGGCGAAAGCTTCCATCGCGTTGACCTGGTGTTTTTGTGTGAGTATCAGGGGCAAATTGAGCATGCTGTTTTGCAGAACGATCATAACCAGGTGGGTTTTGACTGGCTTGACATAAAAACGCTGAACACGGCGCCGCTATATCCTTCCAAACTGCGCAGGCAGATCATGAATTTGTATGAAGGAAAACCGTATCGGGTCTATTTGGGCAACGAAGAAATTGGAGATCCGGAAGTAAACGAATAATCCTTGTGTGTAGATGAAAACGGAGCGTACCGAGACCGATACGCTCCGTTTTTTATATGATGCCATGAAATACCGCAATTCCTTATTTTTGACCGTAATAAGCGTTGGGACCGTGCTTGCGCATGAAGTGTTTGTCCTGGATGTGCTGCGGTGCTTCGGGGGCATTGGGCAAAAGCTGCTCGGTGAACAGGGCCATCTTCGCTACTTCTTCCAGAACAACAGCATGATAAACAGCCTGTTTGGCGTCTTTGCCCCAGGTGAAGGGGCCGTGGCTGTGGCAGATGACGGCGGGAACGTGTGCGGGATTAATCTCTCGTTCCGCAAAGGTTTCAATAATGCTTTTGCCTGTATTCTTTTCGTAATCCTCTTCCACTTCTTCTTCGGTCAGATGACGTGCACAGGGGATGGGGCCGTAGAAGTAGTCTGCATGGGTGGTGCCGTAGGCGGGAATATCCCGTCCTGCCTGGGCCCAGGCAACGGCGTAGGTGCTGTGAGTATGCACAATGCCGCCCAGTGAAGGAAAGGCCTTGTACAGTTCCAGATGGGTCTTGGTGTCGGAGGAAGGATTCAGCGTGCCTTCCACAATATTGCCGTTCAAATCCAGAACCACCAGTTTTTCAGGTGTCAGCTGGTCATAATCCACACCGGAGGGCTTGATGACAACCAGACCCGTTTCGCGGTCGATACCCGAAACATTTCCCCAGGTGTAGGTTACAAGGCCGCGGGCGGGCAGTTCCATATTGGCTTCGTATACGGCTTTTTTCAGGCTTTCAAGCATATTCCTTATGCCTCCTGTCATTACTTCAGATGCAGCACGGCTTCTTTTTCGGCAATAAGCGCTTTGACAAAGAGTGCGGTGTATTCATCCAGACCGGCAGCGGATGCTGTGTCGGGCTTCAGCGTAGTTGCTTGGGCGGATGCAAACACCTTGTTGGTCAGATATTCTTCCAGCGATTCGTTTTCTTCGCGGTTGACCCGATAGGCAGCCAGTACCGCCATGCCCCAGGGGCCGCCTTCGCCGGCAGTTTCCATGACGGAAACGGGCGTTTTCAATGCGTCGGCCAAAATCTGCTGACCTGCGCCGGGGGTTTTGAAATATCCGCCGTGGCCCAGCAGAGAATCAATCTGAACGTTTTCGCGGTACAGAATATCCATGCCTACCTTGAGGGAAGTAACGGCGCCTGCCACAATGGAACGGGAGAAGTTTTCAAAGGTCAGTTTGGCTTCGGGCGTGCGCACGATCATGGGACGGCCTTCCGCGAGACCTACCACCGGTTCGCCGGAGAGAAGTGCCACGTTCACTACGCCGCCGCAATCCTTTTCGCCCTTGAGAGCCGCCTGGAAGATTGCGGTATAGATATCCCCCATGGAAACGGGGAGTTTGGCAGCGTCGCAAAAGCCTTTCAGCATACCTGCCCATGCGTTGATATCGCTGGTGCAGTTGTTGCAGTGAACCATGGCAACAGGCTTGCCCGTTGGAGTGGTGACCATGTCGATTTCGGGATATACACGGGAAAGAGGCTTTTCCAGAACCACCATGGCAAACACAGAGGTGCCTGCGCTGACGTTGCCGGTACGGATGGCAACGGCGTTGGTGGCGGTCATGCCGGTACCTGCGTCGCCTTCGGGGGGACACAGGGGACAGCCGGACTGCAATTCGCCGGTGGGGTCCAGAAGGCTTGCACCTTCTGCGGTCAGGAAACCTGCTTCTTCCCCGGCGTTCAGCACGGCAGGCAGTACTTCTTCAGGCGTCCAGGAATATCCCATGGCTTTTACTTTGCCGGCAAAGGCAGCCATCATTTTTTCGTCAAAGCAGCCCTTTTCGCTGTCGATGGGGAACATGCCGCTGGCTTCACCGATGCCCAGTACTTTTTTTCCGGTCAGCTGCCAGTGAATATAGCCTGCCAGCGTGGTAAGATGATCCATATCCTTTACATGTGCTTCGCCGTTCAGCATAGCCTGATAAAGATGCGCAATGGACCAGCGCTGGGGAATGTTGAAATCAAAAAGTGCGGTCAGCTCTTCGGCGGCAGCGCCTGTCATGGTGTTGCGCCAGGTGCGGAATTCACAAAGCTGCCTGCCGTTCTTATCAAAGGGCAGGTAGCCGTGCATCATGGCAGAAATACCCATGGCGGCAAGCCTGCTCAGTTTAACACCGTATTTTGCTTGAATGTCCTGCTTGAGGTTGGCATAGGCTTCCCGGATGCCATCCCATGCGTCCTGCAAACGGTAGGTCCAAACACCGTTCACCAGCCGGTTCTCCCAGGTATAATCGCCGGATGCGATGGGAGCGTGATCTTCGCCGATCAGTACGGCCTTAATACGGGTGGAACCCAGTTCGATCCCCAGAGAAGCTTTGCCGTCCATAATGTATTGTCTGATCATTTTTGTGACCCCTTTCATGAGTCTGAAAAACTGTATAAGGCTGAAACTACTGTTATCATGATACTTGATTTTCATCAGAATTGCAACCTGTATGCAAGGAGAACGGAACGATTGTGTCGAAAAAAGAAGCAGAACAACAATCTATAGGATGTTTACGGCAGGAGGAAGCTTACCTATGAAGCTGGATCGCATTGAACTGAGCAGAAACTGGCTGTTTGCATTGACGGATGATGAAAATGCAGTGCTGGCAGATTATGATGACAGCGCTTTTTCCTGCGTAACGATACCCCATGACTGGCAAATCGGCGCGGAACGCAGTCCGGATGCACCGGGCGGCGGCTGTCAGGGCTTTTTTTGCCGTGAACGCCGGGGTGTGTACCGTCTTTCATTCGATGCCCCTATGGTGTGGAAAGGCAAGGAGATCCGCATCCTGTTTGAAGGTGTGCAGCGCTTTTCTACGGTGTATCTGAATGGCTGTGCTGTAGGCGGAAGGCCGTATGGATATGTGCCTTTTGCATGTGATATTACGCAGCATGTGCGCTTGGGCGAAAGGAACCTGCTGGCTGTCAGTGTGGACAACCGAAACATAGAGAACCACCGCTTTGGCGGCGGCGACCGCTGGTATTCCGGGGCGGGTATTCATCGGCAGGTATTTTTGCTGGTGGATGAACCGGTACATATCGTGCATGACGGCATCAGCATCCGGACCGAGCCTGTGATCAAAGGACCGAGCGGCGATGTGCCGGATGTAGCCGGAATCCGTTGTGATCAGGCGTTGATTACGGTTTCTGCCGAGGTAACGGGCAATGTACAGGGACATATGCTGCAGGCGCAGGTGTTTGACGACGAAGGCAGACAGGCAGCTTTCTTCGAAATGCCTGCAAAGTCGCTGAGCACTTTCTCTTTTGACATTACCAAGCCCTGCTTGTGGTCACCTGAAAATCCGAAATTGTATACGCTTAAGCTGCAGATTGACGGTCAGGCGCTGCATCAGGTACGCTTTGGCGTGCGCAGTGCAGTGTTTGATGGAGAAGACGGCTTTTTGCTCAACGGCGTAAAAACCAAACTGTGGGGCGTTAATGTGCATCATGACGGCGGTGCCTTTGGTTCTGCCGTGCCGGAAAAAATATGGAAGCGGCGTTTGGAGGCGTTTAAGCGTCTTGGAGCTAATACCATTCGCTGTGCGCATCATCCCATGCCGGAATATTTTTATGATCTGTGCGATGAGATGGGTTTCCTTGTGGTGGATGAGATCTATGACAAGTGGTCTCAAAGCGGTATGTATTTTGACCGTTTCTTTGATGAATGGTGTCTGAAAGATACGGAAGCCATGGTCCGAAGGGACAGAACGCATCCGTCGATCATTCTGTGGAGCGTGGGCAACGAAGTGGGGCATCAGTATTCCGAACTGTTCTATTGCTGCCTGAAAAGGCTGTGCGATCATGTGCGTGCCGTTGATCCCACAAGAGCACTGACCGCGGCGCTGATCGGTTTTGTTCTGCCGCAGGCCAATGATCTGACTCCCATGAGCCGGAAATTGGATATGGTGATGCGCTATGCCGAAATCGTTGACGTGTTTACAGGCAACTATATGGAGCACTTTTATGAAAAAATGCGTGAATACGGCATGCGCAAGCCAATCATCGGCAGTGAAGTGCGTACATATTACCGGCTGGATGAAAAGGCGCTGAACAGCGTGCAGCTGAGCGAAAAATCACCTTATGAGATCGTCAGGAAGCACGATTGGGTTTGCGGCGCATTGATTTGGGCGGGTATCGATTATCTGGGGGAAAGCAGTTTCTGGCCCATGAAGGGTTGGTCGGGCAATCTGCTCTACAGCACGGCGGATTGGAAATTGCGCGCCTGGTATACCGCATCTCAGTTCCGCACAGATCCGGTGCTGAAGCTGGCGGTTTACGATGAAAATGAACCCTGGGACGGCGCGCGCGGTGCATGGGGGTTCCCGCAGATGCGTTCCCACTGGAAATATCATACGGTTGAAAAAATGCTGCATGTGGTGGCTATGACCAATTGCGATACCGTACGGTTTTACCAAAATAGCCAGACGGTGCGTGTGGCAAAACTGGAAGATTTTCCGGATGGTATGATCCATATGCATATTCCTTTCATTCCCGGAATCTTGCGTACTGAAGGGTATCGCGGAGGGCTCAAGGTTTGCGAAGATGTGCTGCATAGCGACCATGAGGCTGAAAGTCTGAAGGTGATCGCAGATTGCCGTGAACTGCCTGCGGACGGGCAGAGTGTTGCCCTGATTGATCTTCTGCTGGAGGATCGTTACGGGCGCAGGTATATGCTGGAAGACAGAAAAGTGCAGGTAAAGTGCATAGGCGCCGGAGTGCGCATCTTCATGGACAGCGGAAATGTAATGGAAACGGAGGGGTATGAACGCACCGTTGCCCGTATGGATCATGGGCATATGATGATCGCGGTGCAAGCCGGGGGTGAAAAGGGAAAAACGCAGATCATCATCCGGGTGGAAGGGTTCCGGGAGCGGCGCGTTACCCTAACGCTGCAGTAAGCCGTAATCAAATGTATAAAAATCAAAAAGCACAGCGCCGGACCTGTTTCCGGGCTGTGCTTTTTTGTAGAAGGCAGTTTAAGGATTGACTGCAAGGAGCGGATTTTCCTTTACAAAAGGTGCGCATGCATGATTTCTGAATTTTTGAATAAAGTCCGCCATATCTGAAATGGGTGTCTGGCAGCGGATACCGCCCAGCATTTTTTGATCCTCTGCGACATGGTTGTCGGAGCCTGCAAAGGGCTGCAGCTGATACATGGCAGCATAGTGTTCGGCCATCTTGTTGGCCAGTTCCTGGGTGCCTGCATTGAAGATTTCCACGCCTTCCACATGGCGGGGGAAGAGGCGGATGTGGTCGATATATCCGGCTTCCCGGTAAGGATGAGCCTGAATGATCAGGGCACCGTTTTCTTTGAGATAGGTGAGGCGCGCGGAATAGGGCATCTGCTGCAGTTCTTCATGGTCAAGATACCATTGTTTGTCCAGACCGTAAACCAAAAAATCAGTGCCTCCGTTGGACATTTCCACGCCACAGAAAACCTTGATGCCCAGTTCTTTGCCGATCTTCTCCCCTTCTTCATAATCGGAAAAGTAGAAGTGAATACGTTCGGCGTAGGGGACAGAGGCATCCATGTTAATGTTGCCGTCAATAAAATGGTTGGTGATAAATACGCCGTCATACCCGATGCTTTTATAGAAGGTAAGGTTATCCCGCACACTGCGCCGGGCGCAGCGGCTGACGGGGGCGGTATGCAGATGTGTTTCATAAAGGTACATATGTGCTTTCTCCTGTTTGTTTTCTGTTTCTATTATACCTGTTGCGAAATGAGCTTGCAAGGAAAAAAGGAAATTTGATAAGAAAAGTGTCGGAAAGGGAAAAAATATGGTATAATAGCCGCGAATGATTTGAATTTCGGGCAGGGAAAGGTGCAGTGACTGTCCAGTTGACGGGGGATTACGGTGAAAAAATATGTGTTCTCTATCCTGCTTTTGCTGCTGGTGTTGTTTGGTGTTGGAGCACAAGCGGCGCAGTATGGCGCGATGGTCAAAAAAAGCCTGAATATATACAGCGAAAAGGGCGGGGAAGGCGTAGTCATGACGCGGGTTCCTCGCTTTGGCGAAGTAACCGTGCTGGAATACGGCGAGGATTACTGCCGTATTTTCTACAATAAAGAAGCGGGTTATGTTGCCACGGAAGACCTGTTTTGCTTACGCTCTTATGATCCGCAGCAATATAAGGTGCCCGGGCATGTGCCTGCAATTGGATATGTGCTGCTGAATGACGAAATGCACATTTCCGGCGGAGATTTTGAAGGAACGCAGGCGCTGCAGGGAACTGTGGTGTGTGTAAATCAGGCAGGTGACACAGAATACAATGCGGCGGTATGGCGCGGAGAGACATCCTTGCCTGCAATTGCAGGGGAATACACTGCTTTTGTGGCATGGGAAGAGGCTCAAAGCGGTGATGTGATCGGCGGTTTTACGACGTTCTATGGCGATCAGCAGGGCGGAGAACTGGCTTTGGAACGCGAAAACAATATTCTGCGCGGCTGCGAATTGCTTAACGGTACCATAGTGCCTGCGGATAAGTTGTTTTCCTTCAATAAGATTTGCGCTCCCTATTCTTCCTACAACGGCTATCAGTATGCCCCCAATGTCGGCGGAAACGGCTTTGGTTACGGCGGTGGGGTGTGCCAGTTGACCACCACACTGTACAATGCTGTATTGCCGCTGCCGTTGCGGCTGCGGGACTGGTGTATTCACCAGTATGACGGCGTGGTTTACGTGCCTCAGTTTTTTGATGCCGCAGTGGGCGACCATGACTTTTCCTTTGTGAGCAAACTGCCCTATGCCGTGAAAATTTCTGCCAGCGCCCAAAATGGCGTGTTGACCGTGCTGATCAGCAGAGAATAACAACTGGTCTATTATATTACCGGAGTGTTTTGCTCCGGTTTTTTGCATCTGCAAGCGAATACTGACGGAAGAAAGTTCTTGCGGTTTTCCGTCCTTTATGCTATGATAATGCGGATGTCATGCATCCATGCACATATCTGCTCCCGTAGCTCAGTAGGATAGAGCGGTCGCCTCCTAAGCGGAAGGTGTTCGGAGTTCCCTGACGAGGGTTAAAACGTATCTGCCCCCGTACCTCACCAGGATAGAGGGTCCGCCTCCTAAGCGGAAGGTGTTCGGCCGCCCCTGACGAGGGTTATAACGTATTTGCGCCCGTAGCTCAGTAGGATAGAGCGGTCGCCTCCTAAGCGACAGGCCGTGGGTTCGACCCCCGCCGGGCGTGCCAAAATGCC
>JAFYLS010000111.1 GCA_017550035.1 Clostridia bacterium
ACGATGATGTTGAAATACCGCATCTGCTCCTGGGGGTCGGTGACCAGTCCGTCGCGAAGGCCTTCTGCCAAGCCGCGCATGGAAGCCAGAGGCGTTCTCAGCTCGTGGGAAATATTGGCCACATAATCGTGGCGGGTGCGTTCCAGACGCGCTTCCTCCGTAATATCGCGGATCAGCGCACTGGCGCCCCGGGGATGTCCGGGATGGTCAGGCAGGGGGGTCACGATATATTCCAGCACGGTGCTGCCCTTTTTAATCTGCCCGGCGCACATGGGCGGCGTTTCATCCTCCTGGGGAGAGAGCATCACGTCCCACAGGGCGCGGGTCACCTGTTCTTCTTCCGGGGTGTTTTCGCCAAGCAAACGCACAGCGGCGCTGTTGCGGTGCAAAAGCTCTCCTTTTTCGTCCATGGCCAGAATGCCTTCGTTCAGCGCCTCCAGCACCTGCTGCATGGTGTCCTTTTCATGCCGGAGTTCCTGAAACGCCTGCGCAACCGTGCGGGACATGTGGTTGAAGCCCTGGGCGATTTCGCTCAGTTCCCCGTGCATGGTATCGGGCAGCGTTACATCTTCGCCTTCGATGATCTTGACGGCGGCGTCCGCCAGGATACGGGTGGGTCTTCCCATGCGTTTGGTGGCAATGAAGGAAATCAACAGCATCACCAGTACCGAAAGGGTCATCCACAAAAGCAGACGCTGCTGGAAGGATGTGCTGGACTGCACATAGGAAAGCAGCGTGGTGCCTGCCAGCACATAGCCGTAGGGACAGGCGCGCCCGGCAATCAAGGTGCTCTGCCCCTCCAGCCGGAAGGCGGAAATATGGTTTTGCCCGCTCTGCTGCACGGAATAGATCAACTCTTCCACCTGTTCGTTCATCAGATAGGGCAAAGAGGAATCCGTATAGGCGATCACCTTGCCGTATCTGTCCATCAACAGTACAAATTCGCCGCCGGAATTGAACACCGGGTTCACCCGCTCTTTGAGCAGCGCTTCGTCAATGCGGTTTTCGGCATAGTCGCACAAAAGCGCTTCGCCGGTGTTCAGCGTGGAGTGGATGGAATCCATCAGCGCCGCATCCGCTACCTCGGAAAACAAATAGCTGCTCAGAAAAAAGAGCAGCACGGAAATGCCCAGCGTGCAGCTTGCCGCCAGGAGCAGAAACCTTGTGATATAGCTGTGCCACTTAGGCATTTTCTTTTACCTCGGCTTTGTACCCTACGCCGTACACGCTTTTGAGCACGATGTCGGTGTTTTCGGGCAGCTTTTTGCGGATGCGCTTGATGCCGGTATCCACCACGCGGGGGTCACCGTTAAAGTCAAAGCCCCAGATGTTGTCCAGCAGCTGTTCCCGGGAAAATACCTGCCGGGGATGGGAGGCCATCAGGTGCAGAATTTCCACTTCCTTGGGGGAAAGCAGCACCTTTTCGCCGTCCACGGTGACTTCGTAGCACTTCAAATCCACCACGGTGTTGCCCACCATCAGTTTTCCCTGCTCGGGCATGGTGGTCATCTGGTTGATGCGGCGGAAGATCACCTGAATGCGGCTGACGATCTCCCGGGGCGAGAAGGGCTTGACGATGTAATCGTCCGCGCCCAGGGCAAAGCCCAGCAGCTTATCCACTTCCTCGCCCTTGGCGGTGAGCATGATGACGGGGGTCATGCTGACGGCGCGGATATCGGCGCACACCTGGGTGCCGCTGCGGCCGGGCATCATGATATCCAGAATCACCAAATCCGGGCGCATGCGGTGGAAGGCTTCCATCACGTCATCGCCCCGGAACACGGAGTATACTTCGTAATCCTCCCGCTGCAGATAGATGCGCAGCGATTCGTGGATGCCGATCTCGTCGTCGGCGATCAGAATAAGCTTCTTCTTGTTCATGTTGTTCCTCTTTTATCTTTGGTCGATGGAAATATCAGGTGGGAAGGCAGGAAACGCTTGTCTTCCCGTTTATTGTATCACAACCTCTTTCCCGGCAACAACCCTCCGCCACAGCTCTGCCGTAATTTGGCATGCATCGGACGCTGTTTTGCCTTATTCCGGCAGGGTTTTTCCCTTTGCTGCCCTTCCCTATCGGACAAAAATGTGGTATGATGAAATGGGTCTTTATGCAGAGACTTTATTTCCGTGTACTTTCGCGTACTTTCGCGTACTTTATTCTTTGCCGGATATTCAGAGGTGACTGATGTATACAGGTTTTGCCCGCATTTACGATCAATTGATGCGGGATGTGGATTATGATGTGTGGGCCAAGCGCCTGCAGGAAATGCTCCTTTCCCGGGGCGTTCAAAAGGGCGCCCGGGTGGCGGAATGCGCCTGCGGCACCGGCAGTTTGACCTTGCGCCTTAACAGGATGGGCTACCGCATGACCGGGCTGGATCTTTCCGGCCATATGCTGGAATTGGCCATGGATAAGTGCCGCAATGCCGGGCAGATGATTCCCTTCATCCGGCAGGATATGCGCGCTTTGACCCTTCCCCGGAAGGCGGACGCCGTGCTGGCCACCTGCGACGGGGTGAATTACCTGCTCACCGAGGAAGACCTTCGAAAGTTCCTTCTGGCTGCCCACAGCCAGATGAAAGCAGGCGGCACGCTGATTTTTGACGTCAGCTCCCCTTATAAGCTGAGAACGCTGCTGGGAAACACCACCCTCACCCGCGCGGAAGAGGATTTTGCCTACATCTGGCATAATAAGCTGGATGAAAAAAAGCAGCAGGTGCATCTGGACCTGATGCTCTTTACTCGGGAACAGGGACAGGAACACTTTACCCGCACCACCGAAACGCAGACCCAGCGCATCTGGGACAGAAAAACGCTGACCCGGGTGCTTGAGGAATGCGGCTATGAAAACATCGCCTTTACCGGACGCTTCCGTCAGAGTGCGCCCCATTCCCGGGACGACCGCTGGATGGTATGCGCCGACCGCAAATAAGGAAACTCAATTTACCTGCCGAAAGGAAGATCATCTTTTATGGATCACAATGCTCTGATCAATCTGCCCGATGAAATGCTGCACCTGACGCTGTGCAACGGTCAGGCCCGCGTGCTGCTGTGCCGCACCACCAATTTGACCCGTAAGTGCGCCAACATTCACCAGCCCTCCTCCGTGGCGCTGGCTGCCGTCAGCCGTCTGATGACCGGCACGCTGATGCTCTCCACCATGATGAAGGAAGAGGATTCCTCCGTTACCGTGACGGTGGCGGGCGGCGGTCCTGCGGGCAAAATCACCTGTGTGGGCCGTCATAACCAGATCAAGGCCACCTTGCAGAACCCCCAGCATGAAATGCCCCTGAAGAAGGACGGCCATCTGGACGTGGGCGGCTATGTGGGCAATGAAGGCCGTTTGACCGTCATCAAGGATATCGGCCTCAAGGAACCCTACATTGGACAAAGCAATCTGGTGTCCGGCGAGATCGGCGAAGATTTTGCCCAGTATTTCACCGTCAGCGAACAGAAGCCTTCTCTGGTGGCCGTGGGCGCGCTGGTGCATGAGGGCTTCTGCCTCTCTTCCGGCGGCGTGCTGGTGCAGCCCCTGCCCGGCTGCACGGAAGAAGTGCTGGAGCAATTGGAACTGCGCAGCATGTTCTTTACCGCCATCAGCCGCGAAGTGGCCGAAGCGCCTCTGGACGAACTGTATTCCGGCTGGTTTGACGGGCTGGACCCCGTGCTGCTGAGCAAGGATCCTCTCGAATATAAGTGCGACTGCTCCCGCGAAAAGATGGAAAAGGCCCTCATCTCTCTGGGCCGCGCGGAATTTAGCCGCCTCATCGAGGAAGACGGCGAAGTGGAGCTGACCTGTCATTTCTGCCGCAGTGCCCAGCACTTTGATAAGGAAGAACTGACCGCTCTGCTGGAGAGAGCCACCCGTGCCTGAGAAAAACATCATCTCCATGATGCGCCCGCTGGACGCATGGATGGGCAAGGCCAGAAGCTGCATGCAGGAAGGCGATTTCCTTTCTGCCAGCCGCTATTACCGCAAGGCGCTGGATATGCAGTATCACCCGGTCATTCTGCTGGAACTGGCCTATGCCTATTTCAGCTTGCACAGCCATGAAAGCTGCCAGCACCTGATCTGGGAAGCGCTGCGCCGCTATCCGCTGGATGGGGAATGGTGCTTTCTTATTGCCATCAACGCCCTCAACATGGGCGATCATGCTCTGGGCAAGGCGGCATTGACGGCGTACATGGTGTTGGACCCCCAGGGCGACCATGCGGCGAGCGTATCCGAAATGCTCACCTCCTATCCCTTCCGGAATCTGAAAGCCGTCAAGCGGGGCAAGCGTGCCTTCGTGCGGGGCAAGTACGCCGGAAACGATGTGGATAAATGGATCCGCGCAGATGCATGCGATCCCACCGGGCGAAGCGCCGTGATGTGCGCCGAGCTTCTTTCGGATCAGGATCCCGAATGGGCGCTGCGCTATGTGCAGATCGCCTTCAAAAAAGGCGTGCCCCGGGACCTGCGCACAAAACTGCATCTGACCGAAGCGGTGTGCTACCGCCTGATGGGTCACCTGCCCGAAAGCCGGGTGGCTTGGGAAAAGGCGGGCATGTGCGCGGCTGAAATGAGCGAAGTGGAAAACATGGTGCGCACCGCCATCAAAATGGACGAGGCGGCTCTGGCGGAAGAATTGCTGGAGGGCTGGGAAGAGCATATTCCCTTTTCTGCGCAGCTGCTCAGGCTTCAGGCGCTGGTTGCAGCCGCCTTGGGGAAGGATGAAGCGCCGTACATCAGCCGGCTGCATCATGTGGACCCCTTCCATCCCCGCATCACCCAGTCCGATGAAGAAATGCAGCAAACGCTTATGCAAAAGCGTTCTATGATATGGGAAAGGATCAGCCCGCTGGCTGTGATCCCGTCCGAAGGAGAAGAAACCGATGAAGTGTATTGATTTTGACAAGGAATTCCAGCGCTATATCACCGTCTGGATGAAGGAACACGCCAAGGATTACAAGAACGTGGAGGCCATGGAAAATGCCATGCCTGAAGTGTACGCCACTTTTCTGGACACCCCTCAGGCGTTTATTGCCGGTATGAAGCCCGGCGAATACTTCCTGTCCTTCAAGGATCCCAAGGCGCTGGTGAACTGGATGGAGGATTATTTCAAGCAGCGCGTGCCTGTGCCGGATATGCTGCTCAACCGCATCGGTGAACTGGGCGAAGAAAGCGTGGATGCGCTGGTGAACCTGATCGGCAAGGAACGCACCCCTCAGGACGCCAAGATGTGCGCAGTGACCTTGCTTCGTGAAATCGGCACCGAAAAGCCCATGGAGATGTTTGTCAGCTGGCAGCTTGACCGCAAGGAAGACGACGAAATGGCGGATAACGCCCTGGAATGTCTGGAATCTCTGGGCGAAAAGGCCTATCCCCTCATGCGCGAAGCCATCGCAAAGGCCAATGCTGCCGGTCAGGAAGCGCTGCTTTCCCTCTTGTGCGACAGCGTGTGCGATGACGAGCTGTTTGAAATTGCCATGAATTTGTTTAAGCAGAGCAAGGATAACAAGGCCGTGCTGGCGGACTATTTGAGCCGTCTTCAGGACGACCGTGCCCTGCCCGCCCTCATGGCTGCGGCGCAGGATGAAGACACCCACTATCTGGACTATATTGAACTGCGCAGCGCCATTGAAAAGCTGGGCGGCGAATGTCCCGAACGGGAATTTGATGAAAAGGATCCCATGTACGAGGCGCTGCAGCGCATGCAGTAATGAGGTGAAGGGATGATCTGCAGATATTGCTCCCAGTCTGTGCCGGGCAGCGGGACGGTGTGCCCCCATTGCGGCAGAAGCCTGACGGACAATCAGAATACGCCGGATGTGTTCCGTATGCGTCAGGGCAAGCAGGCGCGGGTGGAAAACTATACCATAGGTTCCCAGCGTGAGCGGACCGGGGAAACGCTGCTTCCCGACGCGCCCATTGCGTCCGAACGGAGGCACCGCGGTCAGAAATACGCCCGGGATATGCAGGATGCGGGCAAACCTCAGTCCCGACGCGGGCTCATGCCGGATGCTTCCGTCAGGAGAAACACCAGCCGCCGGCAGGAAAAGAAGAGCACGAAGCCAAGCGCTGTCAACTGGACGCTGATCTGGCTGATCGTGATCGTGCTGTGCATTTTTTCCGTGGTGGGCGGCCTTTTGTACCTGCGCATGACCGACCCCGGTCAGTTGATTCTGGCGCGTATGGGCAAGGAAGTAAACGCCAATGCCCTGTGGGCGCTGGGTACGGAATATCTGGATCAGGGGTATATTGAAAAGTCCATCACCGCCTATGAAACGGCGCTGGAACAGGAGCCCAAGCGGGATGACCTGTACGATAAACTGCTTTTGCTGGCAGAAGCCTATGAAGCGGGCGGCTATTACGGCAGGGCGGAGGACATTTACATCCGTCTGTATACCGAGGTGGATGAAACCAATGTGACCGCCTACAACATGCGCATCCGCATTCTGCGCGACCAGCAGCGCTATCCCGAACTGGCGGATTTCCTGAAATTGGCGCATCAGAAGACGGGATATACCGATTACTTCAAGCAGCGCGAGGAGCTTTTGCCCTCCGCCCCCACGGTGGATGAACCCGGCAACACCTACCGCCTGGAAGACGGTATTTATAAGGAGATCCACCTGCGTTCCAAGGAAGATTACGATATTTACTACATCATCAACGGTGCTGAAACGGATACGCTGCCCGAAAACGGCACGCTGTATAACGAAAATGAGCCCATCCGCCTGTATGAAGGCGGCCATAAGCTGCGTGCCGTGGCGGTCAGCAGCGAACTGGTTTCCGATGAAATGACGGCCACCTATTCCGTTGCCCTGAAAGTGCCTGAAGCGCCCAAGGCGTCTTTGGCCCCCAATACCTATAAGACCCGGCAGCGTGTGTATCTGCGCTATCCCGATGAAGTGGAAGCAGAGAACATCACCATTTACTACACCATTGACGGGCAGAGCCCTACCTCCAATTCCCCCATTTATACGGGCGAACCCGTGCCGCTGCCCACCGGCCGCGTCATCATCAAGGCGGTGGCGGTGAACCGGTACGGCAAGGTCAGCAACGAAATGAGCGTGGAAGTAAAGATCGATCTGCCCATCAACCAGCGCTTCTTCAATGAACGGGACGCCTTCGGCGGATTCACCATCTTGTCCACCACGCTGGAACAGTTCACCAAGAAGTACGGCGAGCCGCTGGAAGAAGTGGAAATAACCGATGTGATGCCCGGCACCTGCCTGAAGCTCAGCTATGACTGGGGCGAATGCCGCTTCTACATGACCGAAGAGGGCTATGTGCTCTATATGCTGGAAACTTCGGCGTCCTCCATGGGCGGTCCCCGCAGCACCAAAGTGGGGTCCAAACTGGATCAGGTGGTCAGCCAGTACCGCGATATGGGCCAGGCTCACGATCAGAACGGCGACCGCAGCATCTACTGGGATAAGTCCGAAGGCTACGGCAAGCTCTATAAGCTGGCGGACGATTCCAGCCGCATTGATTACGTCTATTACACCGAGGATGGCGGCAGCGTGATTTTGTCCTACTCGCTGCACAGCAACCTGGTGGATAAAATCGGCATGCGGTACGAACCTTAAAACAACAGCATAGGTTTTGCGCGCAAGGTTTATACAGGCCTTGCGCGTTTTTTTGTGCGGACAGGGAAAGAAGCCGTCAAACCCCGTCCTTTGCAGAAAAAGAGAATAGATTCCGCCCCGCTTTGCCATAATACCCCTGTAACGAAAAAGGAGGAACCTTGTCATGACGGCATCAAGGTATGGACGGGTGATCGCGGCGGTGATGATCGCGGCGGTCCTGGTGTTTTTGTCTGTGCGCGGGCAGTCCGTGCAGCTGAGCTGGGGCGACCGGGGTGAAACGGTGCGCTCTGCCCAGCAGCGGCTCAAGCAGTACGGCTATTACGATGGCCCGGTGGACGGCGTGTTCGGCCAGAAAACCTATGATGCCGTGGTCTGGTTCCAGAAAAAGAACGGGCTGAAGCAGGACGGCGTGATCGGCAATGCCACATTGGCGGCGCTGGGTCTGCCTGTTGCCGCAGAGGCGTCGTCCGGGCAGGAAAGCGAAATCTATACTTTGGCCCGGCTGGTTCACGGCGAAGCCCGGGGCGAACCCTATATGGGCAAGGTGGCGGTGGCAGCCGTGGTGCTCAATCGGGTGCGCAGCGCCCAGTTTCCCAACACCATCAGCGGCGTCATTTTCCAGAAAGGCGCCTTTGACGCCGTGGCGGACGGGCAGATCTGGCTCACCCCGGACAGCGATTCCATCCGCGCGGCCCACGACGCCCTCAACGGGTGGGATCCTACCTACGGCTGTGTGTATTACTATAACCCCGCCACCGCCACCAATCAATGGATCTGGTCCCGGGAAGTGAGGCTTACCATCGGCGCCCACGCGTTCGCGGTGTAAAGGAGGGCTGTCTTTGGCTACAGATATCAACCGGAAACAGACATGGATGGCGGTATCGGCAGTGCTTTGCGCATTGGTGCTGCTGCTGGGCATCACAGGCGCAGTGTTTTCCCGCCGGGCCCGGGCTGCGGAAGAGGAACTTCGCATATTGCAGGAAAATGCCGTGCTCAATGCCGTATCGCAGCTGGAAACGCTGAGACGGCACATTGACAAGGCGCTGCTTTCCCGGGACGAAAATTCCTGCAGCCAGTGGCTGATGCGGGTTTCATCGGGTGCGGCGGGGGTTTTGCAGAGCATTACGCTTCTGCCGGTGGATTTTCACGGCACGGAAAAAGCCATGAAGCTGGCTAATCAGATGCAGGATTACGCCGTCATGCTGGAGGGCGGGAATGATGAGGGAATAACCCAAAGCCAACAGCAGGCGTTGAAGGATTTGTCAACGGCATGTCAGGGCATGATGGAAGCGCTGCACAGCGCCCGCACCGCGTGGGCGGCGGAGGAAAATGGCAAAAACCTTTCATCCCAAACGCTGATGGACGACACCGTGGCCTACCCTACCCTGATTTACGACGGTCCCTTTTCCGATGCCCAGACGCCGGAGCATGTATATGCATTGCAGGGGTTAAAGGAAATTACCCGGGAGGATGCGCTGCGCATTGCCCGGGAATATCTGGGCGCGGAAGCGTTGCGTATTGCGCCGGGCACCGATGTGTTCGGCCCCATTCCCTGCTACGGGGTCACGGCGGAAAGAAACGGCGTGGTGTTGCAGATGGCCGTTACCCGGCAGGGCGGCAAGGTATTGTGGATGTTCCCGGACCGGGGCGGATTTGAAAGCCTGAAAACGGTGGAGGAATGCCGTCAACTGGCGCTGAAATTTCTGGATGAGCACGGGTACATGAACATGGAGCCGCTGCAGTTTGAGGTGTACGATGGTCTGGCGGTGCTGAACTTTGCTGCGTCGCAGGGGCAAACGCTGCTTTATCCCGATCAGGTGAAGGTGCAAATCCGCATGGATACCGGCGACGTGGTGGGCATTGAATGCCGGGGGTATTTGACTTATCACCGGCCCCGGGGCGCATTGATTCCGGATATTACCGCGGAGGAAGCGCAGGGCATGGTCAGCGAACAACTGCGCTTGACGGAGGGCGGACGCTTGTGCGTGATTCCCCTGAACGGCAGCGAAATTTTGTGCTGGCAGTTTACCGGCGAATATGACGGCGAACGCTATCTCATCTACATCAATGCCCGCAGCGCCCGGCAGGAGGAAATTTTGAAGCTGGTGGAAACGGAATACGGCATTCAGGTGGTGTAAAACGTAAGTTTCATCTTTTGCACATGAAAGGAATAAGAAAAACCCGTCCTCCGGGCAAAAGGGCTCCGGGAGGACGGGCGTTTTTGCTTTTCAGAGCATTTGCATATTACAGCTGGGTATTCACGAACGCCTTCATGATGTCCAGCGCGCTGTTCATATCCCGCATGTCGATCACTTCGCAGGCGGAATGCACATAGCGGCAGGGAATGGAAATGGTGCAGGCGGGAATGCCGCCGCGGGTCTGCTGCATGGCAGCGCCGTCGGTGCCGCCGTAGGGCAGCACTTCGCGCTGGTAGGGGATCTTGTTCTTTTCAGCCACGCTGATCAGCGCATCACGCACCCAGGGGGTGGAGATCATGCTGCGGTCCATGAACTTGATGCCGGCGCCCTTGCCCAATTTGATATCGGGGTACTTCACTTCGGGGGTATCGCCCCAGCCGGTCACATCCAGACCGATGCCGATGTCGGGATTCACGGCATAGGCAGCGGGCTTGGCGCCGCGCATGCCCACTTCTTCCTGGGTGGAGAACACGGCCACGATGGTGTTCAGAGGGTTCTGCACCTGGATGAGGAGTTCTGCCAGCAGGGCGCAGGCGCAGCGGTCGTCCATGGCGGGAGCGGCCACGCGGTTTTCGCCCAGCATCACGGTATCATTGGCGAACACGCACACATCGCCCACGCTCACGCGCTTTTCGGCGTCTTCCTGGTCTTCCGCGCCGATGTCCACGAACATGGAGGCCATGGAGGGAGCGTCCTTGGTGGGCTGGCACACGGCCACGCCGTGCACGCCGTTCTGGAACACCACGTGACGGGTATCCGTCATCTTGGTGCCCAGGCCGCCCACGTTGGTCACGCGCAGGAAACCGTCTTTTTCAATGGCGGTCACCACCATGCCAATGTGGTCCATATGGGCGGAGAACATGATCTTCTTGCCGCCTTCCTGACCCTTCTTTTCGATGATCAGGTTGCCCATTACGTCGACTTTGGCGTTATCCACCTTGCCGGCGACGATCTTCTTTACGGCTTCGGCCACCTGGGTTTCATTGCCCGTGGGGCCGTATACGGAAAGCAAAGTTTTCAAAGTTTCAAGCAGCATAATGTACTTCCTTTCTTGGCCTTACAGGCTGTTGACCACGGCGCGGGCCAGATTCAGCTGGTCGTCCACGTCGCTGAGTTTGATGACGGAGGAGGGGCCGTGGATGTAACGGCAGGGAACGGAAAGCACGCAGGTGGCCTTGCCGTCCGCAGCGCCCTGATAGGCGGATGCATCGTTGCCGCCGGCCACGCCTTCCTTGATCTGGTAGTGCAACTTGTTCTGTTTGGCGGTGTCGATGACGTGCTTGTACAATTTGCGGTTGGCAATGGAGCCGTTATCCATAAAGCTGACGGCCACACCCTTGCCCACGCGGCAAACCTGCCTGACTTCGGGCACATTGCCCATGTCGCCTGCGGTGGTGCCTTCCAGCACCAGCACGGCGTCCGCCTTGCTGTTGAAGGCGGCGGCAATGGCGCCGCGGCAGCCGATTTCTTCCTTCACCACAAAGGCGCAGGTCATATCGTTCTGCATGGTTTCGGCAAGGAGCTTCAGCATCACATAGCAGCCCACGCGGTCGTCCAGCGCCTTGCTGACCACGCAGCCGTCGCCGAACTTTTCATACTTGCTGTCAAAATAGATGTA
>JAFYLS010000112.1 GCA_017550035.1 Clostridia bacterium
ATAGTCGTGATAACGGCTCACGTTTTCCAACTGCACGGGGCGCAGGGGAATGCCGCTCTTGATCAGGGGCATGGCCATGCCGAAAAAGTGGGGGAAGGGGCCGGAGGTGACGTAATCGTTGTACAGCGCTTCGTCCCGGGCAATTTGGTCAAAGAGGCGTTGGCTTTCTTCTTTGGTGCAGATGTTTTCGCGCTGTTTGTCCCGGAGGGAGATGAAAATCTCATTCAGCTTTTCCACACCCATGCGGGAAGGGACGCTGTCCGGGAAGGTGCGCTGGTACAGCCCGGTATCCGCCATAAAAATGCCGATGTTGGGGGGATTGCCTTCGAAGCGGCTTTCGGGCTGATCCATGTCGCCCAGGGTCTGGGTCATGGCGCAGATGAGCTCTGCGTAGGACAGAGGAATGGGCTTGGCGCCGTCCATCACTTCGCCCGGCTGCATGCCGGACGTGATGCGCATTTTCTTGGGGTAAATGCCGTTAAATACCCGGGAGGGCCAGGGCGATACCTCGTAGTGGTGTACTTCCGGGTGCATGAGGGAAGCGATGACCGTTTTCAGGTAGTTCATTTTGAAGTTTTCCCAGGTATATTCCGGGTTGTCTTCGATGGGATCGTGGAGGAACCACATGCGCCGGCCTGTGCCGCGCACCAGTTCCTGCATCACACCGTATTCCAGCAGCGCCGTTTCAAAGGTGCGTTCGTCATAGCGGCCCTTGTATACATTGCCTACCCGGGAAGTGCCCGTCCATACCTGGGCAATGCAGCCGTCCACGGTGGGAATATCCAGCAGCGTACCTTCCGGGCTGAGGATCTTCCACTGGGTGTAGTTGACCAGCGAATGGGTGGGCACATAGAATTTCAGGTCCCGATCGTATTTTTCCTTTGCGTACTTTTTCAGTTCCCGGCTTACATATTCCACCAGCCGCTTGTAGAGGAACACCTTCAGTTCTGCAGCCTTGTAGCGGTTTTCAGGGGACAGGTGGGGGGCTTGCCATTCGGTGCCGAAATAAGAGCGATATTCCCTTTTGAAGCCTTCGCTGTAGCCGCCTTCATCCCAGAACTCCGGTTCCTCCAGATGAATGGCTTCCACCCCGGTATCCACGGCAGGCTTCAGTTTTTCGGTCAGATAGCGGCAAAAGGAAAGAGAGGGGCATAGATACGGCACGCTGACCCCGTGCAGAATGGGATTGCCCCGGCGGTCCATCTGGCTTTCGTCCCAGTGGTCGACGCCGTCAAATTCGCCGTTCAGGTAATCCTGATAGTCGCCCCAGGCGCTGCCCGTCATCAGGTGGGTCACATAGCCCTTGCTGCGGTACTGCACAATGCGGTTGGGCATATCGGCGTCAATGCCGTATACCATAATAAAATCGTGCTGCATATCCGTTTTGCCGCTCCAGGGGCTGCGGTCCTGGCAGCCGGTCAGGCATTCGTGTCGGTTGCGCAGATGTGCCATACAAGACATCCTTTCTGTTTCTATCCGGTTGTACGCTTTCTATATTAAAGCATACTGCGGCAGGAAAAGCAAGAAAAAAAGCGGCGGCGCATTCCGGAGAAGAATGCACCGCGTTTGCAGGAAAAAGGGGAAAATCAGCTGGTATGCAGAACGGCCATGAATTCCTCGCCGGTAATGGTTTCTTTTTTCAGCAGGAAGGCTGCCAGTTCGTGAAGCTTATTTTCGTTTTCTTTCAGAATGTTCAGTGCCTTTTCGTGAGCAGAACGCACCAGTTCGTTCACTTCCCGGTCGATGCGGGCAGCCGTTTCTGCGCTGCAGTTCAGCGTACTGTCCCCACCCAGGTACCGGTTTTGCGTGCTTTCCAGCGCTACCATGTCAAAGTGCTGGCTCATGCCGAAACGGCTGACCATGTTCCTGGCAAGACGGGTGATTTTTTCAATATCGTTGGCTGCGCCGCTGGTAACCGTTTGAAAGGCTACTTCCTCGGCGGCCCGCCCGCCCGTCAGGGTGGCAAGCTGATTGAACGCGTCTTCCTTCGTCAGAAGCACCCGCTCATTTTCCTCCACCTGCATGGTGTAGCCCAGTGCGCCGGAAGTGCGGGGAATGATGGTAATTTTGGTGACGGGCGCGGTGTCCTTCTGCTTTGCAGCCACCAGCGCATGGCCAATCTCGTGATAGGCGATCATCTGCTTTTCCCGGTCAGAAATGACGGCGTTTTTGCGCTGCATGCCGGCAATCACCGTTTCCACGCTTTCCATCAGGTCGTTCTGCGTGACTTTATCGCGTCCCATGCGCACGGCCCGGAGCGCCGCCTCGTTGACGATGTTGGCAAGCTCTGCTCCGCTGGCGCCGGAGGTCATGCGGGCGATGGCGGGAAGGTCCACAGGGTCTTCCGTTTTCACCTGACGGATATGTACATTCAGTATGGCAGTGCGGCCGGAAAGGTCGGGCAGTTCCACGGGGATTCTGCGGTCAAAACGCCCGGGACGGAGCAGGGCAGGGTCCAGAATTTCAGGACGGTTGGTGGCGGCCAGTATCACGACGCCCCTGGCGGCATCAAAGCCGTCCATTTCGGCGAGTAATTGGTTCAGTGTCTGCTCCCGTTCGTCGTTGCCATTTGCCATCATGTTGTCCCGCTTTTTGCCGATGGTGTCGATTTCGTCAATGAATACGATGCAGGGGGCTTTTTCTCCGGCCTGCTTGAACAGATCGCGGACCTTGGCCGCCCCCATGCCAACGAACATTTCCACAAACTCGCTGCCGCTGATGGAAAAGAAGGGCACCTTTGCTTCACCGGCTACGGCCTTGGCCAGCAGCGTTTTGCCCGTGCCGGGAGGGCCTACCAGCAATGCGCCCTTGGGCAGTTTTGCGCCGATCATGGCATATTTGCCCGGGTCATGGAGAAAATCCACAATTTCGGACAGCGCTTCCTTGGCTTCGTCCTGTCCGGCTACATCCCGGAAGGTTTTTCCTGTCTGGCTTTCAATATAGATCTTAGCATTGCTTTTTCCCAGGGTCAGGGCATTGCCGCCCATGCGCTTTTGCATGCCGCGGGTCAGCAGTTTGCCCATGAGAACAAAGAAGGCCATGGGCAGGATAAAGGAAAGCAGCAGGGACAAAAGGGGAGATTGCTGGGTGGGGATTTCCGCGCCGAAAACAACGCCTTTGCTGAGCAGCAGCTTCGTCAGGTTCTGCATATCCGGCCAGACGCCCGTTTTGCCGTACACTTCCTTCCCGGTATCCGGGTTGTCTGCGGTGAATAAGATGGATGTGGCGTATTCGTCAAGGGCACAGGTTTTGACTCGGCCGCTTTCTATGAGCGACAGGAACTGGTCGTAGCTGACTTCTGTCACCCGGGGCTGAAGAAGGGTGGGGAACACAAAAATGTTCAGCAGCATGATGACCAGCAGCGCGATGAGATAATAATACAAAAGCGGTTTTCTGGGATTCTGACTTTCTTTCATGGGTAAAGAAACCACTCCTTTCGTAATGGCGAGAAAAGAAATGATCGGCTGAACAGGGGCTGCAATTCCATTGTGATGGAAGGAGAGAACAGCGTCAAGAGGTGCGCACAACTGCGCCGCCTAATTGACACAGTTTTGCCTCAAGGCACTCATAACCGCGCAAAAGATGTTCGTTTTCATCGATCAGAAGGGTCTGTCCCTCGGCACAGAGACCTGCCAGCATCAGCGCAGCCGATGCACGCAGATCGGTGGCATAGACCCGTGCGCCCTTGAGAGGTACGCCGCCCTGAATGAGCGCCAATTGCCCTTCCACCCGGATCTGAGCACCCATGCGGCCAAGTTCCACCACGTGCATGTACCGGTTTTCAAAAATGGTTTCCAGAAACACGCTGAGCCCGTTTACCTGACAGGCTGCTACCATCATGGGCGACTGCATGTCGGTGGGAAAACCGGGGTAGGATAAGGTGCGCACCTCGATGGGATGGCGTGCCTTGCCCCGCAGGCGCAGACCTTTTTCGTCCTCCTGAAGGATCATGCCCATTTCCTGCAGCTTGAAGAGCAGCGCCCGCATGTGGTCGCTGCGCGCGCCCTGCAAAAGCACGCTGCCGTCCGTTACGGCGCAGGCGCAGGCCAGCGTGCCTGCCTCGATGCGGTCGGGAATGGGGGTGTACACCGTGCCGTGAAGGCGGGAAACGCCCTCTATGGTAATGTTGGCGGTACCCGCGCCTACGATGCGCGCGCCGCAGGCATTGAGAAACTGGCACAGATCCACGATTTCCGGTTCCTTGGCGGCGTTTTCGATGCGGGTCACGCCTTTCCCCAGCACGGCGGCCATCAGCAGGTTTTCGGTGGCGCCCACGCTGGGAAAGTCCAGATAGATGCTGCCGCCCGTCAGTTTCCCTTCGGCGCGGATTTCGCCACCCTCGTACAGGATGCGGCCGCCTATTTTCTGCAGCCCTTTCAGGTGCAGATCAATGGGCCTTTGTCCAATGGCACATCCGCCGGGCATGGAAAGGTGGGTTTCCCCGCATCTTGCCAGGAGCGGGCCCAGAATGAGCACACTGGCCCGCATGGTGCGCAGAATTTCCTGCTCCGCAGGGGTGTGGATATGCCGGGCGCAGATGCGTACATCCCGGTTTTCGCGCTTCACTTCCGCACCGCACAGGCTCAGGATGCGGCACATGTTTTCCACATCGCTGAGGAGAGGCACATTGCGGATGAGCACTTCTTCATCCGTCAGCATACAGGCGGCTAAAATGGGTAAAACGGCGTTTTTGCTGGCGCTGATCATCACTTCGCCGGAAAGCTTTTGCGTGTAGGAAATCAGGTACTGAGCCATGGGGCACCTCCGGAGATTTTGTCGGCACGCCCTCATTGTGTTTTCGCGGCATTGAAAAAATCCCGCGCCTTGTTCGGTGAAAAGCCGTTTCCAGTCAGTCTTTGGCTGCATAGCGCCGGGAATGCGATGAATTCCGAGGCTGCACTGGGAAAAATTTTGTGTTGGCAATCCAAGGGGATCGTGGTACAATTTAAGGGGAACAAAAATTCGCTTAAATCACAATGCGCAGGAGTTTTTCGGGATTTATGAAAGAAAGACTGGAAGGAAAATTTGTTTTGCAGGCGCCTTATGCGCCCCGGGGCGATCAGCCGCAGGCCATTGAGGCGCTGGCAAGAGGTGTGCAGGAGGGTTTGCCTGCCCAGGTGTTGCTGGGCGTTACGGGCTCGGGTAAAACCTTCACCATGGCGTCGGTGATTGAAAAAGTACAGAAGCCCACGCTGGTCATTGCCCACAATAAAACGCTGGCGGCCCAGCTGTGCAGCGAATTCCGTTCGTTTTTTCCGGACAGCGCGGTAGAATACTTCGTTTCCTATTATGATTATTATCAGCCCGAGGCATACATTGCTTCCAGCGATACCTATATCGAAAAGGACGCTTCGGTCAACGACGAGATCGACCGTTTGCGCCACAGTGCCACGGCGGCGCTTCGTGAACGCCGGGATGTGATCATTGTAGCGTCCGTCAGCTGCATTTATTCCATGGGCGATCCCAGCGAATACGAAGGGCAGATGATCTCGCTGCGCCCCGGCATGCAGATGGAAGTCAGCGATCTTCTGCGCAGGTTGGTGGATATTCAGTACGAGCGCAACGATTTGGCATTGGAGCGCGGCAACTTCCGTGTCCGCGGCGATACGGTGGAAATTATTCCCAAAGGTCAATTGGACGATGGTATTCGTGTGGAATTCTTTGGGGATGAGATTGACTGCATCAAGGAGTTTTCGGTGACCACCGGGCAGGCGCTGCGCACGGTGCAACACACGGCGGTGTATCCTGCCACCCACTATGCTACCAGCGTGGAGCACCGGGATGAAAATATTGCCTGCATCGAGCGGGATTTGCATAAGCGCATTCAGGAATTTGAAGAAGACGGAAAACTGCTGGAGGCGCAGCGCATTTCCCAGCGCACCCGTTACGATATCGAAATGATGCGGGAGATTGGCTACTGCACGGGCATTGAAAACTACAGCCGCTATTTTGACGGACGCAAGGAGGGAGACGCGCCCTTCTGCCTGCTGGACTATTTCCCTGAAGATTTTCTGGTGATGATCGACGAAAGCCACGTCACTGTGCCTCAGGTGCGCGCCATGTACGCCGGCGACCGTGCCCGCAAGGAAGAACTGGTAAAGTACGGCTTCCGCCTGCCTTCGGCGTTTGATAACCGCCCTCTGAAGTTTGATGAGTTTGAGCAGCGCATCAAGCAGACCATTTATGTATCCGCCACCCCCGGTCCCTACGAAAAGGAAAAAACGCACCAGACGGTGGAACAGATCATCCGTCCCACGGGCCTCCTTGATCCCCGCATCATCGTGCGCCCCGCCACCGGGCAGGTGGATGATCTGGTGGGCGAGATCAACGAAACGGTGGGCAAGGGTTACCGCGTGCTGGTGACCACCCTGACCAAGAAAATGGCTGAGCGTCTTACCGACTATCTGGATGAACTGGGCATGCGGGTGAGATATTTGCACAGCGATATTGTGACGCTGGAGCGTACCAAACTGATCCGCGAACTGCGGGTGGGCGAATTTGACGTGCTGGTGGGCATCAACCTTCTGCGTGAAGGTCTGGATTTGCCCGAAGTGGGTCTGGTAGCCATCCTGGACGCCGACAAGGAAGGGTTCCTCCGCAGCGAGACCAGCCTGATCCAGACCATCGGCCGTGCCGCCCGAAACGTGGAAGGCCGGGTCATCATGTACGCCGACGTGCCTACCGAAAGCATGATGCGCGCGATCGGCGAAACCAACCGCCGCCGTGCCATTCAGGAAGCCTTCAACGAAGCAAACGGCATCACGCCTCAGAGCGTGCAGAGCGCTGTGCGTGCGCTGCTTGAAATCACCGATAAGGTGACGGAAGATGTGAAAGAGGATATGGACGCCGACGAAAAGGCCATCTGGATCAAGCAGCTGGAAGATCAGATGCTGACCGCCGCGTC
>JAFYLS010000113.1 GCA_017550035.1 Clostridia bacterium
GAAATGGTTATGCCTGGCGACAACATCGAAATGGAAGTGAACCTGATCACTCCCATCGCTATCGAACAGGGTCTGCGCTTCGCTATCCGCGAAGGTGGCCGCACTGTCGCTTCCGGCGCTGTGGTTCGTACCGCTGAATAAGCAACATGATTTCGTCCCGGGTGCAGGAGCACCCTGCACCCCGGGACTGGCACAATTGTAAAGAGAGGTGTTAACAAATGGCAGCTAAGGAAGCCCGCCAGAACATCGTGCTCGCCTGCACCGAATGCAAGCAGCGTAATTACAACACCAAGAAGAATAAGAAGAACACCCCTGACCGTGTCGAACTGAAGAAGTATTGCCGCTTCTGCAAGAAGCACACTGCTCACCGCGAAACCAGATAACGCGAAGGATGTGACAAAAATGGCCAATACGAGCAACAAGGGCAAGGAAAATGCCTCCTTCTGGAGCAAGCTTTGCCATTTCTTCAAGGCTCTGCCCGTCGCCATTGCCCGTCCTTTCAAGAACATGTGGCATGAACTGAAGAAGGTCACCTGGCCTACCAAGAAGGAATGGACCAACAGTGTTATCATTGTTATCGCCTTCATGGTGTTCATGGGCATTGTGATTGGTTTGCTGGACGCCGGTTCTACCGCTCTGGTCAACCTGATCATGCGTGTGTAATTGAAGAGGAGAAGCAATTATGTCCGAAGACAGACCGGGCACGCTGGAATGGTATGTAGTACATACTTATTCCGGTTACGAAAACAAAGTCAAGGATAACCTGGAAAAATCGGTGGAAAACAACGGTATGCAGAACCTCATCACTGAGGTTGTTGTTCCTACTGAAGAGGTTGTCGAACTGCGGAACGGCAAGCGCGTGGTGTCACACCACAAGACCTTCCCCGGTTACGTGCTGGTGCACATGATCATTACCAACGAAAGCTGGTATGTGGTTCGCAACACCCGTGGCGTGACGGGCTTCGTAGGTCCCGAAAGCAAGCCCATTCCGCTGACACAAGAGGAACTGGACAGAATGCTGAACAGCGCTCCTAACTCTGTGGACTTCAAGTTTGCAGTGGGTGAAGAAGTCCGGATTCTGTCCGGACCGCTGGAGAATTTCACCGGTGTGATCGAGGAAATCGACGGCATTCGTCAGAAACTGCGCGTGAAGGTGAAAATGTTCCTGGGCCGCGAGATGCAGATCGAAGTGGATCTGGATCAGGTGGAAAAGGAAAAGTAATCTTCGAAGTGTGCGGTTGCCCGGTTCGCTTACCGGGCAGGTTTTCCGTTCCCGTGGGAGGCATGCACACAGTATGCCGCCATTACCACAAGCTTTAAGGAGGTGCCATTACCATGGCAAAGAAAATTACCGCTTTCATCAAGCTGCAGGTGCCCGCCGCCAAGGCCACTCCTGCTCCCCCCATCGGTCCTGCTCTTGGTCAGCACGGTGTGAACATTCCCGGCTTCTGCAAGGAATTCAACGCCCGTACCGCCAAGCAGGAAGGCTACATCATTCCCGTGGTCATCACTGTGTACTCTGACCGTTCCTTCACCTTCATCACCAAGACGCCTCCGGCGCCCGTGCTGATCAAGAAGGCTCTGAACCTGAACAGCGCTTCCGGCCGTCCCAATAAGGACAAGGTTGGTCAGCTGACCCAGGCTCAGGTTCGGGAAATCGCCACTACCAAAATGCCTGACCTGAACGCCGCTTCCATTGAATCTGCCATGAGCATGATCAAGGGTACCGCTCGCAGCATGGGCATCACGGTTGCCGACGACTAAGCCAATTATTGTGGGAGGACATTGCGCCGCTAATACCACAGGGAGGAATTGAAAGATGAAACACGGCAAGAAATATAATGACAGCGTTAAGCTGATCGATTCTCTGAAGCTGTATGATCCCGAGGAAGCTGTGGCCCTGGTCAAGCAGACCGGCAAGGCCAAGTTCGATGAAACCATCGAACTGAGCATCCGTCTGGGTGTTGACCCCCGTCACGCTGACCAGCAGGTCCGCGGCACCGTGGTGCTGCCCCATGGCACCGGCAAGAAGGTGAAGGTTCTGGTTTTCGCCAAGGGCGATAAGGCCAAGGAAGCTGAAGCCGCCGGCGCTGATTACGTGGGCGAAGCCGATCTGGTTGCCAAGATCCAGAGCGAAAACTGGTTCGACTTTGACGTTTGCGTTGCGACCCCCGACATGATGGGTACCATCGGCCGTATCGCTCGTCTGCTGGGTCCCAAGGGCCTCATGCCCAACCCCAAGTCCGGCACCGTTACCATGGACCTGACCAAGGCCATCAACGAAATCAAAGCCGGTAAGGTGGAATACCGCGTGGACAAGACTGCCATCGTGCATTGCCCCATCGGCAAGTGCTCCTTCGACGATGAAAAGCTGGCTGAAAACATGAAGGCTCTTATGGAAGCCATCATCAAGGCCAAGCCCGCCACCGCTAAGGGTACCTACATCAAGTCTCTGTACATGAGCTCCACCATGGGTCCCTCCATCAAGGTGAACAGCCTGAAGTTCTAATTTCAGAAATTCAGAGAATACAGCCCGCATTCCTTAGGGAATGCGGGTTTTTGCTTTTCATTGACAAGGAGGAAGGGTTTGTGTATACTGACAGTATCAACCAAAGAGGTGAGAGTATGCATATACATCAGCAAATCAACGAGCAGTTTCCTATGCGCAATACTGAAGAACAAAAAGAAGCATTCCGAAACTGGACCATGGAGAAAATTCAGGAATACGGATATACCGCTCAGGTAGAAGCAACTGACAAAAAGCAGAAGACGAAGAACATTCTTGTTGGCAATCCTGATGATGCTGAAGTGATTTTTACCGCACATTATGATACGGCCCGCCGTTCTGTCGTTCCGAATATGATGATGCCGCGCTGTGTGATTGGCAGCTATTTGTACGCAACGCTCATGGTAGTGCCGCTGCTGGTGGTTTCTATTGTCTTGGGAGAACTGGTAGCAAAATGGACCGGCATAGAAGCGCTGGATAGGATCGTTTATCTGATTGTTTACTTTGGTCTTTTTTATTACATGATGTTTGGCGGTCCGGTGAATAAGAATAACGCAAACGACAATACATCCGGTTGTGCTGCATTACTGGCTATTATGGAAAATATGCGTCCTGAAGATCGAAATAAGGCGGCATTTGTTTTCTTTGATAATGAAGAAATAGGGTTGGTTGGTTCCCGCGGGTTTGCAAAGCTGCATCCTGAGATCAAGAAAAATAAACCGATCGTCAATCTGGATTGCGTTGCCAATGGCGATCAGGTATTGTTGATTTCTAAGAAGAAGGCAGAAATGGGTGCTGTATACGCGGCATTGAAGGATACGATGTCTTCCAATGAAGAATACCAAGTGCATTTCTTTGGTAAGCGTGGCAGCATGATGAATTCCGATCATTCTCAGTTTGATCTTGGCATGGGTGTTTGCGCATGCAAAAAAGCGCCTGTCGTCAAATTTGCCTGCGGTCGAATTCATACACCGAAGGATACGGTGGCAAATACGGCAAACATTGACTTCCTGGCGCAGTGGATGGTCAGAATGCTGGAGAAAATCTGATAAATATCAGGGCTTGCTGCTTTTGAAAAAAAACTGATGAATCTGAGGCTTAGTGCCCAGACGTACAGGGAAGGCAGAAGTTCCCACACCGGTGCTGACGAAAATGTCGGCACCGTTTTCTTTATACCAGCCGCTGTTATAGCGGGCACCATAGGTGCTGGAAGAAAGGATAGGACGGTTGAACAGGGCTACCTGTCCGCCATGAGTATGCCCGCAAAGGGCAAGATGGTAGAAGGATTCGCCCATCTTTTCGCATTCGGGCAAAATATCCGGCGTATGGGGCATGAAAAGGACGAAATCAGCATCTGCAACCAGCTTGGAAACACGTTCCAGGTCAGGGAAGCCATTGTAAAAATCGTCCACACTGCAAATGGCAAGAGAGGTGTTTTCTCTTTCCAGTACCCATGCATCGTTTACCAGGGGCGTGACGCCGTTTTCAGCCATGGCCTGTGTGATTCTTGAAAGGTTGCTGTCAGGCATGGTACGGTCATGATTGCCAACTGTTGCAAACACGCCAATAGACGCTTCAAAACGGGGATTCAGCGCAAAAAAATCCAATGCGCCCTGCGAGGTTTCGCCGTAATCGCCGCCCAGCAGTATGATATCGCTTTTCAGTGCATTTACCTGCTGTACCAAATGCTCTACACGTTCTTTACTGAACAGAGAGCCAAAGTGGATATCGGAAACAAAAGTAACTGTGAGTCCGTCAAAGGCGGCTGGAAGGGAAGAGGATGTATAATGCTGCACATCCGTATACAGTTGCGCTGCCAGATACAGAGGATACAGCAGCGCGCAGGATGCAGGCAAAAGAGCCATCCATTTGGCAAGTTTGGATGGAGTATGCGTTCTTCTCTTTTTGTGTTTGAATGACATGGGCAGACCTCCTGACGAAAATATGATAACATATTCTTTATGAAGGCGCAATTGACGGGAAAGCAGATTGCCGATATAATATATTGGAAACGGAGGAAGAAATATGAAACGAATGATGTTGCTTCTGCTCTGCCTGATGATGGCATTACCTGCCGGTGCGCTGGCGGATGGTGCAGTGACGAATTTTACGCTTCAGGGATATCAGATGGGTTTTTCTTATTCTTTTGATTGTGATGAGGAATACGTTGCGCTGGAGTATGCCACTGATGCGGAAAGCGGACGAATGGTGCTGTACAGTGCAGACGGACATTTTGAAGGCGAAGGCATTTTGCAGTGCACCTATGCTTCTTCCAAACTGCGTGCTACCGTGAAGACGCTGAAGGAAAAGGACCTTGCCAAGGCATCTGCCACCATACCCAAGTCTGCGATGCCGGAAGCTGCTGTAGAGCAGGAAAAGGTGGAAAAGAAAGTCAGCAAAGTGAATGATCTGGTTTGCACGCCTGTTCAGGGCGGCGCCCATATTGAGTTTACTGCTGAAGGGCATGAATCAGTGCTGATCAAGTACCGTTCCACACAGCAGCGCGGTGAAACAATCCTTTATCCCGGCGAGGATTATACCTATTCCATGGATATTCCTATGCCTTATACCTATGCGAAGCAGAACATCTATATCGATGTGTGCAGGCTTAGCGGCAGTGTGCTGGCAGAAGGGCAGACTTACTGCGGCTATGAACTGACTGCACAGGAAACGGAAGTGACGCCCGGACGGCTTACCGGCGTGACGGTATGTATCGATCCCGGTCATCAGGGAACCCACCGGACAGTAACCGAGCCCCGCGGTCCCGGTCTCAGCGGCAGTGTTTCTTCCTCCGGCGGCATGGCGCAGGGGGTGGTTACCCGACGCAAGGAATCCATTGTGGTACTGGAAGTAGCTTATCTGCTTCGTGATGAACTGATGCGCCAGGGCGCTAATGTGGTTATGACGCGCGATTCCGAAGAACAGTGGCTGAGCAACATTGACCGCTGCAATGTGGCAGAGCAGGCCGGAGCGGACTTTATGCTGCGTCTGCACTGCGATAACCGCGAGAACCAGAATGCTTACGGCATTGGTATTTTCTGTCCTCTGGCATCCACTTACGCCAAGGAAGTGGCGGAATATGAGGTGTACAAAGTTTGGGCGGATGCATTGCTGGCGGGCATGAAACGTTCTGTGGGGTATGAGATTTCTGAAAAAACCGGACGTACCTACTTTAATAATAATTATGTTGGAAATAACTGGGCCAAGATGCCCTGCTTCCTCATTGAGCTGGGTTTTATGTCCAACAACCGTGAAGATCAGCTGATGTCCCATCCGCATTATCAGCAGCTGTTGGCCGAGGGTATGGCGCAGGGTGTGTATGATGTGGCTGTAATTCAAGGGTTGATTCAATAATCGAAGTGTTTGCACCCCGCAGCAGTTTTATGTTGCGGGGTGTGTTATGTGGTCGGAAGGAAGGAAAGATAAATGCGCATTATCAACGCAGCAGAAAGCATGCATCTGTGTTTTGAGGGGGAGAAGTTTGATATTTCCCGTTGGAAAAAGTATATGGATGCATGTGCTCCGGGAGCAAAACAGAAGTGTCTGGACGATATGCAGGAATGCCTGAATGCCGGATATACCTGGGAAAAGGATTATCTGCCCGTGCTGAACGGCGTGATGATCAATCAGGAAAAACGGGAAGAAGTTATCCGTTCCTTTTGCACGGTCACTCAGAATCTGGAAAATAGGATCCTTTCTGTGTTTGGAAAAAACGTTGATGCAGATATTGTATTGTACTTGGGATTGTGCTGCGGAGCGGGATGGGTCACACAAATCAATCAAAGGGTTACCATTTTGCTGGGCATCGAAAAGATTGTGGAGCTGGACTGGTGCAGCGTGGATGCCATGAACGGGCTGATTTTGCATGAACTGGGGCATGTGTATCAGGCACAGCACGGTGTAATCAGCATAGATGCGAGCAAGAATCGGGAACGCTATTTATGGCAGCTGTTTACTGAAGGCGTAGCCATGGTGTTTGAACAGGAAATGGTGGGGAACAGGGCGTATTTCCATCAGGATCGGGATGGATGGAAAGAATGGTGCGAGCAGAATGAAGCTAAAATCGCATCTGCATTTTACAGAGAACTGGATGGAATGACGCGCGAAAAGCAGCAATTCTTTGGCGATTGGGTACGTTTTGAAGGGATGCCGGACGTGGGATATTATCTGGGGGCGCGTCTGGTTCGGTTTTTGATGAATATGGCTTCTTTTGAGCAGATCATCGCCTGTAACATAAACGATATCGAAAAAGCGTACAGCGCGTATCTGGCGCACTTGATGTAAACAGAAAGAGGCCGCCGTCATGTTTGGCATGACGGCGGCTTTCTCTTTAAGGTCAGGCTTTAATCCTGATGGTAAATCCGTTTGATTTCGGCGCTGTTTTCGCCGTTTTCCTGAATGATCAGGGGTTCCATGACCTGAACTTCGCCGATGCGGCCGCCCATGTAGGCTTCTACCAGCATCAGCTTGGGCTTGCGGTTCACCTGGTGATGGATGAAGCGGATTCTCTTGATGGCAAGCTTCATTTCTGCCAATGTGATGCATACTTCCTGCAGTCGTACTGCAGGGTATACCATGCAGAAACGGCCTCTGTTGATGAGAAGATAGCGGGCAGCATAGGCTACATCTTTCAGAGAGCACATTTCTTCCATCCGCGCTACGCCGTGATTGACTTTGCCGCCGGGAGCTACGTGATAGGGTGGATTACAAACGACCAGATCCATGGAATTGGCCGGGAAAAATGCCCCGATTTTGCGGATATCGCCGTGTTGCAGCGCGATGCGGCTCTCTGGTATATCGTTGAGCTGAAGCGTCCTCAGCGCACGATTCAGGGCGTTTTCGTCAATCTCTATACCCTGATACCGTGCGTCCGGTTCCCGCATATACATCAGCAGGGGAAGGATGCCGCTGCCTGTGCCCAGATCCATCACCCGGTCCTTGGGGCGGGGGCAAGCAAAGTCTGCCAGCAGCACAGAATCCATACCGAACCGAAAGGCGTTTTCGTTCTGAATGATATGCAGGTCATGAAACTGCAGATCATCGATGCGTTCACCGGGGAGAAGTTCAATATTCATCAGGCAGAATGAGGAACTGACGCATACAGTAACCCTCTCTCCCTTCATAGATGATCTTGCACCAGTTTTCGCTCATGTGGGTAACCATGAGGAAATCGCCCTTAGGCAGTTCGTAAATGATGCTGTAGGTTTTGGCAGGGCCGCTGCGCAGGAAGAGGGTATCTGCATTGGAATTCACCTGTCCCAGAATGGGGTGGTCAAGCGCTGCAGGCACTTCTTCCTGTTCAACTTCCGGTGCGGGAGTGGTAGTGGGCGTTGCAGCAGGTGTTGCGGTAGGTGCAGCAGTAGGCAAAGCCGTGGGGGTGGATGCGGGTGTTGCCGTGGGAGCAGTAACCGGTTCAATGGTGAGGAACTTGGTCATTACATAGCCGCTGCTGCCGTCATAGGTTACGCTGCACCAGTCATCGTCCATTTCGTAGACATTCACATAGGCATGGCGGGGAATGGTGCGAATCACGCGGGCGCTGGTGCTGGCATAGCTGCGCAGGTTGAGCGTGCCGCTTTCCGTGGTCACCTGAGCCGTGGCAATGAGCCCGGAAGGATCGTTTTCTTCCTGCACGTTGATTGTGAGGAAACTGGTCATCACATAGCCGTCATGCCCGTTATAGGAGGTTTTGCACCATACAGTGCCTACTTCGGTCAGCGGAATAACCTGGTGACGCGGGATGGTGGTGAGCACTTTGGCACTGCTGTTGGGATTTTCACGCAGATTCAAGCTGCCGGACTTGGTGGTCACTTTGCCGTAAACTTTGGTTTCATCAGGCGTTTCCGGCGCTGCGGTAGGCGTGCTTTCCGGCTGCGGCGTGGGTGTCGCAGTTTCTGCTTCAAGGAATGTGAGGAAGGAAGTCATCACATATCCTTCATGGCTGCCGAATGCGGTTTTACACCAGTTCGTACCCTTTTCATAAACGGGAATGATTTGCTCGCGGGGGATGGTGGTGAGCACACGGTGAGAAGTGCTGCTGCCGGCACGGAGATTAAGAGAACCGGACTGGGTGGTAACTTTGGCAAGCAGCGTACCTTCCGGAATTTCCGGAGCGGGGGTGGAAGTGGGTGCATCTGTGTTGATAAAAGTAAGGAAGCTGGTCATCACATAGCCCAGCTGGCCTTTATATACGGTGAGGCACCAATCGCCCAGTACTTCATGGATTTCGATCACCGTATTACGGGGAATGGTGTCCATCACCTTGGCGCTGGCGCTGCCTTCGGCACGGAGATTCAAACTGCCGGATTGGGTGGTTACTTTTGCAAGAACGGGATCCTGAGGCGGAGCATCCGTTTCGCCTTCCAAAGGCGCGGCGTTTTCCACAAATACTTCTTCACCGCTCTGCTGACCGCTTTGAACGGCACTGAGGATGGTGCGGGTGAAGGAATATCTGACCAGTTTGCAGCCTTCGAAGTAGAAGTTCAGGATCTGACTGTAAGTATGCCCCAGCTCCGCCATCTGCATGGCGCCGCGCTGACTCATACCGGTACCGTGGCCCCAGCGGCGGGCTTCCACGCGGAAACCGCCGTTTGTTTCTGCAACTGTCCACAGTTCGTTCTGCATGCTGCTGTGAGACATGGAAAGGGGCGTTTCCAGTTCGGAGAAAATATCAAAGCTCAGTGTAATTGCTTTGATTTCGCCATTGTGCTGCACAAAGGCATTGAAATCCAGCTTGGTATACAAACGGCTTGGGGAAGCGTATTTGGGTGTGTGGGGCGTTACGGCGGAAATGCCTTTTACTTTTGCGCCGGAACCCAGCATGGCTGCAGCCTTGCTGTCCAGCAGCTGCTGCAACACGGCATTGCCCTGATTACCGCTGGCGTTTATGGTGAAAGATTTAACGCGGGAACCGGGATTGGCCAGATCATAGGGGTCATCCTTGACTACGATATAGGGGTAACTGCTGCCGCCCCACAGATTTCTGGGGGATTCGATCTGACCGCCGTTGGACGCAGTGTAAAATGTACCGGTCAGGCTGTTGCCGTTCATGGACACAATGCCGCGGGTTTCTTCGATGGCTTTGCGGCAGTTGCTGTTGCCGGTGGGTGTACCGCGGTACACCTGGTCAGAGGCGGTATCTACTACGTCGTAATCGCGGGAAGAGGCGTTTTGCATGGCGCGCAGGGTGTAAGTACGGGCGGCAACGGTTTGCGCCTTCAATGCTTCCAGCGGATTTGCATTGCCCATTTCATAGGGAACTACACCCATCAGATAATCTTCAATAAACACATGAACAATCGGAAAGAGCTTATATGCACCGTCCGAAGCCTTTACCTGAAAGGAAAGATCGCCGGGGAAAAGATTGCTGCTGCTGTAGGTCTGCGCGATATACAGACCGTTGTCGCCGCTGGCTTGATGGCGGCGCAGCTTAAAGGAAGACCCCATGTTATGGGTCTGTCCGTTATAAGTGAGCGTCAGTTTGCCGGTGGATTTATTGAACTTCACCACAGCTTTGGTGCCCTTGGGAATGACCTTTGAGGAATCGCCGTTCACAGTGTAGCTGCCGTTTACGGTAATATCCAGCTGGCTGGGGCTGTTCAGTGAACTGAGGTATACGCGTACCATACCGTTCAGCTCTCCGCCCGTGCTCAGCGGTGCAGCGCGTAACGCAGTGGTGTCTGCAAAAGCCGACGGCGCCATCAGGCAAAAGATCAGTATCAGGGCAATAAGCCGTTTGATTTTTCCTGTGTACATGGTAGCCTCCGTATCGAAAAAACAAGAATGTTCATACTTTCGTAATCTATTGGCAGTATACCATATTCCCGCTTTTTTGTCTATGGAAAATGGATGGAAAGAGGTGCTGGGATGTAAATTCGGAGCAGCTCTTTCCAAGCGGCGCAAAATCTGGTATGATGTGGTGCGGAAAGGAGTGTGAAGGCATGATCGTCGTGGTGGCGGAAAAGCCCAGCGTCGGGCATGATATTGCCAGAGTGCTGGGATGCCGGGAAAAAGGAGAAGGTTTCGTCAAGAACGACAAATATGTGATTACCTGGGCGCTGGGTCATCTGGTCAGCCTTTGCGAACCGGACGAAGTAGACGAACGCTATCAAAAATGGCGTATGGATGATTTGCCTATTTTGCCGGAAAACATTCCCACCAAAGTGCTGCCCAAAACCAGAAAACAGTATGCTGTGGTGAAAAAGTGGCTGAACGACCCGGAAACGGAGCAGGTGATTTGCGCCACTGATGCCGGACGTGAAGGTGAATTGATCTTCCGCCTGATTTATCAGCAGGCTGGATGTAAAAAGCCGGTGATGCGGCTGTGGATTTCATCCATGACGGATGAGGCAATCCGGGAGGGTTTTGATACCCTGAAACCGGCTCAGGAATATGAAGGGCTGTACCGCAGTGCCCAATCCCGTGCCAATGCAGACTGGCTGGTGGGGATGAATGCCAGCCGTGCATTTACGCTTCGGTTTAATGTGCTTTTGTCCATTGGCCGTGTGCAGACACCTACACTGGCTATTCTGGTGCGCCGATATCATGAGATTGCAAACTTCAAACCCGAAGAATATTACACAGTCAGCGCCCGCTTTGGGGATTACCAGGGTTTGTGGTTTGATGAAAATATCAAAGAAGAAAAACTGTCTTCCCGCATTCCGGATAAGGAGAAGGCAGATGCCATTGCCGCCCGGGTCAAAGGAAAAGAATCGAAGGTGCGCAGTGTCAGCCGGGAAGAGAAAAAAGAGTTTGCACCGCAATTGTATGATTTGACAAGCCTGCAGCGGGACGCCAACAGCAAACTGGGTTTTACGGCAGACAAGACGCTTAAAATTACCCAGGAACTGTATGAAAAATGGAAGGCAGTTACCTATCCGCGTACGGACAGCCGGTATCTTCCCATGGATATGCTGCCTCGTGCCAAGCAGACGCTGATGAAATTGCCTGCGGAATATAAGAATCTTGTGGACGGTATTCCGTGGCAGGATGGCAAATTGCCGTTTTCAAAGCGCATTTTTGATAATGCCAAAGTAAGCGATCACCATGCCATCATTCCCACTACGCAGACGGCTCCGGTAGATAAATTGCCATCTGACCTGCGAAAAGTGTATGATCTGATTGCGCGGCGTACCATTGCTGCGTTTTATCCGCCCATGGTGTACGATGCTGTACGCGTGGTGACCGCATGCGGGGACGACCTGTTCAAGACCACAGGGCGTACGGTGCGGGATTTGGGCTGGAAGCAGGTATATGGCGGAGAAAAGGAAGAGGAAGCCTTGCCTGCTCTGCAGGAAGGGGATGTGCGGAAGGTAGAAAAGGCGGCAGTGAAAAAAGAGGCTACTAAACCGCCGGCACCTCATACGGACGCCAGTTTGCTTGCCGCCATGGAACATGCAGGTCGGGAACTGAAGGACGAAGAACTGCGCGAGCAGATGAAGGGGTCAGGGCTGGGTACGCCCGCCACCCGCGCCGCCATCATCGAACGGCTCGTGCAGGTGGGGTATGCAGCGCGCAAGGGCCGTACCATCAATGCGACTGAGAAAGGTGTTCGTTTGATCGCCATTGCGCCGGATGAAGTGGCATCGCCGGAAACCACGGGAAAGTGGGAATTGGCGCTGCATGAGATTGCAGAAAATAAACGCGATACCATTCGCTTTATGGAAGGCATTCGCCGCCTGAGCGCATTTCTGGTGGACTATGCCAGAACGACGGACAAGGAAGGGGATTTCCCTGCCGAGGAAAGGCGCGGCAGCAAAAGCGGAAAGAGAAAGACGTCCGCACAGGCAAATACGGTGTCTGATGCGGTATGTCCGCTGTGTCAAAAGCCTGTTGTGGAAAGCGCAAAGGCTTTTGGCTGCAGTGCCTGGCGGGATGGGTGCCATTTTACCCTGTGGAAGGACTGCCTGACCCGCGGCAGAGGCCCCGTGCTGAATGAAAAAATCGTTCAGTTGCTTTTGAAGGACGGCGTTGTGCGCGGTTCTACCGGCACATTGCGGCTTGCTGACGGGCAGATCTCTTTTACTCCGAAAGTTCAGGAGATGCCTTCTGTGAGTGTGGACATCCGTTACGAAAAGAAAAAGTGAACATGTATTTCGTTATGCAGTAGTTCGTCAGTCCCGGAAGCAGAAGCAACCGGGACTGTTCTTGTATATTGTGCAGCCGTATGATAAAATGTAACGTATCAACCGATAAACAGAGCGTGACGGAGGTTTGTCATGATTTTCCAAATGATAGCGCTGGCAGTGCTGCTGGCATTTTACGGATGTTATTTTGGTAAGATGTTCAGTCAAAAGAAAAGAGGTATTCAGACTGACCAAATCGGCAAAGGCAAGAAAGGCGCAGTGAAATTCATTGAGATAACAATGAAAATAGCCACCATTGCTGTGCCGATTGCGGAAATCATCAGCATTGCGCTGAATGCATCTCGTTTTTCGACCGGGATTAGATGTGCCGGCAGCGTAATTGCCGTGATGGGTACGGCTGTGTTCATTTGTTCCGTTGTAACAATGCGGGATAATTGGCGTGCAGGCGTTTCGGAGACGGATAAAACCGAACTGACCACTACGGGGATTTATGCAATCAGCCGCAATCCGGCATTCTTGGGATTTGACCTTGTCTATATTGGCATTGCCCTCATGTTTTTCAACTGGATTTTGTATGCGGTGTCGGCATTTGCTGCCTTGATGTTTCATCTGCAAATCGTAAATGTGGAGGAAGATTTTCTGCTGGGTGCATTTGGGGAAGCGTATTTGGATTATCGGAATACAGTGAATCGCTATGTGGGGCGAAAGAGAAAAAGATCAATTCCCCATTCCTGACTGATCGATGTGTTTTGATATGCTGCTACAACGGCGTTCCTGTAAAAGTGAATTAGAGTGTACATAATAAAACTGACCTGTGAGTAATTCACAGGTCAGTTTGTTGTTTTGTGACCGTCACCGTTATGACGAGCCTTTTTTATTGCTGTTGATATTACCGGAAGAACAGCACATAAATCAGGGTAAACACCAGCCCTGCAGAGAACATCAGCAAGCCGTAGGACAGTGTGCGGGAAATGCGTTTGAGACCGTGGTCTGCATCCTCACTCAGAGCGGCAAGCGCTGTGGTGAAATGGATGCGAATGGGGCGTTCATGGATGAACAACTTGTGGATGAAAATGTTCACCGCATCCAGTATGCTGCCCAGCGTATAGGTCAAACGGTTGCCCACCGGCACGGGAGCTTGAGGGCCCAGTACCTTCATCACAGTACGCTTGACGACAAATACCAGCGTATCCAGACTCAGGTCGGCAAGTTTGGCAATCAGCGCGCCCAGGGTGCGCATCAAAGGCAGCAGCACTTTTTCCATCATGGCATCCACAAGAGAAGTAATGAAGCCGATGACCTTCAGCACCAGACGGTACATGGGACGGTACACACTGTTTTCCAGATCCAGCCAGTCCGGCCAGATATTCACGTATGCCTTTTCGCCTTTTTTGCCGCGCATCAGTACGGTGCGGACGAACAGCGCATATACTGCAATGCCGATGGCAATGCTCTTGAGTGCACCGGACAGGTTTTCCCAGGAGAAGTAGGGGACTACCTTTTCGTGGGCATGCATGAAGGAAAGGCTATGGAAGGAAATGGGCGTCATGGTGCGGTTGGGGAATACGCCAAACAGCACAATCAGCACGGCAGGAACCACCAGTGCAGGAATGGCGATGGGGGAAAGGTACTTTTTCATGCCGTCAAATTCCTGCTGACGGGTGGGGTGCTTTTCCACAAACAGGGCGATGAACAGCTTGGTCATATAGCCCAGCGTCAGGCCGCCGGTGAACACGAAGGTCAGTTCCACAGCTTTGGAAATGACAGGATACACATGTTCGTGCACACATTCCAGCAGACCTTCGTGCAAAAGGCTTTTGCTGATGTATCCGCTGAGCCCGGGGATGCCGGCAATGCCCAGATAGGCAATCAGGAAAGTGACCATCAGCACGGGCTTTTTGCGGCCGAAACCGCGAATGTCGTTCAGGTTCAGTTTGTGCAGGTTCATGTGCACCACACCGGCAGCAAAGAACAGAACCATCTTGAACAGGCTGTGGTTCAGCATATGCAGAATCGTGCCCTGTGCAGCCAGCGCGCTGTGGTGGCCCAGCATACACTGGGAACCTACGCCTACCAGAATGAAACCGATCTGGCTCATGGAGGAGCAGGCCAGTGTGCGTTTGAGGTCAATGGAGAAGATGCCCAGCACGGCACCCAGCAGCATGGTCACGCAGCCGATCAGCAGTACGGAAACGCCCCACTCGGCATCATAGCGGAACAGGTTGCAGCTGATGACCAGCGCACCGAAGATGCCCGTTTTGGTCAGTACACCGGAAAGCAGCGCACTGGCAGGGGCAGGAGCAACAGGGTGAGCCTTGGGCAGCCAGACATGCAGGGGGAAGGCGCCGGCTTTGCCAAGAAAACCTACCAGCGCAAGGGCACCGGGTATATACAGCATGGTGCTGTTTTCCAGCGTTTCGGCAGCATGGTGCATGCCTTCAAAGGAAAGGGTGCCCAAAGTGTGATGGAGCATAAACAGGCCCATCAGCGTTACCATACCGCCGATCACAGCGACAGCCAGATAGGTCTGTGCGGCACGGAGAGAGGCCTTTTTTTCATCATGGGCTACCCAGACATAGCTGGTGAAGGACATGATTTCAAAGAAGATGAAGGTGGTGTACAAATCATCGGACAGGAACACGCCCAGTGTGGCCCCCAGCGTCATCAGTGTAAAGAACTGGTAACGGTTGCGATTTCGGTAGTGGCTGAAATATCCGGGTGCCATCACGCCGCTGCCCGCCCACATCAGGGCGGCAATGGCAATGTACAGCGCTCGGAAACCGTCCGCCTTAAAGGTAAGGCCCATGCCGCAGATAGCGGGAACGGTGAAAGACAGTGTTTTGCCGGCAAAGGAAAGGGACAGCACCAGCAGGGCACAGACCAGTTCTGCGCAGCACAGTGCAATTACAAACGTGTCGCGGAGCTTCTTGCTTTTCCGGCCGATCAGGTAGGAGACCAGCGCAGAAAGCATGGGCAGGAAGACCAGGATGGGTAAAAGCAAATTCATGGTGTTCCTCCTTTACTGAAGACCTGCGCAGGTCATAATGAAGCGGATCAGCGGCTGAGAAGCGAAGGTAAGAACTACGATGGCACAGGCCCATACCATAAAGGGTACGCGCATCTGCATGCCGGGGTCGCTGGGGATAATTTCATCGCCATGGTTGGGTTTGGCAAAGCAGGCGTGGAAGGAAGGCACCAGCAGGTAAATGGCGGTCAGCAATGCGGAAATCAGCAGCGCTGCTACGCCCAGATAACCAAACGTGCCGCCCATCTGCCAGGCGCTTTCAAACAGCATCCATTTGCTTGTAAAGCCGATGAAGGGGGGGATGCCGGTCAGTGCCAGGGAACCCAGAATCAGGCAGACGACCGTCATGGGCATGCGCTTGCCAAGGCTGCGGACGTCCTGTACGTAGTGTTTGCCGGTGCGGATCATCACGGCGCCAACGGCGGTGAACAGCAGAATCTTGATCAGTGCATGGAACACCATGTGGGTCATGCCGGCGGTCAGTCCTTCGGGGGTCATGAGCAGAATGCCCAGCAGAATGTAGGAAAGATTGCTTACCGTAGAGTAGGCCAGACGGCGCTTCAAATGTTCTTCCTTAACAGCCATGGCAGAGCCGTATACGATGGTAATCAGCGCCAGTGCCAGCGGAATGTACTGCGCGAAGGTGCCATTCAGCAACTGAGGACCGAAGGAATAGAACGTGATGCGCATCACGGCGAACACGCCGGCCTTGACAACCGCTACAGCATGCAGCAGCGCAGTAACGGGGGTGGGAGCGACGGAAGCGGTAGGCAGCCAGCCGTGGAAGGGGAAGACTGCAGCCTTTACGCCGAAGCCCAGGAAAGCCAGCACATAACCTGCACGAACCCAGATGACCTGATTGTCGGCAATGTTGTTCAGCACGCCGCCAAAGGCAAAGGCAGTGCTGTCGCCAAAGTGCAGAATCAGCATCACGCCGATGAAGGCCAGCGCAGCGCCGGTCAGAGAATAGTACAGGTACTTCAGACCTGCAGCCACGCTCTGATGGCTCATACCGTGCATGACCAGCGGCAACGTGCACAGTGTAAGGAATTCATAGAAAAGGTAGAGAGAAACCAGATCGCCTGCCATGGCTACGCCCAGCGTAATGCCGTAGCTCATGGTGTACCAGGTGAAGAAGACGTTTTCGCCGCCTTCATGGTGCATGTATTCAAAGGCGTACAGCGTGGCAAAGGGCCACAAAAGCGCGACCAGACCGGCAAACAATTTGCCCATGCCGTCCAGATGCAGCGTGCAGGTCATTTTATCCGTCAGGCGGATGAAAACCTGCGTATAGTCTTCCGGCAGGAAGAGGATGCAGGCAAATACCATCAGAGAGGTGAGAATCACACTGCCCATCAGGTACATTTGACGCTTGCGTGCGCTTTCAAAGCGGAACACCATGGTCAAACTTCCCAGTAGTATGGGCAGCAACGCGGTTGCAATCAGCATGAAAGCGCCTCCTTACATCAGGGAAGACACGATGGTCCCGATCGCGTTCATCACAGTGCCGGGGAACATGCCAAGGAGCACGACCAGCACGCTGCACAGAATCATGGGAACAACCATCATTTTGCCGCATTCGCACTTTTTAAGGGAAGCGTAGTCGTAGCCTTCGCCGGGGAAGAAGCCGCGGATGGTGATGGGCAGCAGGTAAGCGGCCGTCAGCAGCGCGGAAATGAGCAGCACGGCGGGGGCCAGATATTCCAGCACACCGGTACCGGAGGAAAGCGCACCCTGTGCCAGATACCACTTGCTCACAAAACCGCCGGTGGGGGGAATACCGATCAGGCCCAAAGAAGCAATGGTGTAGCACCAGACAGTTACAGGCATTTCCTTGCCGATGCCGCGCAGTTCGCTTACGCGGGTCTTGCCCGTTTCATGAATGATGGCGCCGGCAGCAAGGAACAGCGTGGTCTTGATGAGGGAGTGGAAGATGACATGCAGGAAAGAGCCGGTCAGCGCCGTGGTGGAGAGCATGAATACGCCCAGCAGCACGTAGCTCACCTGAGATACGGTGGAATAGGCCAGTCGCTTTTTCAGCAGGTCTGTGCGGTAAGCCATCATGGAGCCCATGAATACCGTCAGCATGGCAAGGGCGATCAGCGTGTACTGCACCCAGGTGCCGCGAAGCACGTCAGCGCCTACCACATAGAACAGGATACGGATAATGCACAGCACACCGGCTTTGGTGATGACGCCGGACAAGGCAGCACTGGCAGGGGCGGGAGCGATGGGGTGCGCGGTGGGCAGCCAGGCATGCAGGGGATAAAGACCTGCTTTGGCGCCAAAACCCACCAGCGTGATCAGGACGATGATGAACAGAGCGTTTTGGGAAAGGGTCAGGTTTTCCATGTTCAGCATGCCACCGGCAGTGAACACGGGATTCATGCTGTTGGTAGTGAGGAAGAAAATGCCCAGCAAGCCCATGGTAGCGCCTGCGATGGAATACAGCAGATACTTGACGCCGGCAGCGATGGCTTCACGGGTCATTTCATGCAGAACCAGCGCCACGGAAAGCAGCGTCATCGCTTCAAAGAACAGGTACATGGTGACCATGGTGCCGGCATAGGACAGGGCGCACAGCGCGCCGCCGGTCAGCAGGTAGAAGGCGAAGTAGCGGTTCTGGTGTTCGGCATGGTCCATGTAGCGGAATGCGTAGAAACCGCTGACGGTCCACATGACAGAGAAGAAGATGGCGAAGAAATGGGCCAGCGCATCTCCCTGCATCACAATGGGCAGTGTGGGGGTGATGGAAAAGAGGGTCAGACTCTGGTCGCCCTGCAGCGCGGTCAGCACACTGAGAAGCACCATGACCAGCATGGAAACACCCGTAAACAGATTGCGGGTGCGTTTTTCATTTTTCAGTGCGGGCACGGTGAAAAGTGCAATGCCGCACAGCATGGGAACAAAGCATGTAAAAATCATCAGCATTTGTAGTTCCTCCCTTACGCGTTAGGAAAACATGTCAAGGCCTCTGGCGATGGCCTGATATAGCGGTACGCTCAGAGTGCCCAGTGCCACATTGACTGCTGCCATCACCCAGAGGGCGGCGGAAGAAAGTTTGGAAGGCGCGTTGTACGCAGGCACTTCCTGAGTGGCAGGACGGTAAATGGAAATCACGGTGTGCAGGAAATACATGGTATTGAGCAGGGTGGAAACAGCCAGCGCTGCCAGCACAATCACGGCGCGGATGCCGCCGAAATCAAGGGCAGAAGAAGCGAAATACACTTTGCTCAGGAAGCCGCCAAAGAGCGGCACACCCACCATGGAAAGGGCGCCTACGGTGAAGGCTGCGCCGGCAGCCTTATGCCGGTACCCGGAGCCGCGCAGCGGACGGAACTGCTTGATATCGCCGCTTACGTCAATCAGTCCGGATGCGGAGAGGAAGAGCATGGATTTGGCGGCTGCATGGATGATCATATGGAAGATGGCGGCAATGACGCCTTCCCGGGTGCCAAGACCAAGTCCCATATAAATGTAGCCGATCTGTGCTACGGAGGAGAATGCTACCATGCGGCGGATGTCCCGTTCGCGGATGGCGCTGACCGAACCCAGAATCATGCCGATAATGCCAAAGAGGAACAGGATGTTGGTCATGCCGGTAGAAACCACCACTTCCATGCCGATTACGCGGTAGAAAATCTTGATCAGCAGGAAAATGTAGCTCTTGGAAATCAGAGAAGAAAGCATGGCTGCGGAAGAAGGGGTGGAGTAACCATACGCATCAGGCAGCCATTCCTGGAAGGGGAAGAGCGCACTTTTGATGCACAGCGCCACAGTGATGAGCACTACGACCACGGTAAGGGAAGTGTGATATTCGCCTGTGGCAAACAGGTTTGCAACGCTTTCCCTGATGTTGGACATGAGCAGATGCCCTGTAATGCCGTACAGCATGGTGATGCCCATCAGCAAAAGACCGGAAGCCAGCAGGTTCATGATCATGTACCGGGTTGCTGCAGCCAGGCAGTGACCGTTCTGGCGGGACATGATCAGCGCAGCGGCAGCAATGGTATTGATTTCGATGAACACGTAGGCGGTAAACAGGTCGTTGGTGTAAACCAGTGCCAGCAGGGAGGCCAGCATCAGGTCTGCCATGATGAAGTACAGGTTCTGTTTCTGTTCCTGAATCTGTTCATCAATCTTGTTCAGGCCGCCCAGCAACGACATAAGCAGAATCAGCGCAAAGACGCTGGCCATGACGGATTCCAGAAGACCGGCGCGGATTTCGTTACCAAAGGGAGCGGGATAGTGACCCATCATGTAGGTGTAGCTTTCGCCCGTCTGCAGCATGAATACGGTCAGCATGATATTCATTGCAAGAACCACTGCAGAAAGCACGATTGTTACACTGCGGGCAGCTTTCCGCTTGAGTGCGGAAGAGAAAATACCGGAGATCATGCTCAGGATAATACTGAAAAAGGGAACGTTCTGGATAAAAGCCATTATTCTTCATCCCCCTTTGCCAGCACAAAAATTCTGTCGATATCCAGTGTTCCGTAGCGGCGGTAGAGGCGCACGGTAAGCGCCAGCATCAGTGCCGTGACAGAAACGGAAACCACGATGCCTGTCAGCACCAGACCGCTGGGAACGGGGTTGATGTAAGCGGAAGTATCCGTTACATTGTTGACCACAATCGGAGCAACACGGCCTTCAATATAGCCCATGGATGCCAGAAACAGGTAGATGGCAGTGTCCATGATGTTGAGACCGATGATCTTTTTGATCAGGTTCCGGTTGAGAAGCAGCGTGGTAAAGCCGATACCAAAGAGAATAATGGAAACAGTTTCATACAGATGTTCCGCAAAAAGCTTTGCCATGTTACATGCCTCCTTTCCGGAAGAGAGCGTAAAATACATACATGGTGCAGGCAACGACCATGCCCACCGCGATATTCAGCGGCAAAATGAGGCCGGCGGAAAAAATGTTGCCGGGAATGCCGGGGGAAATAATGCTGTGCAGATGGTTGGCGCCGGTGAAGAAGGAGTAGGTTTTGGCCAAGCCGTAAAACATCAGCGAGCAGAAGGTGATAACGGTGAATACCCGGAAATTCATGATCTTGCCTGTGGCTTTGAAACCGAAAGCGTTCAGATACAGGATCATGCCGGCACCGATGATGGCGCCGCCGGAAAAACCGCCGCCGGGGGAGAGATGGCCGTTAAAGATGATATAGATGCCAAAGAGCAGAATGATGGGGACCAGCAGCGCAGCGCTGCGCTGGAGGATTACGTCATCCTTGGGTTCGTGATGACGGTCATCCGCTTCTGCGGCAATCAGTTCTTCGGTGGGAAGGCCGTGACGGTTCAGGTCGATGCGCAGCAGGGTCAGCACAGCACAGGCTGCAATAAAGAGCACCGTACTCTCACCCAGGGTATCAAAGGCGCGGTAATCCAGAATCATGCCGGCTACGATGTTCACGGCACCGGTTTCTTCCATGCCTTTTTCAATATAGCGGGCGGATACCTCGTTGTTGACGGGAGAATTCGCATTGCCGTAAGCGGGCATGTCCAATACCATCATGAGCATGAAAGCGGTAACGGCAAGGCATACAAAGATACAGAAGAGTCTGTAGAGAATGGTGGCTGTCTTGGCGCCTCCGGTCATGGTCCAGTGGTGAATTCTTTCGTACAGGGCATGTTCTTCCTGAACGGCCGTATCGTGACGGTTCTTCTGACGCTGTTCCCAGGCCTCATAAACGGCTTTTTCATTTTCCTGTGCTTTCAGGTCGCTGCCTTTGGCCAGGTCTTTCTCCATGGCATCATCCAGCATGGAGGCATTTTCCAGCCAGGCAGTGAATTTCTGCTTCAAGGAGGGTTTACTGCTGTTCATTTTCGGGTTTCCTCCTCTTTTCGATGGCATGGAGCTTTTTCAGGGTAATGAAGAACAGAACACTGGTAACGCCTGCGCCGACGGCTGCTTCGGTGATGGCCAGGTCAGGAGACTCCAGCAGCATCCAGATAACGCTCATGACCAGAGAGTAGGACATGAATACCACAACGGCAGTGAGCAAGTTTTTGAAAAGGCTGACACACAGTGCGGATACAATGAGAAATCCCAGCAAAACATAGGTAAAGAGGGTCATTATTTCAGCACCTCCATTTCATCTTCCAGATGATCGTTCAAAGTAACTTCCAAGCGGGCAATCAGGTGACTGGCGACGGGACTTGCAATCCACAGGAAGCAAACAATAAGGAAAAATTTGATAACCGTGGTAAAGTCCGGTGCGCTGAAGGAAAGTCCCAGCAGGGTGATGAACAGCCCCATGGTATCGCCCATGGCGGCAACATGCATTCGGTTCAGCACAAACTTGAAGCGGTATACGCCGTACATGGAAATGCACATAACGGTAATCCCGCCCACGAGCAGTACAGCGGTCAGAATAAAACGGAGCCAATCAAGCATGGGGATTTTCCTCCTTTTCCTGCAGCTCTTTTGCCTGGTTTTCGCGGTGAACGCCCATGAAAACCTTGCAAAGCACAACCACGGCCAGGAACGAGATCATGGCATAGACCAGGCCTACATCCGCCAGATAGCCTTCGTTGAGCATCAGCGCCAGAATACCGATCATGACGATCGTTACAGTAGAAATCATATTGATGGCCACGATGCGGTCGGTGGTCAGCGGACCGCGGATGGCACGGATCAGGCCCAATACAATCAGTACGCCCAACACCAGCAGGGAACCGGTATAGAGCAGTTCATATGCTTTTTCAATCATGGAAGCCTACCTCCTCAATGGCCAGTATACGCTGTTCAAAGACGCTGTTTTCAAGTCCGTCCATCAAATGTTTATCCAGGCAGTGTACGGTATACTGATCGCCTTCCACGGATACGGTGATGGTACCGGGGGTCAATGTGATGGAATCTGCCAGCGCGGCTTTGCCCCAGAGAGAACGGGGTTTGCCGGTAAACGTATACAGGCAGGGACGGATGCTTTCCTCTTTGTTCAGCAGCATCTTCATTACTTCAAGATTGGCCAGGGCAATTTCCTTGAGGAGCAGCAAATAGTAGGAAAAGATCAGGGGCAGACGGCGGAAAAAAATGCGCTCTGTGCGCAGTGAGTACCCAAGGAATTTGTAGCTGAACAGGAATACAGCCACCGTCATGACGGCACCCAGCAGCGCAACTTCCACGGTCAGTCTGCCGTTGAAAATGATCCACAAAAGAAACAGCATCAGGAACATGGGAAAATCCTCCTTTTAATATGAAAAAACCGCATCCATTTTACGACTGGAAGGAAATATTGTCAATTAATATTTAGTTCTTGTCAAAAATTAATTTTGCATGTATAATCTTATTGGTACACCCTTCAGTGTGCAAAAAAGGGTGATAGTGATGGATATAATACTGCAGATGAAAACTGCAGATAAATTTAGTTTTCGGATATCATAAAAGTGTCTGTATGCCGCTGCTGCATATGGACGCAAGTTTGCATATCAAAATTAAAGGAGAGAGAAACAAAATGTTCGCAAAGTTTGATATGGGACGAATTCTGCGGAAGATAGCGCTGGCGGTGCTGGATGCACTGGTGGTATGCTGCTCTGCGCTGGTGGCACTGCTTTTGCGCCATGAATTTGTGATCCCTGCAGCTGAACAGGCGTTGATTTTGTCCTCTATGGCATGGGTTATTCCCTGTTATCTGGTGGCATTCTTCCTGGGTGGCATTTACTGGGTAATGTGGCGTTATGCCCGCGGCAGAGAATACATGCGGCTTGCGCTGATGACGGCTTCTGCTACGGTAGTCACCATTGTGCTGAACCTGATTTTTGAAATGGGCCTGCCCAATTCTGTGCTGATTCTGACAGGTGCCTATACCTTTGGCGTGCTGACCGTGATGCGCTACGCCTGGCACAGAGTACTCAGGTGGCAGCACAACAGGGGAAAGAGCGGCCTTGCTCCCCGCCGTACGCTGATTGTAGGCGCCGGCGAAGGCGCTGTGTGGGCCGTGGATAACTGCCTTGCGCAGCGCTATGGTGTGCCGGTTGCCATGGTGGATGATTCTCAGAAAAAGCAGGGCATGCGCGTCAGCGGCGTTCCTGTACTGGGCACCATTGAAGATATTCCGAACGTCGTAGAGAACATGGATGTGGAAGATATCGTGATCGCCATTCCTTCTCTTTCCGGTCAGCGGCTTTCTGAAATTGCAACGATCTGTATGTCTACCCGCTGCCGTGTGCGTACCATCAGCTATCCCCGTGAAGTGGGTGCCGATGGTAAGCCCAAGGCACCTGTTATGCGCCGTCTGAATCTGGCGGACATGCTTTCCCGCGACGAAATTAAGCTGGATACTGCCAGTATCAGCAGCTATCTGGAAGACCAGACGGTGCTGGTAACGGGCGGCGGCGGCTCTATCGGCAGCGAAATCTGCCGTCAGGTGATGCGCTTCAAGCCCAAGCACCTGATCGTGTTTGAGATCTATGAGAACTGCGCATATGAACTTTTGTATGAACTGCGCCGTGAGCATGGAAACGATATCCCGGTAAGTATCATTATCGGCTCGGTGCGTGACCGTGCCCGTCTGGATGATGTGATGGAACAGTTCAAGCCGGACGTGGTCTTCCACGCAGCTGCTCATAAGCATGTGCCTCTGATGGAAGACAGCCCCAACGAAGCTGTGAAGAACAACGTGTTCGGTACCCGCAACGTGCTTTTGTCTGCAGCTGAGCATCATGTTAAGCGCTTCATCATCCTATCTACCGACAAGGCTGTGAACCCCACCAACGTCATGGGTGCCACCAAGCGTATTACCGAAATGATCATCCAGACGCTGGGCAAGAAGACGGATATGAAGTGCATGGCTGTGCGCTTTGGCAACGTGCTGGGTTCTCACGGCAGCGTCATTCCTCTGATGGAAGGCCAGATCCGTGCCGGCGGCCCCGTTACGGTGACTCATCAGGATATCACCCGTTATTTCATGACCATTCCGGAAGC
>JAFYLS010000114.1 GCA_017550035.1 Clostridia bacterium
AGGCTTCTATTATCAGAAGGGATATCCCACCATTTTCCACCCTGCGCCGACGCCCTGGGGACTGCCGCTCAGGTGCATGATCGCCAAAGATATTGAGAACCTTTGCTTTGCGGGCCGCAACATCAGCGTGACCCATGCCGCCCTCAGTTCGTCCAGAGTCATGGCCACCTGCGCCGTACTGGGACAGGCGCTGGGCACAGCCATTGCACAGGCTGTCGAAGAACAGGTGCCGCCGGAACAGGTGAATATTCCCAAGCTGCAGCAGACCCTGATGGAGGACGACTGCTATATTCCCTGGCATGAAAGGGCACTGCCGCCTTTGACCGGGGAGGCTGTCTGTTCTTCCTCTGTGGTGTGCAACGGCAAGGACCGCGGGGAAGAAAACTGCTGGATCGGGCATGAAGGCGACGTGATCGAGTATACCTGGGAGAGCGATCGGCCGCTTCAAGAGATCCGGCTGGTTTTTGACAGCGATTTGAACCGGGATTACCACAATATGCCCTGCTGTTATCCGCTGCATGAAACTCGCTTCAAGCTGCCCGGGACGCTGATTAAAGCGTACCGCATCGAGGGGATCTCCGAAAGCGGAGAGCGAAAAGAGATCTGCGTTGATGACAATCATCAGCGGTTTGTCCGCCATCGGGTGGACTGGTGCGTGAAGAAAATTAGCCTGATTCCGCTGGAGACCTTTGGCGCGCCGGATTTCCGGCTGTTTGATTTCGAGGTCCGGTAAGGAATCCTATGCGGCTGCAAAAGCACCGCGGAAGAAACTGTAAACAACATTGCATCTCAAAGCGTCCGTCGTCTGTTTTTCCAGACGGCGGACGCTTTCGTTTGTTTTTCTATTTTTCTGTATATAGAAAAACTCCCCGTATTCTTTCGAATACGGGGAGCGCAGTGCTATTTTCATGGCGGTATTTCAGCAAGCTTTCGGGATGATCAGTAAGCCGGGAAACCTGCATGAATACCGGGGCGAAAACTTACTTCATGCCCTTGATAGCAGCCTGTGGTACCGTTAACAAGCAACACCAATCGTGCATCTTCAGCTAGGTTATTGATATTCAAATCAATCTCATTCTCAACACGCTTTTCCGCTGAGAAGCTGTATTGATTTACTTTGGCTTCTTCAAATACCGGCTGCATCTCCACACGTAATTTCTTAGCCAGGCAAATACCAAATAGTTGATAATGCACTGTGCCTGTGATACAATCAGCTTGACAGGCATAATTTTACAGTCAAGTTTACTCTACCAGTGGTTTACTTCTCCTCACTAAACCACTGGTGGGTGTATTTTGTCCGCCTAACTATTTAGAATGAAAGCGAAAGGAGACACCGAACAAAATGGATCAGGTAAAAATTGGAAGATTCATTGCTGCATGCAGAAAGCAGAAAGATCTAACGCAACTGCAGTTGGCAGAAGAACTGGGCATCACTGACAAGGCGATTTCCAAGTGGGAGCGTGGCAAGGCAATGCCCGACACCTCGATTATGATTGAGTTGTGTGATCTTTTGGAAATCAATGTAAATGAATTATTAAGTGGGGAGAGAATTAATATGGAAAGCATTAACCTGAAAAATGAAAAACTGTTACTCGATATGACAAAGGAAGTAGAACAGAAAAATAAAATGATCTGGGCGACCAGACGTGTATTGCTTCTTTCGTCTCTTGTTTTCTGTCTCATAAGCACCGCAGTTGTTTATCGTTTTGTTCCGGAAGGTATTTGGCAATATGCCATCATGGCTGCACTTGTTGCAGTGCTTCTGGTTCCCGGATTTTATGCAACAAAGCTTGACGTAACTGTGGGCACATACAAATGTCAGAAGTGCAATCACGAGTTTGCGCCTACCTATTTAGAAGAGCTGTTGACGCCGCATACGACGGCCAGTCAGTTTTTCAAGTGCCCTAAATGCGGCAAGCGCAGCTGGTGCAGAAAAATCGTGAACGGTAAAACCGTTCGGTTTTAAATGGTCCGTTGATATGTGCAGAAAGGCAAGTTTTTTATGAAAATCAGTAAAAAGCAATTTGCGATCTATATGACAGTAGCATTTGTCCTTGCCTGGATTTTGATGGTGATAGGAAGCACTTTCTACAACAATGGAAATCAAACGGTATTCGTTATCTGTTTGGCTCTTGCGATGTTTATGCCTACTCTGGCTACACTTGTTGCGAAGATACCTTTAAAGGGTATGGGCTGGGTGCCGCGGCTGAAAGGTAAAATCCGGTATGTGTTCTTTGCCCTTTGGGTGCCGGCGCTGTTGGCCATCCTTGGCGCGGCCCTGTTCTTTGTGGTTTTCCCGTATACATTTGATTCGGAATTTTTGTCCATCCGCAACGGGCTGGAGGCTGCAGGACAATTGGAGCAGTTGGAAGCCCAGGGTATCACAATCCCAATGTATCTGCTCAGCAGCGTAGTTCAGGCGGTTACATGGGCACCGTTTTTTAACATGTTCTTCGGATTGGGCGAAGAGGTCGGCTGGAGAGGTGTCATGTATCCGTACTTAAAGGAGAAGATGGGGGTCATCAGGGGACGGATCGCAGGTGGTGTCATCTGGGGTGCCTGGCATTGGCCGGCTATGATTCTTGCCGGCTATGAGTATGGCAAAGAATACATTGGCGCGCCGTTTCTGGGCCTGATCGTATTCTGTATCGCAACGGTGGGGATGGGTATTCTCTTGGATTATGTATATGAAAAGACAGGATCCATCTGGCTGCCCTCCCTGATGCACGGTGCTGTAAATGCATTTACTGTGACAGCTTATTTGACAAAACCCGAATATTCACAGATGTCAATCTTTGGACCGGGTTGGATTGGTATCATCGGTATGATTCCCATGCTGATTCTGGCAGCCATCATTTGCGTGAAAAAGAAAAGCAAAGGTAAAATCCCTGCTTTTCGCGAATAACTGCCTATAACGCACCAACTGTCTGATATAAAACATTCATTTTGTGATTTCTTTGCCTGCGAAGTGAACAGTTCCGGCGGTAGGGCGATCCATACCGGACAGGGAATACATCAGGGTGGATTTGCCAGCGCCCGACGAACCCATAATGATGGTGAAGTCGCCGCGGTAAATATCGAGGTTCAGGTTCTCAAAAATGACCTGCTGGCTGTCGCCAGTGCCGAAGCTCTTCTTGAGGCCTCGTGCGGAAATGATGACGTCTTTTTCAGTGCTCATGCTTGAATTTCAAATCAGCCTGAGCTATACTATTACGTGAGAAACACGCACACAGAACTGTGGACAACAGACAGCCCTGTGCATCAGCGGTGATCAGAAAAAATCGATTACTATCGGACAAGGAGAAAACTGATGAAGAAGCGTGATTTGATTATTACCGGCGCATTGTCCTTGATCATTGGGTTTATGTACATATTCGGTCTGCCCCTTGGCTTGATTCCGGTTACCGTCATGGATATTGATGCCGGATGCATTCCGAATTTTCTGAATGTCATACTTTGTCTGCTGCTGATCTATACAACAATCAAGGTGTGCAGGGTGGGTATCCGTTTCGGTCTGACAAAGGATGGATTGTCGGAAGGGATCAAGAACACTTTACCTATCGGGCTGTTCTATATTCTGGGTTACCTTGTTGCCAATACGATCAACAGCTTGCCGCTGGGGAATACGCCTTCACTGGTGCGAATCCTTGTGGAGACAGTTATCACGGTGTTCTTTGCGGCATTCCTGGAAGAAGTGCTTCTCAGAGGACTGGTTCTGAACCTGTTTGCCCAGCTGTTCAAGCGCTCAAAGTATGCTGTGCTGATCTCCGTGGTGATCTCATCCGCATTCTTTGCAATCGGGCATGTTCCGTCCGTGATCAATGAAGGTCTGCTCATGTGCCTGTTCAGGTTTGCCTATCCCTTCTTTATGGGCGTGCTGTTTGGCGCTATCTACAAGAAGTACGGAAACCTGTGGATTCCGGTCATCTACCATTTCGTTTTGAATTGCCTGTCCATGACGGTCATGCTTTTCGGAATATTGCCGATCGGGACGGTGAAGCCGGTCTCCATGGTGATCATCATGATCATCTCCATCGTTGGCGGCGTCTATGGAATCATAAGCGCGGTTCATCAGGACAGGAAGTGTTCCTGACTGCCACGGCATAATAAAATCCCTCCGCATAGTGAAGTTATAAGATAAAGGTAGACACATGGAAAACCACCATGTTGTCTACCTTTTCTTTATGCTAAAATTAAGTTGGAGGTGGTAACGATGAAGAAGGGTCAGACTAAGCGTGTATGGACACCGTATCGCGTGGTTTTCGAGTACAACAAAATCCCCTCGGAAAAATCCGAGGGGATTTTGTTTTGCATTATAAAGTCAGCAATTATTTGCTTTCTTTAATAGCAGCCTGCTTGGCTGTTTACAAAGCGCACCAAATAAGACGAAAAAATTCCCCCGAATTTCTTCGGGGGAACTTTGTTAAAAAGCGAATGCTGATTATTACATTTCGCGAATAGCTGCCTGAGCGGCGGCCAGACGGGCGATCGGCACGCGGAAGGGAGAGCAGGACACGTAGTCCAGACCGATCTTGTGGCAGAATTCGACGGAAACGGGGTCGCCGCCGTGTTCGCCGCAGATGCCGTAGTGCAGGTTCTGACCGGAAGCCTTGCCCTTGGTGATGGCCATTTCCATCAGCTGGCCAACGCCGTTCTGGTCCAGCTTGGCGAAGGGATCGTTTTCGTAGATCTTGGCTTCGTAGTAGGCGTTCAGGAACTTGCCGGCGTCGTCGCGGGAGAAGCCGAAGGTCATCTGGGTCAGGTCGTTGGTGCCGAAGCAGAAGAAGGCAGCTTCCTTGGCCACTTCGTCAGCGGTCAGGCAGGCACGGGGGATTTCGATCATGGTGCCCACTTCGTAATGCAGTTCCATGCCGGAAGCAGCGATTTCGGCGTCAGCGGTCTTCACAACCACGGACTTGACATACTTGAGTTCCTTCACGTCGCCAACGAGGGGGATCATGATTTCAGGAACGATGTTCCATTCGGGATGACGGCCCTTCACAGCCAGAGCAGCCTTGATGACGGCCTTGGTCTGCATGGCGGCGATTTCGGGATAGGTGACGGCCAGACGGCAGCCACGGTGACCCATCATGGGGTTGAATTCATGCAGGGAGGAGATGATGTCCTTGATCTGCTGAACGGTCTTGCCCTGAGTTTCGGCCAGAGCGGCGATGTCTTCTTCGGTGGTGGGCACGAACTCATGCAGCGGAGGATCCAGGAAGCGGATGCAAACGGGATACTCTTCCATGGCTTCGTACAGACCTTCGAAGTCAGCCTGCTGCATGGGCATGATCTTGGCCAGAGCAGCTTCGCGTTCTTCAACGGTGTCAGCGCAGATCATTTCGCGGAAGGCGCCGATGCGGCCTTCTTCGAAGAACATATGCTCGGTACGGCACAGACCGATACCTTCGGCACCCAGTTCGCGGGCCTTCTTGGCATCGCGGGGGGAGTCGGCGTTGGTGCGGACCTTCAGGGTGCGGTACTGATCGGCCCAAGCCATGATGCGGCCAAATTCGCCGGCGATTTCGGCGTCCTTGGTGGCGATCAGGCCGGCGTAGATGTTACCGGTGGAGCCGTCCAGAGAGATTTCGCTGCCTTCGGTGAAGGTCAGGCCGGCCAGGGTGAACACCTTGTTTTCTTCGTCCATGGTGATGTCGCCGCAGCCGGAAACGCAGCAGGTACCCATGCCGCGGGCCACAACGGCAGCGTGAGAGGTCAGACCGCCGCGCACAGTCAGGATACCCTGAGCGGCCATCATGCCTTCGATATCTTCGGGAGTGGTTTCCAGACGAACCAGAACCACCTTTTCGCCGCGGGAAGCCCAGGCCTTGGCATCTTCGGCGGTGAACACAACCTTACCGCAGGCAGCGCCGGGGGAAGCGGGCAGAGCCTTGCCGATGGGGGTGGCAGCCTTCAGAGCCTTGGCGTCGAACTGGGGATGCAGCAGGGTGTCCAGGTTACGGGGTTCGATCATGGCGACGGCCTTCTTCTCGTCGATCATGCCTTCGTCCACCAGGTCGCAGGCGATCTTCAGAGCAGCGGGGGCAGTACGCTTGCCGTTACGGGTCTGCAGCATGTACAGCTTGCCGTTTTCAACGGTGAATTCCATATCCTGCATGTCACGGTAGTGGTTTTCCAGGATCTGGCAAACGTTTTCGAACTGGGCGAAAGCTTCGGGGAACTTGTCGGCCATTTCGGAGATGGGCATGGGAGTACGGATACCGGCCACAACGTCTTCGCCCTGAGCATTGGTCAGGAATTCGCCGGTCAGCACCTTTTCGCCGGTGGAGGGGTTACGGGTGAAAGCAACGCCGGTGCCGCAGTCATCGCCCATGTTGCCAAAGGCCATGCTCTGCACGTTAACGGCAGTACCCCAGGAGTAGGGAATGTCGTTTTCACGACGGTAGATGTTGGCGCGGGGGTTGTCCCAGGAACGGAACACGGCCTTCACGGCGCCCATCAGCTGTTCGATGGGATCGGAGGGGAAGTCCTGGCCCAGCTTGTTCTTGTATTCGGCCTTGAACTGGGCAGCCAGTTCCTTCAGGTCTTCGGCGGTCAGTTCCACGTCCAGCTTAACGCCCTTCTTTTCCTTCATTTCGTCAATGAGGATTTCGAAGTACTTCTTGCCGACTTCCATAACAACGTCAGAATACATCTGGATGAAACGGCGATAGCAGTCATAAGCCCAGCGGGGGTTGCCGCTCTTCTTGGCCATAACTTCAACAACGTCTTCGTTCAGACCCAGGTTCAGAATGGTATCCATCATGCCGGGCATGGAGGCGCGGGCGCCGGAACGAACGGAAACCAGCAGGGGGTTTTCCAGATCACCGAACTTCTTGCCGGTGATTTCTTCCATCTTCTTGATGTTTTCCATGATTTCGGCCTGGATTTCATCGTTGATCTTGCGGCCGTCTTCATAGTACTGGGTGCAGGCTTCGGTGGTGATGGTGAAGCCCTGGGGTACGGGCAGACCGATCTTGGTCATTTCAGCCAGATTGGCGCCCTTGCCGCCCAGCAGTTCACGCATGGAAGCGTCGCCTTCTTTGAACAGGTACACGTACTTCTTGGACATTGAGTAAACTCCTTTCGGATTGGGTTGGCAGAATTTCCTATGCTGAAGGCACGCAAAAAATCACACGCCCTCGCGTATCGTAGATATTATACAATGTAAATACCGTTTTGACAAGGCATTTTTCAGGCTTTGTGGCAAAAAGGAGAAAGGAAATGCCCGCTTTTGTCACTTCTGTGAAGAAAAAAACGGGCATTATGCTTGTTTACCATACGGGAGGCTGCCAGATGACGGCCTCGCCTTTGGCAAGGGAAGCCTTTATGTCGATCAGGCGCTGGTTTTTGCTGCCGCAGTATTTGAGTTCCAGCGAACGCTGGTTCTGGATAAAGGGACCATCCACCAGCACATCCGTTTCCCGGAGAAGCGCCGTGCGGTCGGGGTCACTTTCACTGAGCAGGTGCTCGAAGGTGTAGCCGGTATAAAGCCACACATTCAGCATGTGCTGATGGGCAGCTTTGGCGATTTCAAGACAGGGCAGCGGCTGCTCCATAGGATCACCGCCGGACAGGGTGACGCCGGACAGCAGGGGATTTTTCAGCATCTGCGCAATGATATCTGCGGTATCTGCATCCTTGCCGCCCATAGGATCGTGGGTCTCGGGGTTGTGACAGCCGGGGCAGTGATGGGGACAGCCTTGGGTGAATACGGTAAAGCGAAGACCGGGACCGTCCACAATGGAATCGTTTACAGTGCCTGCAATGCGGATGTTCATGGTATGTTTTCCTCCTTTGGTTGGGCTTTGCCCATCCAATGGTCTTTTCAATGACACAGCCCCCTCAGAAAGGGGGCTGTGAAAGAATACACATTTCAACTTGCATGTTGTGTGACGGGGAAATGGCCTTATACAGCATGGTCGAGAGAAAGGGGCGAAGCAGAAAGGCGCCTGTTCCGCACAACTTTCATGTCGGGTGACGGGGAAATGGCCTCACGCAACATGGTCGAGAGAAAGGGGCGAAGCCCCTTAGGTGTTGTGCTTCACACGGTCACGTTCTTCGGAGCGCTTGGCGTTGTTGAAGCGGTCCAGAGTGCCTACCAGATAACCGGTGATACGGCGGATGCGTTCAAAGGGCTTGCCGCCTTCTTCACGGCCGCAGTGGGGGCAGGTGTCGCCGATGATGCCGTTGAAGCCGCACACGGGGTCGCGGTCCACGGGATGGTTGATGGAGCCGTAACCGATGCCGGTATCGTGCATGTGGCGGACGATCTTTTCAAAGGCTTCCAGGTTCTGCAGGGGATCGCCGTCCATTTCCACGTAAGTGATGTGGCCGGCATTGGTGAAGCCATGGTAAGGGGCTTCGGTGGAAATCTTGTGGAAGGCGCTTGTGTTGTAGTACACCGGCACATGGAAGGAGTTGGTGTAGTAATCGCGGTCGGTAACGCCGGGGATGGAGCCGAAGCGTTCCTTATCCATGCGCACGAAGCGGCCGGAAAGACCTTCTGCGGGAGTGCCCAGCAGCGTGTAGTTCATGCCGGTTTCCTGGGTCTTTTTGTCCATGTAATCGCGCATGTAGCCCACGATTTCAAGGCCCAGGTTCTGGCTTTCTTCGCTTTCGCCGTGATGCTTGCCGCGCAGCGCCTTCAGGGTTTCGGCAAGGCCGATGAAACCCATGGACAGCGTGCCGTGCTTGAGCACTTCGCCGATTTCATCGTCCCAGTTCAGGTTTTCACTGTCGATCCACACACCCTGACCCATGAGGAAGGGGAAGTTGTACACTTTCTTGTGCGCAATGATCTTGTAGCGTTCCATCAGCTGTTCGCACACCAGATCCATGGTTTCCTTGAGGGAATCAAAGAACACGTCGATGTTGCCGCCCGACTTGATGGCCAGACGGGGCAGGTTGATGGAGGTGAAGGACAGATTGCCGCGGCGGGGGGCAATTTCGCGGTCGCGGTCAAAGGCGTTGCCCATGACGCGGGTGCGGCAGCCCATGTAGCTGACTTCGGTTTCGGGACGGCCGGGTACATAATACTGCAGGTTGTAAGGAGCATCAACAAAGGAGAAGTTGGGGAACAGACGCTTGGCGGAAACCTTCATGGCCAATTTGAACAGGTCATAGTTGGGTTCGCCGGGATTGTAGTTGATGCCTTCTTTGACACGGAAAATCTGGATGGGGAAAATGGGGGTTTCACCGCGGCCGAGGCCTGCTTCGGTGGCCAGCAGCACCTGCTGCATCACCAGACGGCCTTCGGGGGAAACGTCCATACCGTAGTTGATGGAGGAGAAGGGCACCTGCGCACCGGCGCGGGAGTTCATGGTGTTCAGGTTATGCACCAGCGCTTCCATGGCCTGATAGGTGGCCTTGGTGGTTTCCTGCACAGAGCGGTTCTGGGCAAAGGTCATGATCTGTTCTGCCATGTCTTCGGAAACGAAGGCAGACAGCTGCTTTTTCATTTCAGCACGGTTTTCGGCCTTTTCTTCCAGAGAGGGAGCAAAGCCGGCTTCTACAGCATTTTCAACAGCCAGGCGGGCATGGGCATCTGCTTCCGCGTCGGAGGCAAGCAGTTCCAGCGCGTGGCTTACATTGATGCGGTAACGCTTGATGAAGGTTTTCTTTACGCCGGGGGCCATGCCGTAGTCAAAGTCCACAATGCTCTGGCCGCCGTGCTGGTCGTTCTGGTTGGCCTGAATGGCAATGCAGGCCAGCGCGCTGTAGGAAGCAATGTCCTGAGGCTCGCGCAGCACGCCGTGACCGGTGGAGAAGCCTCTCTTGAACAGGGTGGAAAGCTCGATCTGGCAGCAGGTGGTGGTGAGCGTCAGGAAGTCCAGATCGTGAATGTGAATGTCGCCGTTGCGGTGGGCGGCAGCGTGCTTGGGATTGAGCACGTACATATCGTAGAACTGCTTGGCGCCTTCGGAACCGAACTTGAGCATGCTGCCCATGGCGGTATCGCCGTTGATGTTGGCGTTTTCACGCTTGATATCGCTGTCGGCGGCATCCTTGAAGGTGATGTCGGAGAAGGTCTTCATGAGGCGGGTGTTCATTTCGCGCACACGGCTGCGTTCGGCGCGGTAGAGGATGTAGGCCTTGGCGGTGCGGACGAAGCCCTTTTCGATCAGAACGCGTTCCACGGTATCCTGCACTTCTTCAACCGCAGGGGTGGAAGAAATGAATTCGTTGTTTTCCAGCTCACTGGTTACCTGCTGAGCCAGAGAATGAGCGGTTTCTTCGCCCTTGAGGTTGCCGGAAGCACGCATGGCCTTAAAAATGGCCTGCGCGATTTTTTCTTCGTTGTAGGAAACAGTGCGTCCGTCGCGCTTCTTAATGGATGTGATCATGACGTATCTCCTTACTCCTTTGGTGACTGTATGTAAACAAGTGATCAAACAGAATCGTGCGCCATACGACATAAACGGCGCGAAACACATTATATAGTGGAACGGTGTGTGCGTCCATGGATAATCTGGTAAAAGATGACTACATCTTGTGATAAAGAGAACAAAACCCATGCATAAACCACAAAATGTTGTGGGTTTATGCATGGGTATATCAGCGCTTCAGCACGGTGATGCGCATTGCTGAGCCGTGTAATATAAGGGTTTTGGCGTATTTTGCAGAAATATGGGATGTATATCCGCATCCGGAAAAATTTAATTGTTAAATTTTCGCGGTGTATATATTGTGTCCCATATTTGTTTTACGTCCGTACATTTTTTGAATGTGCTGGGTTTGAGGGAGGGCAGTTCCTTAGCGGGGCAGCTCGATGACGGGTTCGCCTTCCTGCTTGGGACGGTAGATGGAGAAGCGGTTGCCGATGCACTGCACGGGAGCGGCGCCCACCTTTTCGCACAGTTCTTCGCAGGCTTCACGGGCGGACATGGGAGCGCCCTTCTGCAGGGAGCACTTGATCAGTTCGCGGGCTTCCAGCGCCTTTTCGGCTTCGATGCAGGTGTTTTCGGTCACGCCTTCCTTGCCGATGTAGAGGATGGCGGGCATGGTGTTGCACATGGAGCGCAGGTAAGCGCGCTGACGGGAATTCAGTTCCATAGGTATCTCTAACTCCTTTAAATGACAGCACAGAGGCTGCTGAGGTAAGTGATTTTAAGATGATATGCTGTAACGCGCAGCTAAGGTCTGCGTCGCACAGCCAAGCCACATGTTGTGGGACGGGGCAATGGCGTTACGCAACAAGGGCGAAAGAATGTGACGAAGTCACTCGACGAAGTCGAATTCCATGTTCTCCATGCGCACGGTGCTGCCTTCGTTGGCGCCCAGCTTGCGCAGTGCATCGATGATGCCGGCACGGCGCAGCGTGCGGTGGAACCAGTTCAGACTTTCTTCGTCGTTGAAGTTTACGCTGCCCACCAGCTGTTCGATGGCATTGCCCACCACCACAAAGACGTGACCGTCTTTTTCGATGTGCCAGGCATTGGAATCGGCCAGAAGATCGGGCGCCCATTCTTCTTCGGGGAAGGGTTCGGCCGCGGGCATTTTGGAGAGCGTTTCGGCCAGGTAGTCCAGCAGCTCGTCCAGACCCTTGTGGGCGGCGGCGCTGATGGGGAAGATGGGGTATTTGCCCTTCACGTGGTCGCGCAGCATTTCCAGACCCACTTCGCCGTCGGGCAGATCCATCTTGTTGGCGGCGATGACCTGAGGCTTGCCGGTCAGTTCGCCGTACTTGTCCAGTTCGGCGTTGATGGTGTCAAAATCCTCCATGGGTACGCGTCCTTCGCAGCCGGATACGTCCACCACGTGCAGGAGCAGACGGGTGCGTTCCACGTGGCGCAGGAAGTAGTGGCCCAGGCCCTGACCTTCGCTGGCGCCTTCCACCAGACCGGGAATATCCGCCATGACGAAATCCTGACCGTGACGGCGCACAATGCCCAGGTTGGGGGTCAGCGTGGTGAAGTGATAATTGGCAATCTTGGGCTTTGCTGCCGTGACGGCAGAAAGCAAAGTGCTCTTACCTACATTTGGGAAACCGACCAGCCCTACATCCGCAATGGATTTCAACTCCAGAATGAATTCGCGGGCTTCGGTTTTCAGGCCGGGCTTGGCAAAGTTGGGCGCCTGACGGGTGGGGGTGGCAAAGTGCATGTTGCCCCAGCCGCCGCGTCCGCCGCGAAGCAGCACCTTTTCCCGGCCTTCTTCGTACATGTCGGCTACCACTACGCCCGTTTCCTTATCACGCACCACAGTGCCCACGGGAAGTTTGACGTACAGGTTTTCGCCGCTTTTGCCCAGGCGGCGGTTGCCTGCGCCGTCCTGACCGTTTTCAGCCATGTACTTGCTGTGGAAGCGGAAGTCCATCAGCGTATGCATGTTGCTGTCCGCCACCAGAATCACGTCGCCGCCGCGTCCGCCGTCACCGCCGTCCGGGCCGCCGTTCTGAACAAATTTTTCTCTGTGAAAAGACACGCAGCCGTTGCCGCCGTTGCCGGCTTTGGCAATAAAAGGCGCGCGGTCTACAAATGCAGCCATGAAAGTACCTCCGTTTCTGAGTAACCAAAACAGTATACCATAAAAGTGTCGCTTTGTGCAACAAGAAAAATACCCTCTGCCGGAGCAGAGGGTCAGTGTTGGTTATTTGTTCAGGCGGATGGCCAGCGCATAGGGCGCTTCGCCATGGAGGCGTTCGGGCAGTTCCACTACGGCGCAGCCGTCCATTTCCTTGACGACGGCAAGCTTTTCGCCGCCGGCAACGAGGGAGGCTTCTTTGATGCCGGACAGGGGCACAGTGATACGCCGTCCCAGCGTTTCACCTTCGGGCAAACGCAGGATGGCAAAGCGGTTTTGTTCATTCTGGGTAAAGGACCAGTCGCCGGCAAAGTAGGGGGCCAGTGCGCGGGTTTTGAAGATGGCTTCGCCGTTTTCTTTCAGCCACGCGCCCAGCTCCAATGCACGCTGACAGGCCTTGACGGGCAGTCTTCCGTCGGGCTGCGCGCCGATGTTCAGCGCCAGGTTGCCGCCCTTGCCCACGATGTCCACCAGAATGTGCACCAGCTGGCGGGCGGACTTGAGATCGTCTTCATAATTGAAGGAGAAACTGCGGCCGATGGTGACGCAGCTTTCCCAGGGCACGGAAATAAAGTGGTCCGGCACCTGCTGCTCAGGGGTAATGTAGTTTTCGGTTTCGCCGCCTACGGTACGGTCGGCCAGAATGAGACCGGGGTTCTTTTGGCGCAGCTTGTCGGCCAGATCCATCAGGCGGATGTTCTGACCGTTCTGGGGACGCACCTGACCGCCGTCCAGCCACAGAATGTCCACAGGGCCCAGGTCTTCGGCAATTTCGGTGAGCTGGTTATGGGTGTATTCCACAAACTGATTCCACAGTTCGGGCTTCTTTACGGGATCGTAGGTGGGGTTGCGCCAGTGGGCAATGGGCAGTTCCTGTCCGTCTGCCCAGTACCAGGGGCAGTGCCAGTCCGGTTTGGAAAAATAGGGGGCAATGGCAATGCCCTTTGCGCGGAAGGCATCAAAAAGGTGCTTGGCAATGTTGGCGTACTTGTGGGTGTGGAAGGGGCAGTCTTCGCTGGTCACTTTGTAAGTAGAATACTTACTGTCGTACATGCAGAAGCCGTCGTGATGCTTGGTGGTGAGGATGAAGTATTTGAAGCCTGCTTCCGCGGCAAAGGAAGCCCATTCTTCGGGCTGGAAGCGCAGGGGATTGAAGGACTTGTTCATGTCCCAGTACTGCTTGCGGAAGGTTTCCGGGTCCATTTCCCAG
>JAFYLS010000115.1 GCA_017550035.1 Clostridia bacterium
CATTCCCAAGGCATCCTGACACCAGTTCAGATACTTGGTGTTGTTCACATGACGGTTCAAATCCAGATCCGTAAACCGGGGAATCATAACGCCTTCCACCGTGCCGCCTTCATCCATGCGTACAGTACCGGGCATACCGGCAGGGTTTTGCAATCCCTGAATACGGGGAAGCTTTTCGCTTACCGTTTCATTGGCCGTCACACGTCGGCTCTCTGTATTCATCAGCATCCATAAGGCGCTGGCACTGCCGATCATATGGCCTGCATCGTCCCGAAAAATATGTACACGGGGAAAGAAAAGATGCCGCTGCGGCAACGGATAGGTTTCCACATGCACCCGTTCATAGACATGAGGCAAACGTTCAAACTGCACCTTTACCCGGGACAAAATCCAGCAAATGCCCATGCTGTCCATGGTTTTCCGATCAAGTCCCAGCAAAGCACTGTGTGCGCCTGCCGTTTCCTGCATGCACTCCAAAATGGCTCCGGGGCGCCAGGAACCCAGCATATCGCATTCCGATGCACGAAGCGTTATATTCTCGCGATAAACATGATCCATCTCCTTTTTCACCTCAGGCGTATTATACCATTACGCGTCTTCAATTTCAATCTGCCATCTCCATGGCGGAGCAAAAGAAGCACCTCCAGCAAACCGTTTCAGGGAAGGGAAACAGCAAAAACATGTCGAATACCTTTGCATCCGAAAGGCGGTGAACCCATGTATCTCTGGACAGCAGCCGATGTAAGTTTCTCCCTTGCCGCACTGCGCAAGGAAGCACAGCGCCATAATCATTCTCTGGCCCTCAGCAAAACAGCCTTTTCCCTTCCGCAGCATATTTCACTCAAAATCTCCTGCTCTGTGGACGATGCACATTTTGTTCACGCATGTCAGGATATTGTTTCCCTTTTGTCTTCCCAGTCCCCTTTTGAAGTGCAGCCCGGCACAATTTCCCGTCACCGGAACATTCTCTGGCTGACCATTCAGGAAAATAACACGCTTTCATCCCTCCATCATCAGTTGGATGAACTGCTGTTGAGAAAATATAAGGTTCCTCAGCATCCCTTCGATACCTGTTTCCAGTTTCATTCTACCCTGTTTATGGATGATAACGAAATCAAGCTGGATCAGATGCTGTCTTTACTTTCCGATTTCCCTCTGCCCCCATCATTATACATTCAGGATTATCTCATCGGCTGTTCGGAAAGCGGAAAACCCGGCACTTATCGTGTAATCCGGCAAATCCATGTATAACGCTTGTCGATCCGCAACAGTTATGCTACAATGAAAAACGCGCCGAAAACCGGCACATAGATTGGAGCGATCACATGGAACTTTTATCTCCCGCAGGCGACCGTGCCGCTTTGATTGCCGCCGTACAGAATGGCGCAGATGCGGTTTATTTTGGTGCACGCGGTTTTAATGCCCGAAGGAGCGCAGATAATTTTGAAGGCGATGGTTTGAAGGAAGCGGTAGACTACTGCCACGAACGAGGCGTAAAAGTGTACCTGACCCTAAATACCATGGTGCGTCAGGACGAGCTGGGTGCTTTGGAAGTTACCATCCGGGATATTGCACAGGCGGGCGCAGATGCCGTGATTGTGCAGGATCTGGGTGTAGCGGAAGCCGTACGCCGCATTGCCCCTCACATGGAACTGCATGCCAGTACACAGATGGCTGTGCATAACCGCAGCGGCGTACGTTATCTGAAAGAACATGGGTTTACCCGCGCCGTACTGGCCCGGGAAATGGATTTTGATGAAATCCGGGATTGTGCGCAGGAAGGTATTGATCTGGAAGTGTTTGCTCATGGTGCGCTGTGCGTGTCCTGTTCGGGGCAGTGCCTCATGTCTTCCTTAATCGGCGGCCGTAGCGGCAACCGGGGTATGTGCGCACAGCCTTGCCGCATGAAATATAAAATGGACGGCAAGGAAGGCTACCTGCTTTCCACCCGGGATTTGATGACGGCAGATATCATGCAGCGCTTCTATGATGCCGGCGTAACCAGCGTGAAGCTGGAAGGCCGCCTCAAGCGTCCGGAATATGTGGCCATCGTCACACAGGTATATCGTAAGGCGATGGATGGCATTCCCGTTACCCCGCAGGATCTTCATGAACTGAAGCAAATTTTTAACCGCGGCAGCTTTACCCGCGGCTACGGTGCAGGCATAGAAGAAAGCAGCCTCATGTTCCACGAGCGCCCCAACCACGCAGGCGTTCTGATGGGAAAATGCGAAAAAACAGGCATTGTCATATTGGAAGCAGATGCAGACATCAGCGACCTGATCGTTCTGCGCGGCACTGGCGAAGATATTCCTGTTAAGATCAGCGGCAAAAAGGGGCAGCGCATCTCCTGTAAAAAAGCGGAAAAAGGCATGCTGCTTTATTGCCTCGTATCCGAAAAGCAAATGAATACTGCCCGCGCCACATGGCAGGAAGAGCGCCGCGCCAGGCACGTAAATGCACTGCTTTCCCTGAAGATCGGCGAACCGGCTTTGCTGACCGTATGGGATGATACGCACTGCGTTTCTACTGAAGGCTCCGTGGTCCAAACGGCAGAAAATCGCCCGCTAGATCAGGCACGTGCCGAAGCGCAGCTGCGCAAAACCGGCGGCACCGTTTATGTGCTGGATGATGTACGGATCGAAGCCGATGAATCCGCTTACCTCCCCATCTCCGAACTGAACAACCTGCGCCGCGATGCACTGGCCAAGCTGCGCGAACAAACATTGCCCAAGGCACCAACTCCCGGGCATATTGGCGACACATATTTTCCCAACGCCGAAACCATCGTCCCTACGCTGCGCATTCAGAGTTCCAATATCGCAGCACTGCAATACGGGCTGAAAAATGGCGCTGATGATATCGTCTATTCTCCCTTTGATATGCACAAGCTGGACGAAGCGCTGCTTCTTCCTCCTTTCTATCTGGCAGTGCCTCAGGTGATGCGGGACGAAGAACTGCTTTCCCTGAACAAATGGGCAAGCCGGCACGCGGATAAAATCAAAGGCGTTTACCTTTCAAACATCGGTCAGTTCGCCTATCCTTGGCCCGGCACCGTCACCGCTGATGCCGGCATGAACATTGCCAACAATCTGTCGCTGCAGCAGCTAAGCATAGACGCTTACTCCCCCAGCGTAGAATTGACCGCCCGGCAGATTCAAAATCTCGGTGGGAAAAAGGATCTGATCGTCCATGGCTATCTGCCGCTGATGCAATTGCGCCACTGTCCCAACCGTGCAATCAAGGGCTTAAAAGGAAAACACAGTTCGTGTACCCTGTGCGATCAGAAAAACGCCCCGCCGCTTCCCCATCTGGAAGACCGCACCGGCGCCCGTTTCCGTCTGCGCCGTCTGGCATACAAAAGCGGTTGCGTGCTGCAATTGCTCAATTCGGTTCCGCTGATGCTGCTGCGCAAGGCGGACAAGCTGCCTGCATCCCACGTGTGGCGCATTTTGGCAGATGATATGCAGGAAGCCGAAGCCATCAAACTCTACCGTGCTTATCTGGACGGAAGCGATTATACCCGTCTCCCCGAATGGGACAAGGTTTCCCATACCCCCTCCACCACCGGTCATTACTTCCGCGGTGTGGAGTAAACACAGAACGATAAAACAAAAAAGGCTGTCTTTCGACAGCCTTTTGTTTATGCTTAGATTCCCATCTGTTCCTTCACCTTGGCAAAGCAGCTGACAGCGAAGTCCAGATCTTCCTTGCTGTGGCCTGCGCTGACCTGGGTACGGATACGAGCCTTGCCCTGAGGTACTACGGGATAGCTGAAAGCCACCACATAAACACCCAAAGCCAGCATGCGCTCAGCAAATTCGTGGGCCACGTGGGCATCCCCCAGCATGACAGGCACGATGGGATGGGTGCCGGGCAGCACGGTCAAACCGATCTCGCCCAGCTTTTCGCGGAAATAGCGGGTATTTTCAGCCAGTTTGTTGACCAGCGCAGTATCCTTTTCCAGCAGATCCAGCGTGGCCAGCGTAGCGGCACAGATTGCGGGAGCAACCGTGTTGGAGAACAGGTAAGGACGGGAACGCTGACGGAGCAGGTCCACCACCGTTTTGCTGGCAGCAGTGTAGCCGCCGGAAGCGCCGCCCATGGCCTTGCCGAAGGTACCGGTCAGAATGTCAATGCGGCCCTGTGTGCCCGTCAGTTCGGGGGTGCCCTTGCCGTTTGCGCCCACAAAGCCCACGGCGTGGCTGTCATCCACCATCACCAGAGCGCCATATTCGTCTGCCAGGTCGCAGATGCCCTGCAGATTGGCGATATAGCCGTCCATGGAGAACACACCGTCGGTGGCGATCAATTTGATGCGGGCGCCCTTGGCTTCTTCCAGCTTGGCGCGGAGATCATCCATGTTGTTGTTCTTGTAGCGGAAGCGCTGCGCCTTGCACAGACGCACACCATCGATGATGGAAGCGTGGTTCAGTTCATCGGAAATGATGGCATCTTCCGCCGTCAGCAGCGTTTCAAACAGACCGCCGTTAGCATCAAAGCAGCTGGAATAGAGAATAGCGTCTTCCATGCCCAGGAAAGCGGCCAGACGCTTTTCCAGTTCCATATGGATGGTCTGGGTGCCGCAGATGAAGCGCACAGAAGAAAGACCGAAACCAAACTTATCATAGCTGGCCTTGGCAGCGGCAATCAGTTCAGGACGGTTGGACAGACCCAGATAGTTGTTGGCGCACATGTTCAAAAGACCGTCCGCCTTGGTGGTATTGATGCGGGCCTTCTGATCGGAGGTCAGAACACGCTCGCTCTTCCAGGTACCCGCTTCACGGATTTTCTGCAGTTCCTGTTCAAAATACTGAATGCCCTTGCTCATGCTTTTGTCCCCCAATCCAGAATCACCTTGCCGGAATTACCGCTGTTCATGGCTTCAAAGCCCTTTTCAAAATCGGTAAAATGGAACCGATGAGTAATCACAGGGGTCAGGTCCAGACCGCCTTCGATCATCGCAGCCATCTTATACCAGGTTTCGTACATCTTACGGCCATAAATGCCCTGCAGCGCGATACCCTTGAAGATCACTTCGTTCCAGTCGACCACGGCGTTGTTCTTGAAAATACCCAGCAAGGCAATCTTGCCGCCGTTGCGCATATTGGAAATCATCTGATTCAGCGCCTTATCGCTGCCGCTCATTTCCAGACCCACGTCAAAGCCTTCGGCCATGTTATGGGCCTTCATGACTTCTTTCAGATCTTCCTTGCCCACATTTACAGCGATCACACCCAATTTGCGGGCCAGATCCAGACGGTATTCGTTCAGGTCAGTGATCATGACCTGACGAGCGCCGTTCTTCTTGCAAATCGCAGCTGCCATCAGACCGATGGGGCCGGCGCCGGTCACCAGCACGTCTTCACCCGTCACATCAAACTGCAGTGCAGTATGAGTGGCGTTGCCATAGGCATCAAAGAAAGATACCACGTCTTCAGGCAGCGTTTCAGGCATGGGCACCACATTGCTGGCAGGCAGGCACAGATATTCGGCAAACGCGCCGTCGCGGTTCACGCCCACGCCCTTCGTGTTTGCGCACCACTGACTGTTGCCGCCGCGGCAGTTACGGCAATGGCCGCACACAATATGGCCTTCGCCGCTGACGCGCTGACCCACATGCAGACCCTGCACATATTCACCCAGTTCCGCGATCTCGCCCACATATTCATGGCCAATGGTCATGGGCGGAACGATATTCTTCTGGCTCCATTCATCCCAGTTGTAAATATGCAAGTCGGTACCGCAAATAGCCGTTTTGCGGATACGAATCAAAACTTCACCGTAGCCGGGCTTGGGGATGGGCTTTTGAACCAGTTTCAGACCGGGCCCTGCCGTTTCCTTGATCAGGGCATACATCATACCTTCCATGGCAGCCTCCGTATATTGTAGATTGATAAATAAGCAGCTCATTCGCAGCATATGCCACTCTGTTGAATATTATAAAACAAATTAGCGTTCACCACAAGACATATCTGCATATTTTCGCGCTTGTCAACACTATTTTACGCTGATATAATTAACTAAAGGAGCGAATGAATATGCATACACTAATCAGATTGCTGACGGCACAGCCATTCTTTTACAATGAAGGTTACCGCGAAGTTCTTCCCTGTGAAACACTTGCGCCATATATTCGCTGCTTCTGGGGTAGCACTGGGCCAAGATTGGATCAGATCAGTGATCATTCCTCTCTCGTAGTACCCGATGCCTGCATGGATTTGATCTTCACCGCCAATTACACCATGAACACTTTTCACGCCAGTTTCTGCGGCATCAACGATCAGCCTTTCTATACACTGCCAAAGGTAAGCAATCATATTCTTTCTACATTTGCCATTCGCTTTTATCCATGGGCAGCTGCATGCTTTGCCACCGATTCCATGTGCGAAGTGAAAAACCAGTTCTTGTCCGGCGATTCGTTTTTCAAACCGGTGGTATCTCCTATTATTCGGCGCATGGAGGAGGGGTGGGGGCTTTATGCGCTGATCGATCTTGCCCAACAGCTGTTGCTTGCGAATTTCCATACCCTTTCCAATGAATCGCGCTTTTTCTGCACCGTACATACGCTGCTTGCCCAAACAGGAAAGATCTCCATTCCCACGCTCGCTTCAGAGCAGGGCATCAGCACCCGTCAACTGGAACGCATCTTTTTACAGAATGCGGGCATCGCACCAAAGGCACTGCACACGCTGTTCCGTTATCAAAAGGTACTGGAAGAAGCTCTGTTTTCCCCAGTTATGAACATTCAGGAAACAGTGTATAAATACGGCTATACAGACCAGAGCCATCTTCTGAGAGAGTTTAAGAGATTCCATACCATGACCCCAGCAGAAAGCCGCATTTTTGCTCTGCAGCATCGCTGATTGTCGCATTTTTACAATACATACACCCTAAAAAGTGCTACAGTGGCTTTGGAGGTGTTTATACTATGCATGTATACGAAAGAGCAAGAACCTATATCTACCGCCATGCCCGTCCGTTGGAAATGGCGCGGTTCCAATACCATTTTGAAAATGGAAGCAAAGAAAACGTGCTGCGTGCACTGGCCTGCTATCAGAACGAAGACGGCGGTTTTGGTCATGCATTAGAAGCAGACAGTTGGAATCCCAACTCCGCACCCGGGCAGACCTGCACCGCTATCGGCATCCTGCAGGAAATCGGCTTTGATAGCAAAGCGCATCCCATCATACAAGGTATACTGCACTATCTGGCCTCAGGTCATGGCTTTACGGGCACCCACTGGGAAAGTACCATTGAAAGCAACAATGATTTCCCCTGCGCGCCTTGGTGGAAGACGGGCAGTACTAGTACCAGTCACCATATTTACAACATGACCGTTTCACTGGCCGGCTTCATCGTCCGCTTTGCCGAAAAAAGCAGCAATCTTTATGCGCTTGGCTGCCGCATCGTAAAAGAAGCCGCTGATTATCTGCTCTCCCCCGACGCCGAATGTGATATGCATGTACTCTACTGCTACCAGTCCATGATCACATTCTGCGAAGATGCAGGTGAAACTGAACTTTGCGACTTTGTTGCCCTAAAAGCTAAAATGCTTTCCATGATGGATCAGGCAATCTGCCAGGAGAAGGAAATATGGTCCCGCATCTACACTGCCACACCCTCTACCTTCCTGCGCAGCCGCACGCATCCCTTATTTAAGCAAGTCGAAGAGCTGGCGGAATATGAGGTGCACAGTCTCATCGTCTCTCAGGAAGAAGACGGTTCCTGGCCCATTACATGGCAGTGGGACACGTATCCCGAGGAATGGGCTGTCAGCAAAGTGTGGTGGAAGGGCGTTCAGATTATCGAAAAGCTGCTTTTCCTCCACGGTATGGGCGCATTAAAGGTGCAATCCCGCTGCGGCATAGTATGCAGCGAATGCCGTTTTTCAGAATGCAAAGGGTGCACAAACATTGCCGATCCATTCTGGGGACAATGTGCTGTAAAGCATTGCTGCGAAAACAAACATCACAGTCATTGCGGAGAGTGTGGCCTTTTCCCCTGCGAAACCCTGAACGCCTTTGCCTACGAAGAGAAGGAAGGCGATAACGGAAAGCGCATCCGTCAATGCGAAATCTGGCGCGATACGCTATGATGCTGTTTTCGTCTTTCACACACAACAGCAAATAGCGCAAAAACACTTAAGAATGCATATCCAACAGCAAAAAGCAAGAGCATCCAGTGAAAATACCGGATGCTCTTTTGTGTATATGATAGCAAATCTATCGTCCTGCCAGTACGCCGCATTCCCTGCACAAACGCAATACACGACACAGTACATATAATCGCATACTCCCAAAGGATAAGAAAGCAGGTCTTTGAGGTGCCCGATAAATCGGATTTTTGCAGTATCATCTGCTTACAGCAAGGATTTGCAAGTCATATATATCTTATCATTTTCTTTGTCGATCCGTTTGACATAAAACTCAATAGGCGCCAAAATCACTTCATCGGGTTCATTCTGCACATCAGGCATCAAATCAAGCCGAATTGCAGGCGTGCCTGCCGGAGCAGTTATCTCAACCAAAGTGCATCCGCTCGAACCATATTCCGCATTTTCTGCCATATGCGGGCTTAAACTGCAAGAGGAAAAACCCAAATAATTCAGCGTCATGCCTTGCTCCAAATTTTCAACAAATCTGGTTTTGATGTTTCTGTATAACACCATTTCAGACGAAAGCGGCGTCATACAAGCCATCATATTTGAGATATCATTCCTTGCACGCTCAAGAATTTGGTCTTTTACAGTCTGATTATCAATCACCGGGAAACGCTTTTGATAAATCTGATATAATTTTTCGCCTTCTTCCTTACTGCAGTTCCATCTTACATGAAACCCCTGTTCAACAGCTTCAGCCATTACTCCTCTGCCATCGGCATTGATCAGCTGAATAAACATATCCACGATTTTCTCATTTTCTCCCCACAGAAGACCATTGATCAGCAGATAATCGTTTGTTGTATAAAACCGTAAGGTTTCTTTTTGTGCTTCTGTCATATTTACAACCTCACCTAACTCAAGTTTATTGAATTTATTCTATCAGAATTACATAAAGACAGCAAGCCGCACATTCTGTCACGACTTGCTGCTATTCTTGATTCATTCCACTTACTGCAACGAAACGCAATCATGATGCACACAAAAGGACAAAAACCCCTCCGCATCACACCTGCCGCTCAGCTTATTTCTTTTAGCTTCCTAGATATGCCTTGCGCACGTCGTCATTGCTGAGCAGATCCTTGGCATTGCCTTCCATGACCACTTTGCCCGTTTCCAGCACATATGCACGGTTGGCAATGGACAGCGCCATGTTGGCGTTCTGTTCCACCAGCAAGATGGTGGTGCCGGTTTTGTTGACTTCCTTGATGATGGTGAAAATTTCATTCACCAGAATGGGCGAAAGACCCATGGAAGGTTCATCCAGCATCAGCAGTTTGGGCTTGCTCATCAGTGCGCGGCCCATGGCCAGCATCTGCTGTTCACCTCCGGACAGCGTACCGGCAGGCTGCTTGATACGCTCACGCAGACGAGGGAAATGTTCAAACACCTTTTCCAGGTCTTTCTTAATTTCCGCCTTGTTGCTGCGGGTATAAGCGCCCATTTCCAGGTTTTCCATAACGGACATTCCGGCAAACACGCGGCGGCCTTCCGGAACCTGCGCAAGACCCTGCTCGATCAACTTATGGGGCTTCACGCTGCCAAGGTCTTTATTCATGAAAGAAATGAAACCGCTTTTTTGGCGAATCAAACCGGAAATAGTGTGAAGCGTTGTGGTTTTGCCGGCACCGTTTGCACCGATCAAAGTCACGATCTCGCCTTCATCCACATGGAAGGAAATATCATGCAGCGCATGGATTGCGCCATAGTACACATTCAGGTTTTCTACCTTCAGCATGTTTACTTCTCCCTTTCCGTATTTTCGCTTTTACCCAGATACGCTTCTACCACTTCGCTGTTGGTGGCAATTTCTTCCGGCGTCCCCTGTGCAAGAATGCGTCCGTAATTCAGCACATAGATGCGTTCGCAGATACCCATAACCAGCTTCATATCATGTTCGATCAGCAGTACTGCCACAGAGAACCGCTCGCGGATGGTGCGGATGGTTTTCATCAGTTCTTCCGTTTCGATGGGGTTCATACCGGCAGCCGGTTCATCCAGCAAAAGTACCTTGGGGTTACTGGCAAGCGCACGGCAGATTTCCAGTTTACGCTGCTGACCATAAGGCAGGCTGTCAGCGCGTACATCCGCCACATTTTCCATACCAAACACGCTCAGCAGTTCGCGTGCGCGCAGGTCAATGCCCATTTCTTCCCGGTTGAATCGGGAAGTACGCAGCACACCGTCCAGCACAGAATAATGCATACGGGTCTGGAATGCAACCTTGATGTTTTCCAGCACCGTCATGGACTTGAACAAACGGATGTTCTGGAAAGTACGGGCAATACCATTGGCTGTAATTTCGTGGGTGGCTTTTCCCACGATGCTCTTACCAAGCAGCATAATATCGCCTTCGGTGGGCAGATACACGCCGGTCAGCATATTGAATACCGTTGTCTTACCGGCGCCGTTGGGGCCGATGAGACCAACGATTTCGTTGTCGTACAGTTTGATATGTACATCCTGTGCAGCCTGCAAACCGCCAAAGCGGATACCCAGCTTATCCGTTTCCAGCACAGGCAGGTTAAAGTTGGCATAGTCATATTTGGGCACTTCAGGCATAATGACCTTCTGTTCCCGCTTGGGCAGATGCTTTTTGATGAATGCAAAAGCCTTCTTCACATACTTGGCGCAGAAATCCCACACTTCCACCAGAGAAAATTCCAGCGTGCCCAGCAGTCCTTTGGGACGGAAGAGCATCATCAGAATCAGTACGATGGAGTAGATGAGCATACGCCAGTCAGCCAGGAAGCGCAGCAGTTCCGGCAGCATGGTCAGTACAGTAGCAGCCACAATGGAGCCGGTCAGAGAACCCATGCCGCCCAATACCACCATGACCAGATATTCAATGGACTTATTGAAATCGAAGGTGGCAGGAGACAGGGTACCCATCTTGTGCGCATACAGGCCGCCGGCAATTCCGGCAAAGAATGCAGCCAGGGTAAACGCAAAAATCTTATAGCGGGTAGTGGGAATACCGGTGGATTCGGCAGCTACTTCGTTTTCACGAATGGAAATGATGGCACGCCCATGACGGGAACGGCCCAACGTGAACAGGCTGATGACAATCAGCACCATCACCACATAAACATAGGAAAAAGTGGTAGCGCGGTTAATGCCAATGAGACCCATGGCGCCGCCTGTAAAAGGCAGGTTGTTGATGATCACACGGATGATTTCACCAAAGCCCAGCGTGATGATAGCCAGATAGTCGCCTTTCAGGCGCAGTGCAGGAACACCGATGATGATACCGAATACAGCAGCCACAAGTCCGCCGGCAATCAGACCCAGCGGGAAAGAAAGAGCAATATCCACCGTCATGTGCTTAGTAACCAGTGCAGCGGTATACGCACCGATAGCCATAAAGCCTGCATGGCCCAGCGCCAGCTGTCCCAGCATACCCGTGGTCAGGTTCAGACTGGTCGCCATGATGATGGCGATACCCACGTCCATAAGCATGCTCCGGTTGCTTCGGGAAAGAATTTTGGCGTCAATCATCAGGTTGATGACCAGAAAAATCGCCGTGATTGCCAGAATGTTGAGGATATACGCACGCATTTTCTTACTCATACGCAATCACCTCACACTTTCTCGCGGGTCTTCTTGCCCAGCATACCGGCAGGCTTGAAGATCAACACAACGATTAGAATACCGTATACCACAGCGTCTGCCAACTGGGAAGAAATATAACCCTTGGTCAGACTTTCGGCAATACCCATAATAAAGCCGCCCAGCATGGCACCCGGCAGAATTCCGATGCCGCCAAGCACGGCTGCAATAAACGCTTTCAACCCGGGAAGAGAACCCATGGTAGGCTGCACGCGGGGATATGCCACGCAGTACAGCACAGCGCCAATGGCCGCCAGCGCGCAGCCGATGGCAAAGGTAACGGACACCGTTTTATCCACACTGATGCCCATCAGCTGGGAAGCACCCATGTCCTCGCTCACAGCACGCATGGCCTTGCCCACCTTGGTGCGGCGTACAACAAACTGCAGCAAAATCATCAATGCCACAGAAACCGCAATGGTCAAAATGGTAATGAAACTGATGCTCAGTTCACCGATTACCAACGGCTTTACACTGAACACCGCAGGGAACGGACGGGGGGTAGGTGTAAAAATAAGCTGCGCCACGTTTTGCAGAAGGTAACTTACACCGATAGCGGTAATCAGCGAAGAAATGCGGGGCGAAGAACGCAGCGGACGGTATGCCACGCGTTCGATGAGCACGCCAAACACAATACACACAGCCATGGCCAGCACAATCGCAACATAAAAAGGCAGACCAAGACCGGTCATCACCAACAGTGCAGTGTAGGCGCCCACCATGATGATATCGCCATGAGCAAAATTGATCAGTTTTACAATACCATACACCATGGTATATCCCAGCGCGATCAACGCATAAATGCTGCCGATCTGCAGGCCGTTGATCAGCTGGTTCAGGAGCAGAGTCATGTAATGTTCCCCTCTCGTCGTTCACCAAGCAGCCATCCCGAACGAGAATTTGCTTTGGTTTCAATTTAGCACGAAAGGGGAAGAAGGCCTTTTGCCTTCTTCCCCATGTGTTTACATGGTTTCTTTACTGCGGATCCACCTTCGCCACGAAATGCTTGGTGCCTTCAGCATCAAAGGTCATAACAAATGCACTCTTGATGGGGTTGTTGTTTTCGTCAAAGGAAATCACGCCGGACACGCCTTCAGCGGAAATGCCCTTGATCTGAGCAACGATCGCTTCGTGAACAGCTTCGGTGTCAGAATAATCTTCAACTTCGGCATTGATCAGAGCCTGGCAAATCACCAGCGCAGCGTCATAACCGGTAGCAGAGAAGGACACGGTGGGACCTTCGCCGTGCATAGCGGTGAAGTCAGCGATGAAATTCTGCACAGCTTCGTCGTCAGAGTCGAAAGCGAAGTGATCGGCATAGGTCATCTTGGTCAACAGTTCCTTGTTGGCAATCTTGTCCACGATATCGGCGATACCGTCGGCGCCCATGTACACTACATCCAGACCCAGTTCAGCAGCCTGCGTGAGGATCAGAGCAGCTTCGGCACCATACCAGGGAAGGAACACAGCATCAGGATCAGCGTTCTTGATGTTGGTCAGCTGAGCCTTGAAGTCGATATCGGTGAAAGCAGCAGCTTCTTCAGCCACAATGTTGATTTCGTTGATTGCAGCCTGTGCCTTGAAGGCATTGTACAGACCCATGGAATAGGCGCTGTCCGCACCATAGAGGATAGCCACGTTTTCGTAACCCTGCTGCTGTGCGAAGTTCGCCATTACGACGCCCTGGAATTCGTCAATGAAGCAGGTACGGAATACGTTGGGTTTGCCTACGTTGATGTCCAATGCAGTACCGGAAGCGGTAACCATGGGCACGCCGTCTTCAAAAGCACAGCCGGCGATGATGCGGCACTGACCGGTCAGCACGTCACCCAGAATGGCAACGACTTCTTCTTCATCCACATACTGGTAATAGATGTTCTGGGCCTGCGCGTCGTTGGCAGCATGGTCTTCCCACAGGATTTCGACCATCTTGCCATCGATGCCGCCGTTCTGGTTCAGCTGGCTCACATACAGATCTGCACCTTTTTTAACCGCTTCGCCATATACAGCATAGGGGCCCGTCAGGGGCGCCAAGCCGCCAATCTTAATTGTTTCTTCTTCCGCAACAGCCATGGGCAGCAGCAGAGAAAACACCACCACAATCGACAAAATAACCGAGAACCATTTTTGCGCCTTCATCAGGAAACCCTCCTTATTTTAATTGTTCTCCCGTACTTTTCCGGGAAGCATGGGAGTATTATACATATGTTTCCTCAAGATTGCAAGTATCAAATTGTATTTATGTTGTATTTATGCAGCATTTCTCGATATCATTGCATATTCATGCAAAAAGCCGAATGCATTTCGCATTCGGCTCCGAACTTTCCGCTATTTATTCCTTTTCGGAAGTAAACTGCTGAATATCCTTGACCAGGTCATCACATTCATCGTTGTAGATTTCCAACGTGATGGGCTTGCTCAGATCCAGAGAGAAGATACCCAGAATGGACTTTGCATCCACCACATGACGGCCGGAACGAAGGTCCACTTCGTATTCATAACGGTTCACAGTGTTTACGAACGCCTTTACTTCTTCGGCGTAGGTCAGTTTAATCGGAATAGACTTCATACAATTCACCTCCGCAATAATTCATTAATTTGTGCATATTATAGCTGATATTTTACAAAAACGCAAGGGTTTTTATACATCGGCACGGGATGCCTTGAGGCGGCGCA
>JAFYLS010000116.1 GCA_017550035.1 Clostridia bacterium
AGCTGCCAGTTGTTGCCTTCAAAAATGCTGTCGTCGTTGCAGATGTAGAAGGTCAGCGCCAGATAATCGGCAAAGGAATCCATATCCAGCATGTCGCAGGCGGCAAGGTAATCCGCTTCTTCGGTCATGTCGCCGTACGCGATGAAGTCGTACATTTCCTCGTAGAGGGCGTAGTCTTCTTCCTCGCCGTCCTCCACTTCGCCGTTTTTCACGGTGATCACGTTTTTATTGTCAATGTCGTAGTGATAGCCGATGAAGTTGTCGCTGTATTCCTCGTGGAGGGTGTAAATGCCCCAGTATTCGCCGTTGATGAAGCCGATGACCGGGCGGTTGGCAGCCGTTTCAAAATGCATGCCCTCTGCCAGCGCGGTGATGTAGGGATCGCGGATCAGCGCCACGCCCCGGTCGTTGCCGCCGTTGCGCAGCGTGACGGATTTGTATTTTTCTACCAGATCGCCGTCTGCTTCCCGGTAGTTATCGGTAAACAGGGGATATTTCACGTTTTTTTCGCCGTAGTCTTCCCGGGCGATAAGGCGCAGGCTCTTCTGCGGCGCTGTGCGGGAGGTACCGCCCTTGATGCGCACGCCCATATCCTGCTGGAAATATTCATGCTCGCTCATCATGAAGTCAACGGTCACTTCCCGCTCCCAGTCCCTGCCGCGGTTGGAAAAATTGCCCACCGCCTGCCAGGCCTCAAAGCTTTCGGTCTGTTCGGCTTCCCATTCGGCAAAGGTTTTGCCCAGAATATAGATGCCCGTTTCGTAATCAAACAGCGCGGAAGGCTCCATGATCAGGGAAATGACGGGCAGATCGCCGTAGAGGCGGTTGCGGTAATACCCCACGAAATAGGTGCCGCTGACCACGTCGCTGCGGGTGCCGTCGGGAAGCACGGCCACGGCGCGCAGTGCATGGGCGGAGGGGAAGTCTTCATCCGGCAGGGTATAGGCGTCGGTATCCAGACTGGTGCCGGGCACGTGACGGAGCGTATCCTCCATTTTGCCGGTGCGGTCCATGAACAGTCCGTCTGCCGGGAAGGGCAGGCTGTTTTCATCGGGAATGCTGCCGTCCAGGGTATAATACACCCGGGCGTCCGGGTGGTCGCAGGTGACCGTCAGCGTGAAGGGCTCGATAAAAAAGCCGCTTTGGGTATCAAGCGTCAGATGCACGCTTTCTGCCAGGGCGGGGAAGGAAAGGAGCATACACAGAAGCATGATGACGGAAAGCAAACAAAGCAGATATCTTTTCATACAGAGCACTCCGTTTCTGTAAAGGGTTTTGAGGTTGTCAGCTGCTTTGATTATAGCACGAACAGGGGATGCAGGCAACAGGAACGAAACGCAAAAAAAGTCTCCGCACGGGGCGGAGACTTCTTTGAAAGGCGGAAGCAGGGGATGGTAGTTCCTGCTTTCCTTTCCCTAAAAGTTGTTTTTTGTTGAGGGAGATTACTGGATGCCTTCCAGCAGCTTCAGGGCTTCCTGGTGCACGTTGAAAGCGGTCGTGGCGCTGGTCATGGTGCACATCGTCACGGCATCATCGCCGGCGGCGGCAGCCATCAGAGTGTCATATGCGTCGTAGCACAGGTTCTGCAGTTCAGCCATCTTGGCATTCACTTCGGCAATCTGTTCTTCGGTGAACTTGCCGCTTTCAACCGCGTTGGACAGGGCGTCCATGGTCCAGTACAGGCTCTTTTCCCAGTTTTCGGGGAGCACCTTGAAGCCGTCCACGGTCTTGCGGCCTTCTTCGGTGTAGATGCGGCCGGTGGTCTTGTAGTACCAGCCTTCGGTGGGTTCTTCGGTTACGAAGGCGGCGGGAGCGCAGCTGGCCTTGTAGCATGCTTCGGTGTCGCTGGTCAGCATGGGCAGGAAGGGCACGAAGGGGCTGTATCCGCCGTGGTCCATGGACACCCATTCCACGGTGTCGGCCTTGCTGTCTTCAGAGAAGATCTGGAAGATGTGGTTTTCGGTGTTGCCGGCCTTGCCGATGGAGGGGATGTGGTAGTAGGCCACGATGTCAGAAACGTCGTACTTGTGGGTGAGGGCGATGTTGCTGTGGAAGGGAACGATGCTGCCGTTTTCATCCACGTTGGAAATGGTGTAGTCGGCGGGGGTGATGGTTTCGGCGGTCTTGTCGGTGGTGCCGTACATGAAGTTCAGCGCGTCTACCATACGGGAGCTCACGCCTTCTTCACCGTTGTAGGAAGCCTGATAGTCGATCTGGTTTTCTTCTTCGTTGCCCACGAAGGTGCCGGCCTGCTTGGCGATGGCGATCAGGTTGGCAGAGGCGATCACGTTTTCGGTGTCATCCAGGTCGATGAGGCCGATCACGTTCTGGTTGGGGTTGGCAAAAGCCACGGAGGAGCTGAGCTTCACGGCCACATACTGGGTGCCGGTCAGGTTTTCGATGTACCAGGTTTCGGTGTTGTCGGCGATGAAGATACCGGAGCCGTTGTTGCAGCCAACGCTGTCATAGATGCCCAGCAGGATTTCCACGCCTTCCTTGGCGGTGGCGGCCTGAGACAGCACCACGGTAGTGATTTCAGCTTCTTCGATACCGATATCGGTGAAGGGATCCAGGTCGTACACGGCGTCCACGGAGCAGTACAGCGTTTCGGTGGCGCTCATGCTGACGCCCATTTCATTGGTGCCGGCAGCGCCGTAGGGGTTGTGCTTATGGGTTTCACCGCAGTCGGGACAGATGTTCTGGGAGCCTTCCCAGTTATCGTCGGAGAAGGTGGTGAAGGAGTAGCTGTCCTTGGGCCAAACGTAGGTGAAGCCGTAGCAGCCGATGTATTCTTCGCCGGCCTTGTATTCACCGGCGGGGCTGACGTACATCACTTTGGCGTAGGAGTTGGAATAGTCTTCGGAGCGGGCAAACAGAGTGCTGCCGTCTTCGGTCAGATCAGAGCCGACATAAATGGCAGTGCAGGCGGAGGCGCTCACGGTGCCCAGCATCAGGACCAGCGCGATCATCATAGCAAAAACAGTTTTCAAAGATTTCATGAGGTTTACCATCCTTTCTGTTCGGTGATAAGATGCATTATAGTGCATGTATATTCATTTGTCAAGCATAAATATGCAATTTGCACGAATAAATTTTCAGAAATCCCGTATATTATTCAGAAATGTTGGATATGGGTGATTAATCTCCGAATATCCTATGCGAATGGGTGTATTGGATAATTAGATGCCGTTCCGGGCAGCAAAAACCGCCTTTCCGGGGTGGAAAGACGGTTTCCGGGTGGAAAATGCCATGAGTTTCTGTGCATATTCCATTGTATTTTTATTGTATTTCGCCTTGGTCAAAGATCAGATGTCCAGCAGGTAAGCCAGCAGCAGACTGGTGGTATTGTTCAAGCTGGAAATGTGGGTGCGCTCCATGCCGTGGCTGCAGAGCACGGGCATACCGAAGGCGGCGGCGCGCAGGTTGTTGCCGGCGCGGACGGCGGCGTTGCCGTCGGTGCCGTAGCGGTAGAACACATCCACCGCGTAATCGCATTCCGCCTTTTCGGCATAGGCGATCAGGCGATTGGTCAAATCGTAATCGTAGGGCGCGGCAGAGTCCTTGGCGCAAATGGCCACGTTGAATTCATTGCCATCGTAGTCCGGGCCGATGAGACCGATATCAATGGCCACATATTCGCTGACGCCTTCGGGCACGTAGGTGCCGCCAAGGCCGATCTCTTCGCCGTAGGGGAAGGCCAGAATGGTATCGTACTTGGGGGTCAGATTGTTTTCGATGAGATACTTGAGGGCGGTGAATACGCAGGCTACTGCGGCTTTGTCGTCAATGTAGCGGGACTTCAAATAGCCGTTCTTCGTAAACTGGCAGCGGGGGTCCACGGACACAAAGTCGCCGTTGCGAATGCCCAGAGCGTTGACCTCTGCCTTGGTTTTTACGTTTTCATCCAGGATGACCACCATGGTCTTTTCGCTGCGTTCGGAAGTGTAGGCGTCGTCAAACACGTGCACGCTGTGGCTCTGGCAGGCCACAAGGCCCGTGTATTCCCGGCCGTCCCGGGTGTGCACGGTCACGGTTTCGCCTTCCATGGATGCATAGGGCACGCCACCCAGATTGCGCAGGCGCAGCCAGCCGTTGGGATCGATCCTGCGCACCACGCAGCCAATGGTGTCTGCATGGGCGCCGATGAGCACCTTTTTGGAGTGGTCCTTCCCTTCCAGGTGGATGTAGGCAGTGGATTTGTGATCATAAGTTACTGTTTTGCCAAATTGAGCGGCGATTTTTTCCAGCACGGGGTTCATTTGGGTGTAATAACCCACGGGGCTGGGTACGTTGACGATCTCTTTGAAACAGTCGATCAGGTATTGTTCATCAATCTGGAATTTCGGCATGGGTGCTTTCCTCCCTGTACAGATCAAAAAAGTATGCCTTTCATTTCGTTGGGAAGGCGTGATTTCCTGCCGGGGCATATGTACTTTCGCTGTATTTGCGGGAAAAGAAAAGAACCGTTCCTAAAAGAACGATTCTTTGAAATCATTGTTTTACATGCCCAGCACAATGCCGATGACCGCGCCCAGGGCGATGAAGGCGATGGGGTGGAGTTTCTTCAGCTTTTTCCACTGGGTCAAAAACACCATCACGGCAAAGAGCGCAACGGCAACCCAGTCGATGGACTGGAAGGAAAGCACGGCATCCTTAAACAGGGCGATCTTCAGAACGGCAAAGCCTGCAGCAGCGATGAGACCAGTGACGGCAGGACGCATGAAGGCAAACATGTTCTGAATGAGGGGATTGCTCTTGTACTTATCCAGCGCCTTGGCGATCACCAGAATCACGATCAGGGAAGGCAGCACCAGAGACAAGGTGGCCAGCACGGCGCCTGCAATGCCGCAGGTGGTGTAGCCTACGTAAGTAGCCATGTTCACGCCGATGGGACCGGGGGTGGATTCGCCGATGGCGATCATGTTGCCCAGTTCTTCAGCAGTGAACCACTGGAATTTCTGCTGCATCTGGGTGAGGAAGGGAAGGGTGGCCAGACCGCCGCCTACGGCGAACAGACCGGTCTTGAAAAATTCCCAGCACAGGGTAAGCAGCGTCATCATGCCTTCTTCACCTTCTTTCCGAAAATAAAGCTGAGCACAGCACAGGCGACCACCACGTACACGGGGGTCATATTAAACAGCGCCACCACGATAAAGGCGGCCACCGCAAAGGCGGCGTGCCAGTATTTTTTAATGTTGCTCTTGCCCATCTTCAGCACGCTGGACAGGATCAGGGCGCACACGGCTACGCGGATGCCGGCAAAGGCGTTCTGCACCCAAACGATGTCCATGAAGTTTTCCAGCACCATGGCGATCACGGTGATGATCACAAGGGAAGGGGAAACAACGCCCAGGGTGGCTGCAATGCCGCCCGCTACGCCCTTTACCTTGTGGCCCACAAAGGTGGCGGTGTTCACGGCGATGATGCCGGGGGTGCACTGGCCGATGGCAAAATAATCCAGCAGCTCTTCCTGCGTGCCCCATTTATGCTTGTTGACGATTTCACGCTCCAGCATGGGCAGCATGGCATAGCCGCCGCCGAAGGTCATGGCGCCGATCATGAAGAACGAGCGGTACAGTTCCCAGAGAAGTTTCATGCGCTTCCTCCTAAACAAGTGTTGCATCCTATTATATACGCAAAGTGTCATTTATGCAATGGATTATAAAAAAAGCCTGCGGTAATGCAGGCTTTTATACTTCCGGTTCATTGATGAAGTGAACGATGTCGTTGGGTGTGCAGTGCAGGATGCTGCACAGTTTTTCAAGGGTGTAGAGGGTGATGGACTGGTTATGCTTCAGGTTATGCACTGTGCGGGGATTAATGCCGTGCTGATGGATCAGCGTATAGGTGGAAACCTGCTGTTTTTTCATGGTTTCCCACAATGGCTCATAGCTGAGCATGCCTGCACCTCCCTCCGACGCTTTTTTTCATTATGATGCGAAAGAGAGGGGTTTACTATACTGAAAAATGTATCTATAATATAGCAGGGAGGGATACAAATGAAAAAGAACAGAAACAAAGATCGGGAAATCTGCATGATGGATTTGCCGCCCGGGCTGACGGATGAGGAACTGGAAAATCTTACGGAACGCCGGTTCCGGAAACTGGTGGACCGCAGCATCCGAAAGGGAGATATGGAAGCATGGCTTTTGCTGAAGGCAAATTATCCTCAGTTCATGGACCGGTATATGGGAAAGGAAAAATAGAATTATTTGCCTTCCCGATCAAAACATGATATGATGTGCGCAGAAATTACTCCTGTGGGAGGAATACCATGCTGAATCATGAAGATAAACAGATTTTGAGGGAACTGGCAAAATATGTGCACGATATTGCACAGATGCCCCATCAGGAAAAACTGAGAAACATGTGGCGCAAACATACGGCGCTCAAGGGCGAATTGCCGCCCATTTTTGTGTCGCCGGAAGGCAGCTGGGACGAAATTCTGCCCTGGGACCGGATGCAGTGCGAAGATCCCTTTGCCCGGGAAGTGGAACGGCAGCTGCGCATGCGTATTTTCCGTCATGAGCATATCAAGGACGACGTGCCTGTTGAAGACCACTTTGATATTCCCGTGGGCTGCATTCCCATCAACAGAGGGTGGGGGCTGCCTGTCATGCGCAACGAAGGCGTGGCGCGCGGCAGCTGGCACCACAAGCCTGTGGTGGAAGAACCTGAAGACTGGAAGAAGCTGAAAAAGCCCACGCTGGATGAAGACGTGGATATCGACGGCGCACACAAGCGGGCGGAAATGCTCAGGGACGCCGTGGGCGATAACCTGAAGGTCAACGTGACGGGCATCAAGATCTTCGACTTCCATATTGCCCATGTGTACTGCGATTTCCGTGGTCTGGACAACCTCTTCATCGACCTGATTGACGATGAGGAAATGGTCAAGGACGTGTTCGCCTTTATGTGCGAGGGCTTTGAGGGTCTGGTCAAACAGGCGGTGGACCTGCACCTGCCCCAGAGCAACAACGACTATACCTATCATTACACCGGCGGTCTGGGGTATACCGACGATCTGCCCGCGTACCGTGACGGCGAAGCGCCCCTTTCCCATCTGTGGGGTGCTGCGGAAGCCCAGGAATATTCCTGCGTGTCGCCGGATATGTTCTATGAAACCATTCTGCCCTTTGAAAAGCGTCTGCTGGAGCCCTTTGGTCTCAACGGCTACGGCTGCTGTGACGATCTGACCGAAAAGCTGGACGAAGTGCTGAAGATCAAAAACCTCCGCCGCGTGGCAGCCTGCCCCTGGGCAAACCTGGGCAAGATGGCCGGCAGACTGAAAAAGGACTATATCCTCACCTGGAAACCCAATCCCGCCCATCTGGCCGGCGAA
>JAFYLS010000117.1 GCA_017550035.1 Clostridia bacterium
AAACTGCCAAACCGTGCTTACATCAGTCCCATACACCAGACACCGCCCAGCGCGGTCAAGGTGACCAGCGTGTCAATGGTGATGCCGTAGAACATCGGCTTCAAGCCGGCTTTTTTGAAATCCAGCAAGCTGGTGTTAAGGCCGATGGCAGCCAGTGCCGAAACCATCAGGAATTTGCTGGTGCGCTTGAGGATAAGGGACGCCGCAGCCGGAATCACGCCTGTGCTGTTCAATACCGCCAGCGCCAGAAAACCGCCGATAAACCAGGGGATGATCTTCATCAGATTGACTTTTTTGCCCTCGCCTGAGGCCTTCAGTTCCTTCTGCTTGATGCGGGTGCCGATCCATGCAAACACCAGCACCGTGGGAATGATGGCAATGGTGCGGGTCAGTTTGACCATGGTGGCAAAGTCGCCGGCAGCCTCGGAAAACGCATAACCGGACGCCACGACGCTGGCGGTATCGTTGACCGACGTACCCGCCCAGATGCCGTAGGCAATGTCCGACATGCCCAGCGCCTTGCCCATCAGGGGATACAGGGCGATCATGAGCATATCAAAGAGAAATGTGGAGGACAGGGCAAAAGCAATATCCTTATCATCAGCGTCGATCACCGGTGCGATGGCCGCGATGGCAGAGCCGCCGCAGATGCCTGTGCCGGCAGAGATCAGGTTGCTCAACTTCCAGTTCAGTTTAAACAGCTTGCGGATCAGATAGCCGCCGCCAAAGCACATGGCAAAGGTGAAGACCATCACAAAGAAAGTCATCTTGCCAACGGACATAATGGTATTGACCGAAAGGGAGGCGCCCAGCAGCACAATGGCCGCCTTCAGCACGCGCTTGGAGGTAAACTTCAGCGCAGGCTTCATCCATGCGGGATGGAAAAAGCTGTTGATGACCGTGCCCGCAAACAGGGCAATGATGGAGGCGCCCAGCACCCCGCCGGGGATCAGATCTTCCAGAAAGACGGATACGCCTGCCAGCGCAAAGCAGATGGCTACGCCGCATACAAACAGCAGGCGTTCTTTCGCTTTAGGACTCATGTCGGTACTCCTTCGACGTTTTTCTCATGTTTTCGGCATCGGGTGCAGCGGCAGTTGCTCAGCAACCCCCGCCCTTTGCACACCCAGCAGCATTCAGCGCTTCTTTTCCCCACGCTGACGGCTGATCTCGTAAAAGCACACGGTCGCAGCGCAGCCGGCGTTCAAGGAAGAAGCCGCGCCCATGATGGGAATTTTGACCAGCACGTCGCACTTTTCCTTCCAGGCTTTGCTCATGCCGAAGGTCTCGTTGCCGATGACCAACGCTACGGGGCCGGTCAGGTCGATTTCGGAAATGTTCTTTTCGCCCTTGGCGCTGGTGCCCACGATGAGGGGCGGGTTTTCCTGATTTTTCAGCCACTCCACCGCTTCTTCCGCAGAGGCAAGATTGGCAAAAGGAATGGCAAAGGCCGTGCCCACGCTGGCACGCAGCGACTGGGTATCGTAGCAGTCCGCCGCATGGCCTGTGATAATGGCGCCGTGGGCGCCAAAGGCATCGGCAGAACGCAAAAAGGTGCCCAGATTGCCGGGAGACTGGGGCCTGTCAAACAGCGCATAGAAGGGCGCCGCATCCGATTCCCCTGCCTTTTTTGCCATGCGCTGAAGGCCGTCCCCGCGCATTTTAACAAGGCCGATGATCTCGCAGGTGTCGTCCCGGTCGCTTAGCTCCTGCATCAGTTCGGGCGCCATGTGATACACTACGTCCGGATCGGCTTTCGCGATCATATCCTCCGCCCAGCCGGACAGCCTTTTTCCGTCCATCACCGCCATGGCGGCAAAGTGCCAGTTGTGGCGGATGCTCTGCTCCACCATCTGTACGCCTTCGATAAAGGCAAGGCCGGTCTTCGTGCGCTTTTCCCGGTTGCGCTTCAGGGTCTCAAACAATTGAAATTTATCACTCCGCGTACGGATCCATTCTTTTTTCACGTTGCCTCCCGGTTCTCCATCTCCCGGAGAACTGCCTGCATATTCCTTTTGATTATACCATTTTTCGCATTTTCCCGTCAATAACGCAAAAAGACCGGCTCTTGTAAAGCCGGTCTTTCCGTCTACGCTTGTTTATTCCACAGGGGTGAAGGCGTCCTTACCCAGGCCGCACACGGGGCACACCCAATCTTCGGGAATATCTTCCCAGGCCGTGCCGGGGGCAATGCCGCCGTCGGGATCGCCGATCGCGGGGTCATAGATGTAGCTGCAGGGGCATTCATATTTCATAGTGAAAATCTCCTTCCAGATTCTTCTTGATGTTTTCTTTCATACGGGAGTGGTTTTTATGCTCTCCCTGTTACATGAATTATATACCCGGTTTTTCCGTGCTTGCAACAGGTGAAACCGGAAAAATTCAAAAAAACCGAAAAAATCGAAAACAGCCGGTTTGCATTTCGTCCGTCACACATTCAGGAAAAATACGCTGCGCATCCGTTCCTTCAACGTTTCTTCGGAAAGGTTTTCTTCGATACAGACCAGTTCCTCGCCCTCAAATTCCTTATAGCAGCACCCGTCGATGGTACGGCGGCCCTTTTCCGTCTTGATGGACAGCATATAGTCCTTATTAAAGGGCGAATCCGGATGCTTTTCGCAGTAGAAGGAGGGCTGCACGAAGTCCACAGGATAGGCCATGTCATCGTTAAAGCAGATATACTGGTGCCAGATGCGCCCGCGCAGCTGCCACAGCACCCAGCCGTGACGGAGATCCCGGGTAAAGCGATAGCTTTCGCCGTTCATCTGCTGCACGGTATCCTTTTCCAATCTCAGCGGCTGCCGGGGCGCAATGATCCCCACGCCGATATCCATCAGATAATCGCCGTCCGGAAGATGCACCACCGTGACCCGGTGCCGGCGCATGGGCGCTTCCCTTTCACCCAGCAGAAAGCGCGCAAACCGTTCGGTGGCATGAAAGCCCATCAGGCGCAGCATATCGGTCAAAAGTCCGTTCAGCTCAAAGCAGTACCCGCCGCGCTTTTGCCTGACGATCTTGTCAAAAATGCTTTCCCAGTCCAGCTGCAGACTTTTGCCCGCCAGAATATCCAGATTCTCATAGGCGATATGGGTCACGCAGTGCTGCTGCACCTGACGCAGAAGATCCACCGTCAAATCAATCTTCATGTCCGGATCCATGCCGATGCGCGCAAGAAACAGTCTGACTTCTTCCATCATATGAAACGGCCTCCTTTGCATGGTTTGATTGTAGCAGAAAATGCGCAGGGATACAAGCATTTAAGGTTCCTGCTTGTGCGCTGTCAGACAAAAAACCGATTCATACAAATCGGCGGCAAAGGTTGTCTTGTTCATAATTCGCATATTCCTTTCGTTAGAAAAGATTGTTTGCCCGTCACCTTTTGTAACTTAATACATCCTTAAGCGGATTGAGGTGACTATTCGGGGTCTAATCAGTGGTGATTAGACCCCGTCTTCGTTTCCGTTTAGACTTACCAACCTCT
>JAFYLS010000118.1 GCA_017550035.1 Clostridia bacterium
CCTGGAAATGCGCGTGGATGCCGAAAACGGCGCTACTGCCGGCAAGTTCGAACTGGCCAAGCTGGCGAAGGAACTGAACCTGGACGCCATCCATGACACCGTGCATGAAATGGCCCGCGATGAAGCCCGACATGGCAAGGCTTTCGAAGGCCTTTTGAAGCGCTACTTCGGCAAGTAATCAGAGGGTTTCACCCTCTGATTGAGGGGATAATCAAGGATGATCTCACCAAGAGGTCATCCTTTTTTCATGCGAAAGTGGAAGCCGAAGTGGAAGATCCCTGATTTTTACTCTGTGAAATCCGCAAAAGTGGAAGCTGATTGAAGTGGAAGGTTCCAAGAGGAATTATAGGTGTAGCAAAATTTTCTGTCAATCTGGTTTCATTGACAAAATTCTAAGATGAATTGTTATCGGTCACGGAGACGAGAAAAAGCCAGCTCACTTCACAGCAAGCTGGCTCTGCTTTGAGTACGCTTTTATTGGATTGCATTCTTGATTGCCTGATAATCCCAGTGATAGCTGCCATCATTCCAATACCACATTGGAACGTGATTTCCATAGTTTCGCAAAGCTTGAGGACATTTGTTTTTGTCTACGCGCCCTGCATTATACAAAACCACGATCTTAATTCCTGCCTCAATAGCCTTATCACATTCATATTCGATATAGCTACGAAGATCGACGCTGTGGTTTCTTGCACAATAGCTACCCCAAGAATACTTTGTATAGCTTGAACAGTATTGACAGGATCCACTACGAACCGATGCAGTATTGTCACCAACAATTAGAACAAATGTCTTTGAAGCATCCATTCGTTCTTTCAAGGATCTCTTGATACTGCAATTCAGACTCGTATCCCTTAGGGGGAGAAAAGCGCCTGAAACCGATGGGGTCAAAGGTTGGGTGGATAAATCAGAGAGATGAATGATGAAAATGGTCTGTTATGTCTGTTGTTTCTGTGCTATAATGTGATCAGTTCGGGAAAAGTGAATTTTCAGGGGGAGGGACGCAGCGTGGAGTTTTTGAATACGGATTTTCTGGAAAATGAAGAAATCAAACTGGTGGTTGACCGTTTGTCTCCCGAAAACCCTGAGAGAAACTGGGTGCCGGCGTATCATTTTCATATATGCGATTTAAGCGGCAACAGAATGGGAATGTGTGATTTGCGAATCGGATACACCGATGGGCTTTACTTTGGTGGGCACATCGGATATTGCATCAACGAGGAATACAGGGGACACCATTATGCTGCAAAAGCCTGCAAACTGCTGTTTTCTCTGGCGCAACGGCACGGGATGCGTTATTTGTACATCACCTGCAACCCTGATAACCTGGCATCCAAAAGAACCTGTGAATATCTGCAGGGAGAGTTTCTTGGCGTGGTGGAATTGCCTGAGGATAACGATATGCGAATCAACGAAGGCGAGACCCACAAGTGTATTTTCAAGTTCAATTTCTAAATTCTGATTCATGGAGATGATTTTGATGAAGGCGGTACTGACAAGCTTTCTTGGCGGCTTGGGCAATGTGATCGGAAAGCGGGAGCCCTCGATGTTGTTTCAGCAAAACGGGCTGGTGGACACGCTGAAATCACATTGGATACCCAATGCAAGGATGCTGATGATTTGCGCCGACCCCTGCAATTATGAAAAGAACGACAGCATCTTCAACTGTTTGAAGGAATCTTTTCCCATGAGCGGATTGAGCGTTTCGCACTTTGATAAGTGTGATGACCGAAATCCTGATGCCGTGGAGGATTTGAAAAATATCGACGTGCTGCTTTTGGCGGGCGGTCACGTGCCCACACAAAACAAGTTCATGAAGCAGCTGTGCTTGAGAGAGCGTCTGCAGGGCTACAGGGGAACCATTGTCGCCTGGAGTGCAGGCTCTATGAACTGCGCAGATATGGTATATGCCGGTCCGGAACTTGAAGGCGAAGCAACAGACCCGTCGTATGAACGCTGGATTACAGGACTTGGAATAACCGATATCAACCTTTTTCCCCATTTCCAAAGCCTTCGGGAGGACTATCTGGACGGCCTGCGCCTGATTGAGGATATCACCTTTGCGGACAGCTTCGGGCATGATATTCTGGCGCTCAATGACGGAAGTTTCGTATTCATTGATGAGGGGAAAACTACGCTGCATGGAGAAGCGTATTTGATTCGGGATGGCGAACTGAAGCAGATTTGCAGGGATGGCGAAGTGCTTGAACTGTGATGGCGGACGAATGAAAAGAATGCGGTGGTGCAAAAGATGATGACGATTCTGATTCAGGCGGCGCTTTGGATATGGTTCTTTGGCTGCATAACAACCTATCGTATCGGAAAATGCCTGCTGGTGGAAGGGATAGGAATCAAAAGCGCGGAGTTTGTGATGCTGTGCATGTACAGCGCCGGAATGGTTTCATACCACTTCTTTCAGCCTGCCGGAAAGTGGATTTTATTTGCCGTATTGCTCCTTTGGTTCATTGTGCAGTTTTTTTGCCACTGGTACTTTACCCTTTTTGGCGCAAGCGAACAGAAACTGAAGGGATACAATGGCTGCTTCATGGGCACGCTTCGCCTCTTTCCCATGAGCGAGAAAAGGCTTGTGCCGGATTTGTATCACATTATTCTCCATACGCTGATTTTGGCCAACATCATCTTTTGCTTCCTATAAAGCAGAACGTGTTTGAAGGCGCCTGATGCATGTAAATCGGGTTTTTCGGGGAATCGCCCAACAAGGGGCGGTTCTCTTTTTTGTTTTGCATATGGAATGGGATTTGGAAGCCGGGAAATGGGTATAATCCTTGTGAAAAGGATGAAGACACATGCTTCGATCGGAGCAGGGATATATCAACCGGCGCGATGCAGGCGCCTGAGAAAAGGAGAATGAAAATGGATCCCAAAGCTTTATACAATATCACCTACGGTCTGTATCTGCTTTCTGCCCGGGAAAACGGAAAGGACAACGGCTGCATCATCAATACGGCGGTGCAGATCGCCGAAAATCCCGTGCGCATCGGCGTATCGGTTAACAAGCGAAATTTGACTCACGATATGGTGCTGCGTACCGGATGCTTTAATGTATCCACGCTGTGCACCGACGCCCCCTTTGATGTGTTCAAGCGCTTTGGCATGCAGTCAGGCCGCGACGCAGATAAGTTTTCCGGCTTTGACAGCGTGCAGCGAGCGGAAAACGGTCTGCTGCGCCTGACGGAATATACCAATGCCTACTTTGCCGCCAAAGTGGTTTCTGCGGTGGATCTGGGCACTCATACTTTCTTCATCGGCGAAGTGACGGAGGGAGAAGTGCTTTCTCAGAAAGCGCCCTGCACCTACGGTTATTATCAGAGCCATATCAAGCCCAAGCCTGCCCCGGCGAAGAAAAAGGCCTGGGTCTGCGAAGTGTGCGGCTATGTGTACGAAGGCGATGAGGTACCGGAGGATTACGTCTGCCCCCTGTGCAATCACGGCAAGGAAGCCTTCCGCCCGGTGGACGGCAGCGTTCAGAGCGTTCTGCCTGTGGAAAAAGCGTCCGGCAAACGCCGCTGGAAATGCACCGTATGCGGCTATGAAGCCGAGGGCGAATCGCCGCCGGATGAATGTCCCCTGTGCCATCAGGGCGCGGACCGGTTTGAAGAAGTAAAGTAACAGGATCAAAACAAGGGAATAAAATAAACAACCGTAAATAGGAAAAAGAAAAGCTTTCCGGCAGTTTACCGGAAAGCTATTTTATTTTGCCTGCGTTATTTGTTCCAGATGGGGTTGCCCACGGCAATGCGCATGTAGCGAACCAGGTCGAATACTTCTGCGCGGACAAACTTTGCGTCCTTGCGCACAGGCAGCGTCACAAAGGTATCTTCCTCGCAGGAGATCTCCTGTTGATGGATGACGCCCTGATCGTCCAACACCACCAGGCGGTATTTGTGGGCGGGATCCTTGACGGATTTGTGGAAATCGCCGGTGCAGACGGTGAGGGTCTGATTTTCAAAGGCGCATACGCCGCCCGCCACCGTATCGCCCATCAGCATGCGGATGCTGACGGGACCGCAGGTAAAGTCACCCTTGCGCAGCTTTTCGATGAAGGAAGCAGAGGTTTTTTCCCCGGCATACAGCGTGGTCAGGCACAGATCGTGGGGTCTTTCGTGCTGGTCGCCGCCGGCGCAGGCAAAAATACGCTTTCCGTCTTTGAGGAGATCCAGCCACAGCTTGTAGTTCTCCCGGGTATATTCACTTTCCATGGCCCAGTAGAACACTTCAATGCCGGTAAAATCCCGGAACCAGTACTGGCAGGGATCATCGCTCTGCAGGTACTGCTTGGGATGGGGGTGCACGAAGAAGCCGCCCATGTCCGTGACGGAGTCGATCAGTTCCCCAAAGCGCGCCCTTGTAAAGGTGGGATAGGTAAAATGCCCCTCCGTGCCGCCGGTGAATTCGAATTCGGGGAACTGTTCAAGCAGTCTGGCTACCAGATCTCTGTCCGGGAAGAGCATCAGGTAGTGCATGTCCTGACGGGTGGCATTACTGTCGGTGATGAAGGTGCCGGGCTCTGTGCCGGGAATGAACAGGCCGTCCTGCCAGTTTGGAAGGTACATGTGCCGGATTTGCCGGTGATCCAGAATGGCGGCAAAGTCCATGGCAAGGTTCTTCATTTCATCGATCCACACATCCAGCGTGCATTTGCCGTCGCTGGTGCCGCCGGATGCGGAATGGTCGTGCATTTCGCCGTGAAAGACCTGCTGGTTTTCATAGAGCGACAGAAGCTTCTGTTCGGGCGTACAATTCATAAAACAATCAGATGCCTTTCTTTGGATGAAATCAAAGTGCGAGCGTTACTTCATGTCCTTTACTTCTCTGTGGCGGCGGCAGAATTCCTGCCGGATGCGGGGGGCGGCGGTATCCTTTTTTACGGTGCGGATCACGTCTGCAATGTCCTCCACAGCGGCGTCCAGCGCCTTTTGGCCCTTTTCTGCCGTGGCGGCAGAGGGCGTGCCGGACACGTTTTCGGGGTACATGCCGTACCACCACAGGGGCGTGAGGATGCCTTTTTCCCACAGGTGCTTCAAGTCTTCGCCGGGCAGAATGGGTTCGGGGAAAATCTGCTGTTCCATTTTGACCGTGCCGGGCGCCACCGCCATGATCATGCTGGTTTCGCTTTCGTCGGCATGACCGCCGCCGGGCGCATCCCAGATGTCCAGCGCATTAAACCGGGGCCCGGAAAGCGTGAAGGCGTAATACAGGGTATAATTCACGTCCCGTTCCATCTGGGACATCATGAAATAATCCAGGAAATGGGCGTTGCCGCCGTGACCGCTGACGAGGAGGATCTTTTCAAAACCGTTCTGGGCGATCTGGTCCAGCAGCGTTTCCAGCATTTTGCAAAGCAGATCGGTGGGGAAGTTGACGGTGCCGGCAAAGCAGGAGGCTTCATGCACCTGCCCGAACCAGTAGGCGGGGAAGACTACGCAAGGTTCCTTTTCCGCGGCCAGCACGCTGACCTTGTGGGCGGTCAGGCCGTCGGTGCCAAAGGGCATGTGTTCGCCGTGGCGTTCCAATGAGCCGATGGGCAGGATGCAGACCTTTTCTTCTTTGGCCAGTTTTTTAAATTCCGGAGGGGTCAGATATTCCCAGCGTACCTGAGTCATGGTTATGTTCTCCTTTCGGTGACGGCATATCAAAGTTTGTTTTCGCTGTAAACGATGCATTCGCCCGGGATATCGCTCAAGGGGTGCTGCAGGCACTGCCCGCCGAAATAATTGTAGGGGAGATCATTTTCGGTTTTTCCTTCCCGAAGCTCCCGAACGCCCTTCATCAGTTTATAAAGCATGGCTTTGGGGGCCAGGTCCCGGGCGTGTCCGGTGAGGATGAAGTCAAAATCCCCGTCGTGCTGCTGCTTCAGCTGCAGCAGCGTCTCTTCCAAATCGGCTATGGACAGGCTTTCTTCCAGCTGCATCCACAGATGGTTGTTGCAGCCGTCGCCGGAAAAGAGAATGCGGTCCTTCTTGTCCAGAATGCCGATGGAGCCGGGGGTGTGGCCCTTCAGGTCCACGATTTCCACGGTCAGATCGCCAAGGTCGAGGGTGTCGCCGATCTCGATGGTTTTAACGGGACAGGGGGTCAAACTGCGCTCGTCCATATATTCTTTGAAAAAGCCAAAGTGCTCTTTCATCAGGGGCAGATCTTTTGCGTGAAGGTGCGCTTCGTCAAAATAGACGTTGCCGAAAATATGGTCGCAGTGCCCGTGGGTGTTGATGACGGTGACGGGGAGATGGGTCAGCTTTTCGACGATCTCCTTTAAATTTTCCTGCCCGTTGGCGGTGTCGATGAGCAGCGCCCTTTCGCTGCCGCAGAGCAAATAGCAGGTGCCTTCGCCCGCATCGTCAATGAGAAAAAGATGGGGCAGCAGCTGCTTGATCCGTGCGCGTATTTCAGTCATGGGTGCGCCTCCTTTATTCAAACACGGCGGTGAGGGTAATGCTTTCCTCGGGGTACAGGGTGAAGGACGGGGTACAGAGATCCTCGATCACGGTGTCGCTTTCCGGGATCTGCCAGAAGGTAAAGGCGCTGCCGTCCTGTGCAATGGCTTCCAGCGTCAGGGGAAGGCCGGGGAAATAGACCAGTTCCAGAGGCTTTGTGACTGTGACGCTGCGCCCGTTCACCCGGATCATGCCCGCACCTTCTGCCGCAAGGGTAACGGTGATGGGATCGTCCAGGGAGAAGGCGTCCTGCAACACGGAGGGGAAGCCGTCATAGCGGCCGGTGAAGAAGGTACCCACGTCCCTCAGGTTATTGCCGTAGGCGCCCTTTGCGTCCCACCAGGGGCCCCACATGGGACCGAAGCGGCGGAAGGTATCCGGGGCGTAGGGCTGGTACTGGGCTGTCATATCGTTCAGCAGTTTGGATGCGCGGCTTTCTTCAAAGTACAAATTGCGTACATCCAGCATGGCTGTGATCAGTTTTTCCATGAAATCGTCGTTCCAGATCAACGACTGAGCCAGGCGGGCGGGATGTCCGTCTTCCGCTTCGTCAAAAATCTTTCCGTCAATGTTGCGTTCCATGTAGTTGGCGCCGCTCTGGTATACCCCGGCGGCGTGGTCCGAGTCAAAGAGCATCACGCGCCACTTGCCGTCTGCGGGAGCGATGGCATTTTCTTCCGGTTCGCGCACGCGCCAGAGCTGCCAGTTGTTGCCTTCAAAAATGCTGTCGTCGTTGCAGATGTAGAAGGTCAGCGCCAGATAATCGGCAAAGGAATCCATATCCAGCATGTCGCAGGCGGCAAGGTAATCCGCTTCTTCGGTCATGTCGCCGTACGCG